>CAKVBG010000031.1 GCA_934725345.1 uncultured Eubacteriales bacterium
GTCCGTGAGTGAGCAGAATATATTTTAAGTTCAAACCTGAAATTTGGTCTTCTATCCCGTCTATTTCTGCTCCAGGATCTATCATAACAGCGCATTTAGAAATATTATCCACTAGGAGATAACAATTAGTAAAAAGTCTTCCTACTTTGTAAGTTTTAATTTCCATACTAATCACTTTACACCTTTTTTACTGAAATCATGCCGTTTATTCTTAAAAGATTATCCGTTATGAATTTTAAGTGCTCCGAGTTTTTTATACCTAAGGTAATGGAAACAGATATTTTATTATCATCATACAACTTAGTATTTAAAGATTTTATTTTAATATTCATGGCTGAAATTTTGCGAGTAAGGTCAGTTAAAAATTCTTCACGATACTTGGCCTCGATTTCAATTACAGTATCAAAAGTTTGTGTACAGGTATTACACCACTGAGGTTTCACGAGCCTATCTTTATATTCGGAATTTTCTAATTTTATCTTTGCATTTATGCAGTCTTTTTTATGAATTGAAACTCCATAGCCTTTAGTAACAAAACCTACTATATCGTCCCCCGGGAAGGGATTACAGCACTTTGCAAACCTAACAGAACAATTTTTCATTCCTTCAACTATTACTCCATTGTTCGAGGAATTTTCCTTATGAGTTTCACTGTTATCGATAATCGTGTAAAGCGGTCTGCCTTGGGCTGATTCCAAGTACTCCTTCTTGATTTTAGGTATTATCTTCCAAAGCTGAAGTCCACCATACCCCACAGCAGCAAAAAAATCATCCAAATTTCTAAACTGGTTCTTCTTCAAAGTACTACTTAAAATTTCATCTAAACGGTCCATTGGCAACGTTATCTTATGATTTTTCAGTTCGGCTTCAAATTTAAGCTTGCCCTGAGCGATATTTTCCTCGCGGCATTCTCTTTTAAACCACTGTTTAATTTTATTTCTGGCTTCACTTGTTTTAACTAAATTAATCCAATCACGGCTAGGTCCTTTTTCGGGATCTTTAGAGCTTATAATTTCAGCTATCTCACCGGTTTTCAAAGTGTGCGTCAGCGGTACAATCTTACGGTTAACCTTAGCCCCTACCATTTTATTTCCTAAATCCGTGTGAACCGCATAAGCAAAATCTATAACAGTTGAACCCACGGGCAGAGTGATAACCTTGCCTCTTGGAGTTAAGACAAAAATTTCCTTGGGTACTAAATCAGTTTTTATGCTCTTAACAACATCCGTTACATCTTCTATTGTTTTGTAGTTTTCAAGGAGTTTATTAACCCAAGAAAGAGAATTCCCAAAAGCACTGCTTTCACTTAATAAACCAAGTTTATACTTCCAATGTGCAGCTATTCCGTATTCAGCAGTTCGATGCATTTCCCAAGTACGAATCTGAACTTCAAAAGGTATGCCCTCTTTTGTAAGCACAGTAGTATGTAAAGACTGATACATATTTGCTTTCGGAGTAGAGATGTAGTCCTTAAAGCGACTGGGTATTGGCTGAAACATATCGTGTATTATTCCAAATACATTATAGCAGTCATTTATAGTGTTCACGATAATTCTAACAGCATATATATCATAAATTTGATCTAGACTCTTGCCCTTAATAAACATCTTTTTATATATCTCATTGGCACTTTTAACTCGTCCTTCTATGCAGATATCCGGAACGTATTTTTGTACGCGATCATATATTCTTTTCTTAATCAAATTTATGAATTTTTCTCTATCTGCCTTGCAAAGTGCCAGTGAAGCTTCAACTTCTGCATATGCTATTGGATCCAAACACTTAAGCGAAATATCTTCCAGCTCATCTTTAATGGTTCTAATACCTAATCTGTGAGCTATAGGTGCAAAGACCTCCATGTTTTGAAGAGATTTATCTCGCCTTTTTTGCGCAGGCATACAGTCTATAGTGCGCATATTTTGAAGTCTGTCAGCGAGTTTTATTATGATAACTCTTATATCATGCGACATTGCCAAGAGCATTTTTCTGACGTTCTCCGCTTGTTGTTCTTCGGGAGATTTTGATTTTATTCTCCTGAGCTTCGTAACTCCATCAACTAAACTACTGATTTCTTCACCGAATAATTCGCTTATATCATTTTTAGTGATAGACGTGTCTTCGATAACATCATGCAAGAGAGCTGCAATTACGCAAGAACTATCCATTCCAAGTTCTACTAATATGTATGCAACTGAAATTGGGTGCAAAATGTAGTCAGCTCCGGAAACACGCTTTTGATTTGCATGAGCCTTTTTAGCAGTTTGATATGCTTTTTCAATGGTAGGAATATCGTAATTTTTTCCGCTGTGTTTAATTAATCCTAATAGTTCTTCGTATGTATGATAGTTACTGCCGGGCATAAGATTCCTCCTTACTTAGCTTTGAGAGCAAACTTAAAATTTTTGAATCTTGTAAATTTACTTTTGTTTTAGATTCGAAAATTTCTACACTAAATTCATCTGCATCCCAGCAAACATTTATTAGTTTCATTTCTTCCAGCACTTCCAGAATTACATATATTCTGGAATACACCGCATTATTTTGAAAAAGTTTGAAACCCACGTTATCTACTCTAAGTTTACGATTTTGATTTAAAACTAAATATCTATACACTTTAGCAAACTCTTCCCGTGAGGGCAATAAAAGCTCCTGTTCTTCCAAACTACAACCCGACTCCCGCTTGAATTTTTCATATACTTTCTTATGACTTGTAAATCTTTTGATATTTAAATCTGAAAATTTTAAATCCAGTATATGTGCAGATACGCCACCGCTTGATCTGTATAAATTTGGATGCAAAGTGATAAGTAAATCAAGCACATCATTTTCGTCGTAAAGAAAATTCTGTTTATTTTTATTGAAATACAAAAAATCAAATGATCTAAACGAATCTTGAAAACTAAGTTTGAGATGTCCACCATCTTTGCCTAAAGATATGATTTTTTTTAGTTTTAAGTTTTTTATCATGAACACAGGTTCTGAATTGGAATTTCCAAAAGGTTCAAGTAATTTCAAAAAATTCAAGGTCATAGGAGATATAAGCCCCAATGTAATTTGAGCATCTACAGCTATCTTAGGAAAATCTACAGTGAGCGTTTGAGCTTTTTCCTTTATAGCCTCACAAAATGCATCCACATTCTCTGCTTTTAAACTGATTCCTGCCGCTGAAGTATGTCCTCCAAACCGCTCAAGGTGCTCAGAACAAGCAACTATCAAATCATAGATGGAAATACCCTCAATACTTCGGCAAGAACCCCTTGCTTCACCATCGTCCGAGAAAGATATCAGTATGCAGGGTTTGCCATATCTTTGAACTAACCTCGAAGCCACTATTCCCAATATTCCATGATGCCAATCTTTTCCTTTTATAACGATAACATTTTGAAATTTAAGATTGGGATTCTCTTTTATTTGATCTTCTATACTTTGAGTTATTTCCCGCTCAATTGATTTTCTATAGCTATTTAATTCATCTAAAGTGTTACATATTTCTCTGCATTCCATTTCATTTTCACTAATTAATAGCCTTAAAGCTATCTCTGCAGTCTTTATGCGACCGCTCGCATTTATTCTTGGAACTACCTTAAAAGCTAAATCTAAAGAGTCCGCTTTTTTGCCGTTTATACCAGCTTTTTCAAGAAGCACCTTGATTCCCTTTATCTCCGATCCACAAATAGACTCCAGTCCTAATTTAAGTAGTTCTCTCGATTCTCCTATTAAAGGCATGGAGTCTCCAATTGTTCCCAAGGCTACCAAGTCGATATATTTCCTAGAAACTTGTTTTTCTCCCGAAAAAGCTTGAATAAGCTTATACGCCACTCCCACTCCAGCTAAGCTTTTGTATTTGAGGTCCCAGTTTTCTCTGCAAGGGTTAACCACAGCCTCAGCCAAGGGAAGTTCCTCCGGTAATTTATGGTGGTCTGTGATGACGGTTCTTATACCCAAAGATTTAGCAAATTCTACTTCTTTAGCCGCCGATACTCCATTATCTACAGTTAAAATTATTTTTATTCCCTTCTCGTGAAGCTTTTGAATCGTGCTGCAGTTTAAGCCGTATCCTTCTTCTCTAGTTGGAATGTAGTATTCAACATCCACACCTAAATCTTTAAAGTATAAATATATCAGCGCTGTGGAAGTTATGCCGTCTGCATCGTAATCGCCAAACACGCAAATTTTTTCATTGTTATCTATTGCTAGCTTCAAAAACTGAACCGCCTTTTGCATATCCGTAAAATCAAAAGGGTCAGTTAACTCCTCAAATTTTAAAAATTTATCCACTTCTTCTTTGGTTCTTGCTCCACGAGAGTAAAGTATTGCCGCACAAATTTCCGGTATATTCCATTGTTTGGCACATTTTTTAACTTCACTCGATTCGATAGATTCAAATTTCCATTCATATACTGCCATTTTTTCACCTTCGGTCTAAAATCTATATTTCAGTCAGATCTCTAACCACCTCACTAGCCATCAAAAGGCCTGCCACAGAGGGTACGAAGGAAATGCTAGCGTTAATTTTATCTTTAGGTATGTACAAGGGTTTTTCTTTGGAATAGACCACCCTTAAAGACTCAATTTCTCTTGCTTTAAGTTCTTTTCTCATTATCCTCGCCAGTGGACAAACAGATGTATTATAAATGTCGTCCAGCTGAAGTTTTGAAGGATCAATTTTGTTTCCCGTACCCATACTACTAATTATTTTTTTACCAAGTTTTTTTGCTTTTTCTATTATGAGTAATTTTGAACTCACCATGTCGATAGCATCTACTACATAGTCATAGGAGTCAAAATCGTAATTATCTATATTTGAGGCGTCAACTTTAACATAGTTTGAATTGACTACAGCATTAGGATTTATACTTAAAACCCGCTCTCTTACCGCCTCAACTTTTTTTGCACCAATATTGTTTACGTTCGCAATGAGTTGACGGTTTATATTTGTAACATCAATTCTGTCGGCGTCGAAGATATCTAAGCTGCCTATCCCGGCTCTAACGAGCGCTTCCACGGCAAACGACCCTACTCCTCCAACACCAAAAACCGCTACCTTACTTTTACTCAATCTCTCGAACTTACTTTCCCCAACCAATAGTTTGGTTCTTAAGAAAGCATCCCCCATTTAAAAATTCCTCCTAAATTTGTATATCCTTATTACTCTCTAAAAATTATACCTTCTTTTTCAATTAGTTTACAATCCATTTTATATATTACAAAAACATATATCAATAGCCAAATGAAAAGTATTGCGAAATGCATTAAATTTCCACGTCCACATAAAAATTCTTTCATAACGCATATAATATTCAGAATTGGGACAGATAGTTCAAAAAATCCAATTTTGTTAATCTCAATAGAAGACGATAATAACCCCGGTGCTGCAAAAAGAACTGAAAGGGGTAAAAAATAAGTTTGGTACTCCTTATAAGATTTCGAACACATACCCACCGTATAACACACAGAAGACATAAGCATGGCTGAAAGTAAATTAGTAACCGACAAAAATAAAATATCGGTTAGTGAAATTCCTGATAATCCAGTTTTGGAAGTTAAAATAATATATCCAAACAATCCTATGGTAGCAAACATAGCACTCATAAATCCCGTTAAACCAGAACACAAAATCTTACCTATTATTATTGACCTTCTATCTGTGCCCGTTGCAAGAAGCGGTTCCCAAGTACAACGTTCTTTTTCACCTGCAGAAAGCTCCACTGCCGTACCTGAGGAAGTTATGAAACAGTATAAAATTATCATGAATGGAGCTAACATGTTGAGATAAAGCGTACTGTTATCTAAAGTCAGTTCTGAATGCTCGCCCCTGAAATCTTTATTTTTTTCAATTAATTCATAGAGTTGATTTACGTTTTTAAAGCCACCACTCTCAATAATTTGCCTAAAGTCAGATTCACACTCTGCCGCAACTCCAACAGACATCATCGATCCCATAGAAGACTCGCTATAGTTCATAGTTATTTTAAATTGTTCTCCCTTTAGAATCTTTTGGTCCAAGCTATTATCAACCGAGAAGTAAACTGCTATTTCTCCTTTGTCAATAGCACCCGATGGGTCTAATACCTCCTTCACCGTCACTCCATCTCTCAAAGAACAAAATTGATAAAAACAGTTGTTCTCATCATTCATAGCTACAACTAAATTGTTGCTTGCATTTTTCTGAGATAAATTAAAAGAAAATTCCACGGCAGCAAGCAGTGCCGGCACAATAAACAACGGCAACATAATTCCCATTATAAACGTCTTTTTATCCCTCAAAATACATTTAAACTCTTTCAGAAATATAGTAATCGCATGTTTAAGCATTTTATCATCCCCCACAAACCATATTAAAAATCATATCATTTATCTGACGCTCAGAATATTTACTTCTGTATTCTTCCACATTAAACACCGTGGCTATTTTTCCTTGGCTCAGCAGTGCGATATTATCAGAATAATTTTTTATGTTTTCTAAAGAATGACTTGAAAATACAACACATTTACCTTCTTTTTTGCATTCCTCCATAAAGTTAAGTACCGTCCGAGAAGATTTGAAATCTAGTCCTGAATCAGGCTCATCAAACAGCATAATCGAAGGATTATGAACTATAGATCGGGCAATAGCAACCTTTTGTTTCATTCCCTTGGAAAGTTCTCCGACTGGTCTTTCACTGTACTTTTTAATTTCGAACTTTTCAATCAAAAAATTTACTCTTGAAATTACTTCTTCTTTGGTCATATCGCTAAGCGATGCAAAATACTCTAAATTTTCCCGAGGAGTAAGCCTTTCGTAGAGTCCCACTTCGCTTCCAAACAGTATCCCTATGTTTTTTCTTACCTTTTCAGGTTCCGAGATTAAATCAAAACCATTAATTTTGGCCGTCCCAGATGAAGGCTTAAGCATAGTGCTGATAATCCTCAAAAGCGTTGATTTACCTGCACCATTTTCCCCTAAAAGACCTAAAATTTCGCCATCTTTTACTTTAAGTTCAATACCCTTAAGAACTTCCATATCCTTGAATTTTTTGGTTATACCTAATATTTCTATCATTTAAAAAATTCTCCTTTTTCGAAAATTTATTTAGGTAACTTCCCAAACATTAAGTAATTTTATACGACTTATAAATGCGTTTCAATTGTATGTTAGTGCGTCGATGAAGCATAATAAATTTGGTATAATAACTATAAATGCTTAATCATGGAGGTATAACGTGAAATTTGAAATTCATTCAGATTACGCCCCTTGTGCAGATCAGCCCAAAGCAATTGAATCCTTATCTGAGGGAGTGCTTAAAGGTCTTAAAGAACAAACTTTGCTTGGAGTTACAGGTTCAGGCAAAACTTTTACAATGGCTAATATAATTCAAAAAGTTCAGAAGCCAACTTTAGTTTTAGCACATAATAAAACTTTAGCCGCTCAGCTATGCAATGAATTTAAATCCTTTTTTCCAAACAATGCGGTTGAGTATTTTGTATCTTACTACGACTACTATCAACCAGAATCCTATATTGCTTCAACCGATACTTATATCGAAAAAGATTCCTCAGTTAACGATGAAATTGATAAACTTCGCCATTCTGCCACTTCCTCTCTTTCCGAACGCAGAGATGTCATAATAGTATCAAGCGTTTCTTGCATATATAGTCTAGGCGACCCGATAGACTAAAAAAATAAGTTCAATTCAAATCGCCCCGGAAAGTAAAAAAATCGAGATGAAGTAGTCAAAAAACTTATCGAGCTAAATTACGAGAGAAATGATATTTCTTTGTCAAGAAATAAATTTAGAGTTCGTGGAGACATCATAGACGTTTTTCCATCTTCGGCCTCAACAGTTGTTCGAATTGAATTTTTTGGCGACCTTATAGAAAAAATATCAGAGATAAACCCCGTAACCGGAGAAGTTATATCATCTTTAAAACATAGTGCAATATATCCAGCTTCACACTACGTAATCCCAAAAGAAAAATTAATGCACGCCATTTCCAACATAAAGCGTGAAGCCGACGAAAGAATAAAATACTTTAATAGTAAAGGTATGTTCGTTGAAGCTCAGAGACTTAGTCAAAGAATAAACTACGACACGGAACTTTTAGAGGAAATTGGTTTTTGTAAAGGCATAGAAAATTACTCAGCTGTTATATCGGGACGAAAACCCGGTAGTTTGCCATTTACTCTCTTTGACTACTTCCCAAAAGATTTTTTAATGTTCGTGGATGAATCGCATGTAACGCTTCCACAAGTAAGAGCAATGTATGCTGGGGATAGATCCAGAAAAGATAATTTGATATCTCACGGTTTTAGGCTACCTTCGGCTTACGATAATAGACCAATGAATTTTGAAGAATTCTACTCTAAAATAAATCAAGTTATATATGTTAGTGCTACGCCTGGAGATTTTGAACTTGAAAAAAGCCAAAATGTTGTTACGCAAGTTTTAAGGCCCACAGGACTTTTGGATCCAGAAATATCCGTCAAACCCACCGACGGACAAGTTGATGATTTAATCGAAGAAATTAACCTACGGTCATCTAAAGGAGAAAAAGTTTTGATAACTACCCTGACCAAAAAAATGGCTGAAAACTTAACTCAATATCTAAGTGATGTTGGTATAAAAGTAACGTATATGCACAGCGACACCGACACAATCGAGAGAATGAAAATAGTAAACAAACTTCGCTCAGGCGCAATTGATGCAATAGTAGGAATAAATCTTTTGCGCGAAGGACTAGATATACCTGAAGTTTCTTTCGTAGGCATATTGGACGCCGATAAACAAGGTTTTTTAAGGTCATATAGATCGCTTATCCAAACTATAGGTCGAGCAGCCAGAAACGTAAACGGCAAAGTGACCATGTATGCAGATGAAGTGACTCCCGCAATGGAAATGGCTATAGAGGAAACTAATCGCCGAAGAACAATTCAAAACGAATATAATAAATCACATAATATAACTCCTAAAAGTGTAGTGAAAGAAATCTCTGAGATAATAGAAATATCTGAAAAACCTTCAAATAAAAAACAACTTTCAATTAAAAATTTGACTAAAAAAGAAAGAAACGAGATTGTTATCAAACTAACAAAAGAAATGAAGGAAGCGGCTAGAATGCTAGAATTTGAACACGCAGCTTTCTTAAGAGACCAAATAGAAAAAATAAGTAAGGAGAATTAGAAATGTCTAAAAATATAATTGTTAAAGGAGCAAAAGTTCATAACTTAAAAAACGTCAGCCTTACAATCCCCAGAAATAAATTTATTGTTTTCACTGGAGTATCAGGTTCAGGGAAATCATCATTGGCCTTCGATACTATCTATGCTGAAGGTCAAAGAAGATATATGGAGTCTCTTTCTTCATATGCACGGCAATTCTTGGGCCAAATGGAAAAGCCTAATGTTGAAAGTATAGAAGGGCTCTCTCCGGCAATTTCTATAGACCAAAAATCTACTTCAAAAAACCCAAGGTCCACAGTAGGCACAGTGACCGAAATCTACGACTATTTGCGTCTCCTATACGCCAGAATAGGAACACCTCACTGCCCTATCTGCGGACGAGAAATTTCTCGTCAAACAGTTGACCAAATAACTGATAAAATAATGAATTTTAAACTAGGAACAAAAATTTTAATTTTAGCTCCAATAGTCCGAGGAAAAAAAGGAGAACATTCAAAAGAATTGGAGAATGCTCGTAAAAATGGATTTGTAAGAGTGAGAGTTGATGGCGAAATACGGGATCTATCCGAAAATATCTACCTTGAAAAAAATAAGAAACATAACATAGATATAATAGTAGACAGATTAATTCTTTCAGAAAATGTGCGTTCAAGATTATTTGAAGCAATTGAAACCGCAACTCAAATTTCTGGCGGAATAATTAAAGCAAATTTAAACTCCGATGAAGAAATTATATTTTCTAAAAACTATGCCTGTCCTGAGCACAACATCGCCATCGAAGAACTTTCCCCCAGGATGTTCTCTTTTAATAGTCCTTTTGGAGCTTGCAAAGAATGCACAGGTCTGGGAATATTTATGAAAGTGGATCCAGAATTAATTGTGCCGGATAAAACTAAGTCTATCAATCAAGGAGCGATAAAGGGCAGCGGATGGTCAATGGAAGGTAATTCTATAGCTAACATGTACTTCGAAGCCCTTTCTAAAAAGTATAATTTTTCTTTAGATACACCCCTAGAGGATTTGGGAGAAAATATCATAAATATAATCCTATACGGTACAAACGGTGAAAAACTTACTTTGAATCGAAATACGGCCTATGGCCCGGCAACTTACGAAAACACTTTTGAAGGAATAATCAGTAATCTGGAACGAAGATTTCTAGAAACTAAAAGCGACTGGGTCAAGCGAGAAATCCAATCTTACATGAGAGAAATTCCCTGCAGAAAATGTAAAGGTGCACGTCTTTTTGATAATGCGCTATCGGTGCGTATCGAGGGGCTTAACATAGCTGAATTTTGTGATTTAACTATTTCTAGAGCTTTGGATTTCCTCGAAAAATTGAATATAAAAAATAACGCCCTTACAATCGCAAAACCCATCTTAAAAGAAATAAAACAAAGACTTTGCTTTTTAAAAAATGTGGGGCTTGAGTATCTAACACTATCAAGAAATGCCGGCACACTCTCAGGTGGAGAAGCTCAGCGTATAAGACTTGCAACCCAAATAGGGTCTTCTCTCATGGGTATACTCTACGTTTTGGACGAGCCAAGTATCGGACTTCACCAAAGAGATAACGAAAAGCTTATAGCCGCAATAAAAAATTTACGCAATCTGGATAACACAGTTATAGTTGTTGAGCACGATGAAGATACAATGTATGCCGCGGATTTTATCGTGGACGTCGGTCCTGGTTCGGGAATACATGGAGGAAAAATAGTCTGCACCGGAAATATAGAAAAAATAAAAGCCTGTAAAAATTCCCTAACAGGTGATTATCTCAGCGGAAGAAAATTTATACCAATACCTAAAACTCGTAAAAAAGGTACGGGAAAATTTTTGAAAATAACAGGAGCTTCAGAAAATAACCTCAAAAACATAGATGTTTCCATCCCCCTCGGCACACTTACGGCAGTAACAGGAGTTTCAGGTTCGGGAAAATCCACCTTGGTTAATGAAATAATATACAAACAACTTTCAAAAACCTTAAATCACTCCAAATGCTTTCCCGGTAAACATAAAGCCACATCTGGCCTTGAGCATCTTGATAAAGTAATTAATATAAATCAATCTCCAATAGGCAGAACCCCTAGATCCAACCCAGCTACGTACACCGGAGTTTTTGACGAAATAAGAAAACTTTTTTCATTAACACCCGACGCAAAATCGAAAGGATACAGTAGCAGTAGGTTTTCATTTAACGTTAAAGG
>CAKVBG010000032.1 GCA_934725345.1 uncultured Eubacteriales bacterium
TACTTCGTGCCCTCCTTGAGTTTTGTAGCCATCATACCATTCTTTGAGTTCATTTAGTGATAATTTATCTTGCTTTTTGCACAATTTTTCAGTTTCTGAATTTGTAAAGCCAAAATATTTATCAAAACTCATGTCGTTCAAAAAAGTGTATTCATCAAACATATTAAGCGCAGACCCAGATGAATACTTAGCAATAGGCAGAACTCCCGTCATGTACGCAAGTTCTACGTAAGGTTTATCTTTGAGAAGCTTTTTTAAAAATTCCAAAAATTTCTCTCGGTCTTCAGGTTCGAATAAATTGTTATTAAAAATATAGTCCCATTCATCAAGTATAAATATGAAACTTTCCCCTATTTGGGTATATATATCCTCAAAAATTTTTCCAAGTGCATCATTATCATTAATTTTTGCATTTGGAAATTCTTCTTTTAGGTCTAAAATTAGTTGAGGAATGAAGCCATCCATATACTCATCAAAAGTTTTATATTCCTTTGTAGGATTACACCATGTGATAAATACCACGTTATGCTTATTTAAGTGTTCCAAATATGACTCACTTTTACTAATTTCAAGTTTATCAAAGAGCTTTTTAAAGTCAGCATTTTTGGAGTAATAACAAGCAAGCATCATTGCGTTTATTGTCTTGCCAAACCTTCGGGGTCTTGTTATGCAAATAAACCTGTCCTTGACTCCAATTAAACTACTTATATCTTTTATCATATTTGTTTTGTCAACGAAAAATCTATCTTTCGATACTAATTCAAATTCATTATTTTTAAAGTTTCTATTTAAAAAATATGGCATAAACATGTCACCGCCCTAAAGTTTATATAGTTGTTGCTAAGAAACAATATTTTCGACTCTGGTAACTATCCAGGTTCTTATTACTCATTATACCATAGCATTAAAAATTTATGAACCTCCATGGGGAAATAAGATGAATAAATCGGCTGATACTTAGCTTTTTATAAATCGTTACAATTTTGCACCCATATGAAAAAATAGAATTCTTATAAAAATAATGGGTGCAGGATAAAATAATTCAAAAAAATTAGAATTAATTAAAGTAGAATTTTTAGATATAGATAGGACCATAATAAAGGATTACTCAGATAGAAAGTTGACCAATGTAAAAAACTAGATTTTTAGAGGAATCAAAGCTTGGAAACAATGGTAGTAAAGAACAGTATTTAAGTGGCAAGAAAATAATTATATCGGAAGATTATAAAATCTTTGATTTTACGTTTTATGAGATAAATATACAATGCGAAGATGAAATAAAAGCTTTAAATCCTGTAAAAAAACCGATTGTATTATTGGCCATATATTCTTTGTTTTTATACTAAGTTTTTAACTTTCTGATGTATATTTAAACAATTCAGTGTGTATGTTTTAAAGGTTACACATTATCTAAATTCGAGGTTTAAAATTTAGATTTCAAGTGAAGTTATTTTAGATACTTTTTATTGAAAAAATTTATGTTGTATGATACAGTGAGCGGTGATGTTTTAATTTAAGGAGCGAGTGTAAAATGTGGATATTAAACAATCTTGAAAAGTTTAAACATAGCAATCAAATTGCTATTATTCACAGAGAAAAGCATATTACTTTCAAAGAACTTTGGGAAAAATCTGAAAAAATAGCGAACTATATTAAAAAAAATTACAAAACAAAAGCACCGGTTTTAATATATGGGAATAAAAACATAAATATAATACCCGTAATGATAGCTTCACTTAAAACGGGTAGAGCTTATTGTCCGGTGGACGTGACTTATCCGCCGGAAAGGCTGTATAAGATTTCGAAAATTACAAATTGCGAAGTTATCTTTAATTTTTCAGAGTTAGATCTAGAAACCACTCTAAAAGTAGTTGATAGTAATGAAATGGAAAATATATATAAATCTGAAAGTGAAATACACCTAAAAGATGATTGGGTAAAACCGGATGATATTTGCTATATACTATTCACATCAGGAAGTACCGGCGAACCCAAAGGAGTTCCTATAAGACGTAGAAATATAGAAAATTTCGTAGACTGGTTTAAAGAAAGCTGTCAAATCCCAAGCGACTGCCAGACTATATTAAATCAAGTTTCATACTCTTTTGATGTTTCGGATATACCCATTTATATATATCTTCCGATGGGCAAAACGCTTTTTAGCATTGATATTAAAATGATTCAAAATTTAAAAGAACTATTTGAATATTTGGAAGAAAGCAATATTTCTGTTTGGATATCCACACCGTCATTTTTGGAAATTTGCAATTTTGATGCTAAATTTAATTGTAAGATGCTTCCTAAACTTAAAAAATTCATTTTGGCAGGGGAAATTCTTAGTAAGAGTTTAGTAAAATCGATATATCAAAATTTCGAAAATTCGGTTGTTATAAATGGATATGGTCCAACTGAGGGAACTGTACTTTTTAGTGCTTGCGATATAACTAAGGAAATGCTCGACAGTGAAAATAGTTTGCCAATAGGAAAAATTTTACCTGAAGCAGAGTATTTTATTATTGGCAAAGATAATTTACCCACCAAAGAAAAAGAAATAGGAGAATTAGTAGTTATAAGTAATAGTGTAAGCAGTGGATACTATAACGATAATGAAAGATCTGAAAAATCATTTTTTAAAGATGAAAAAACAGGCAAAATGGGCTATAAAACAGGCGATTTAGTCTTTGAACAAGATAAACTTTTATATTATATTTCAAGAAAAGATTCTCAGATAAAGCTAAATGGTTTTAGAATTGAAGTCGATGATATAGCTCGCAATTTAGAAACTCTTGATTATATAAAAAGCAGTTTGGTATTACCAATTTTAAAAGATGAGAAGGTTTCGTATTTGGCTGCTTTTATAGTTGTAAAAGAGAATACCAACTTATCGGGAAGAGAACTTACGGTTAAGGTAAAAAAAGATTTAAAAGCTTTGGTTCCTTCATATATGGTTCCAAGAAAAATAAAGGAAATAGATAAATTTCCTCTAAATACAAACGGTAAAATAGACCGAAAAAAACTTTTGGAGGAATTTTAGATGACTATAAGTTTATATTCGGACTTATTTTCTATTTATCTACTTATTTTTTCACTTTTGCCTGCAATAATTTTAGGACTTGTGGGAAAAAGTTCAAAAATTTATGGTATGTTTGTTTCGATAGTACTTGTCCCTTTAGTTATTGGTCTAAGCCCATTTAAATTACTTCAGTTTCTAGCATTTATATTTTTTGAGGTAGCACTTGTAAAAATTTACCAATATATTCATAGTAAAACTAAAAATAAATTTTTATACTTTTTAACTTTTTTTCTTTCCGTACTACCGGTTTTTGCAGTAAAGCTTTGTGTATATTCGAGCAGATTTAGTGTTCTTGGTTTCGTGGGGATTTCTTATATTAGTTTTAGAATATGGCAGATCATAATTGAAATCCATGACGACCATATAGATAGGCTGCCAATTTTGGACATGCTATATTTCATAACATTTTTTCCTTGTATACAGTCTGGCCCAATAGATAGATTTGGCCGATTTTCTGAAGATTTAAAAAAGCAAGTAAGCCCTAAAGAGTATATTAACGAGTATTTGATCTTTGGACTGAAAAAATTATGTATGGGGATACTTTATAAACTTGCTGTAGCTTCACTTATAAACAACTTTATTATAGAGAAGCTGCCGAAAGAGATTACTTTTTCAAGTGCAATAATTTACATGTATGTCTATACTTTTTACCTGTTTTTTGATTTTGCCGGATACTCAAATTTTGCAATAGGCATAAGCAGTATTTTAAAAATAAGATCTCCAGAGAACTTTTATAAACCATTTTTAGCGAAGAATATGAAAGAATTCTGGGACAGATGGCATATATCTCTTTCTAAATGGTTTGGGGATTATCTTTTTAGCAGATTCGTTTTAAATACACTTAGAAACGGTACTTTTAAAAGCAAAAAAGTGGCTATAAGATGTGGATATATGCTTACCATGACTGTTATGGGACTTTGGCATGGATTTTATTTATTTTACTTAGTATATGGAATTTATGAAGGTCTTATGCTGGTGTTGACTGATATTTATTTAAAGTCGAAAATTTATAGAAAATTTAAAAAGTCAAAGTGGTTTGAACCCATAAGCATATTTATATGTTTTAATGTAGTGGCATTTGGTATGCTATTATTTTCGGGATACTTGTTTAAATTTTAAAAAGGAAGTGTATTGTTTTGAATTTTGAAAATTTGGCCTTAGAAATAATGGAAAGTGTTTGTGAAACAGATGAGGTAAGAGAAAACTTAGATTTAGATCTTTTTGATGCTGGATTTATCGATTCGCTTTCAGTTATCAATATAATTTTAGAGATCGAGAGCAAACTTGGAATAAGACTACAACCAACAGATTTTGAAAAAAAAGATATTTCAACTATCAATAATTTCAAGTTTTTCTTAGAAAGGGCGGCTAATAAAGAAAAATGAAAGTAAAATTAAAGGCCATATTTTTGGTATTGATACCAATACTTTTTTCTGCTGTTTTACTTTTTGCCTTCGATAAATTTTTAGATAAACAAATAGAGTTAAATTATAACGACGCACTTGGAAAAACATATGGCGTCGATGAAATGAACAAAGGAATTAGACTTCTTGAGCACAATGCCAAAAAAGACGATTTGATTATTCTTGGTTCATCAGAACTTGCTGAGGCCGATTATATTGCTCAAAATCCAGCAAATATCTTTCCAAATAACTATCTTGCATCTTCTCCAAGTTTAGTTGGCAGGGCATATGTACAAGACTTACTTAACGGTATAAAAATAGGTGCTTTAGGCGATAGTTTTAAAGATAAAAAAATAATACTTATAGTTTCGCTCCAGTGGTTTTTAGATAAAGAAATTAACAAAGACGGTTTTAAGGCACACTTTTCAGAACTTCAATTTTATAAAACGATGAATAATGAAAAGATAAGCGAAAATGAAAAGAAATATATTTGTACAAGAGTTTCAGATTTAGCAGCGAGAGAATCCTCACTTGCAGCACCGTTGGTTTATTCCTATTTATATTCTCATGAAAATATTTTTTCAAAAGTAGGGTTTGAAATTTTAAAACCCTACTACTTCTTAAAAGAAAAATTTTTAGGTTTGAAGGATAAATACTTATCATATAAAGCTGTTAAACGATTTAAGGATGATATCTCAAGTAATATTAAAGAAATAGATTGGGAAAAAGAAGAAAAATTGGCAGTGGATACAGGAAAATCAGAATGTACAAATAATGATCTTTATGTTTACGATGGTTACTATGACCAATATTTAAAACCAAATATTGATTCTTTGAAAGATAGTTTTAAAGATGTAGACTTAGTAAACTCGAATGAAATGAAAGATTATGAACTTTTTTTAAAAATTTGCAAACAAACAGGAGTTAGGCCTTATATTGTTTTTATGTCAACAAACGGGTATTATTATGATTTTACAGGTATTACAAAGGAAAAAAGAGATAAATTTTATGATAAATTGGTACAGCTTGCCACTATGTGTAACTTTGATTATTTAGATTTAAGGTATCATGAATACGAACCTTATTTTTTTAAAGATGTTATGCATCTAGGATGGAAAGGATGGCTTTATGTTGATAGAAAAATTACAGAGTATTATTCATAAAATTGGGAAAAGTTATATTTTTAAATTGTTACTAATAATGCTCGGAATTTTATTGCTTATATTTGCAATGCTAGAAAGCCAAGACGGGAAAATAACATTTGTCTATAACAATTTTTAGTAGGGTGATTTAAGAATAAGAAAAAAATCATAAAAACTAAAAAGTATGTTTAGACTTACACATAGAATGTGATATACTTAGAAGAAGGGTTACGAAGCACGGAAGTGTTACATAAAAGAAACCAAGGAAACCGTGGAATATTATGTTTTGTGCTTTAGTTAACAGAAACTTGGAAGAGGTTTCTGAATCAGGTATTATTGATATTGAAACAAATATTTCATATAGACTCTTATATTAAAATGAATCAAGTTGTTTTTTTAAATAAAATAAAAAATGGAGTATATCACAGTTTTTTAGCTGCAATGTACTCTGTTTTAGTGATTTTTAAATTAAATCTCCTCAATTTTAACATGATGTTGCTTTTGCTTACTATCGTAAGTAATGCCAACAGCTAGCTTTTGCCCTGTATAATCTTTGAGAGCTAAAGGGTAGCGTTTTTCCTTAATTTGTTTTAAAGCCTCTTCGGGAGTAGAGTCTTTTTTTAGTTCAATGATAAACGCTGGTTTGCTTTTATCGTTAGGGTAGAAAATGAAGTCTGCAAAACCAATTCCGGCAGGCATTTCACGCACGATTTTGTATTTTGTTCTGGCGCTTAAGTATACAAGTGTAACTATACAAGCAAGCGAATTTTCATCGTTGTATTTTATAATAGGGATATTGATATCATGCGCTTCTTGAACAAGTTTTTCCATTGTGTCTGTGTCCTTGCGGAGTGTTGCTTCAAGCATTTGATTGGATTTCAAAACTAATTTAGAAATTTCGCCCATTTGATGATTTTTAAGTGCATAATCAAATTTCATTCGGAGTTCTTTATTAGGAATAGTAAGAGTTTCATCGTGATAGCTTAAAAAGCCGTAAACCGTCATGGCAGAAAGTATCTCATCACGAGTATTTAAATTTATTTGCTCTGCACTGTAGCCTTCTAAGTGAATATTTACAGGTATTCCCGATACCATTTGTACTATATCGTTTCTTACTTCTTCCACATTATTTTCAATGTAATAACTGATTTCATCCATAGGTCCCGTATTAGTCCAGTAGCTTTGACATACGCCCTTTCTGAGCGCAAACGCTACAGATCTAGGATTGTATACTTCGTGCCCTCCTTGAGTTTTGTAGCCATCATACCATTCTTTGAGTTCATTTAGTGATAATTTATCTTGCTTTTCACACAATTTTTCTGTTTCTGAATTCGTAAAGCCAAAATATTTATCAAAATTCATATCGTTCAAAAAAGTGTATTCATCGAACATATTAAGCGCTGAACCTGATGAATACTTAGCAATAGGCAAAACTCCTGTCATGTATGCAAGTTCTACGTAAGGTTTATCTTTGAGGAGCTTTTTTAAAAATTCCAAAAATCTTTCACGGTCTTCAGGTTCGAATAAGTTGTTATTAAAAATATAGTCCCATTCATCAAGTATAAATATGAAACTTTCCCCTGTTTGGGTATATATATCTTCGAAAATTTTCCCAAGTGCATCACTCTCATTAATTTTTGCATTTGGAAATTCTTCTTTTAGGTCTAAAATTAATTGAGGAATGAAACCATCCATATACTCATCAAAAGTTTTGTATTCCTTTGTAGGATTACACCATGTAATAAATATCACATTATGCTTATTTAAGTGTTCCAAATATGACTCACTTTTACTAATTTCAAGTTTATCAAAGAGCTTTTTAAAGTCAGCATTTTTGGAATAATAGCAAGCAAGCATCATGGCATTTATCGTCTTGCCGAACCTTCGGGGTCTTGTTATGCAAATGTACTGAGATGCCGTGCCAACTAATTCATTCATTTTTTCTATCAATTCCGACTTATCTACAAAATACTTTTCTTTTGTAGTTTTAGTAAACTGATTTACTGGTGTAATGCTATTTAAAAAATATGGCATAGTATGTCACCGCCTTAAAGTATATATTGTGGTTGCTAAGCAACAAGGTTTTCGTCACGGTTTAAAATTTTTGACGTTGGTAACTATCCAGGTTCTTATTACTCATTATACCATAGCATTAAAAGTTTATGAACCTACATGGGGAATAAGATGAATAAATCGGCTGATACTTAACTTTTTATAAATCGTTACAATTTTGCACCCATATAAAAAAGATGGAAGTGGAAATAAACTTAAGTATATTTACTGGAGAGTATGGGATAAGGATGAAGAAACAGACAACAAATTTGAAAAAGATACATTGATAAAAGAAAATAAAGAAAATTTGGTATACGAATATTATAAAAATGTAACCTTATATGCTTGGACTAGAAACCCAGGAGAACCAGTAGAAACAGTAAAAGAAATTCAAAGCACAGGAAAAACAAAAGCAAAAATTGAATTTGCAAAAGAACTTAGTGGAGACTTCAAACTGGATATCAAACCTGTAGAAGTCAAGAAGAATTTGGCAAATAAAAGTGTTAAGTACGTAGTGGATATAAATGTACTGGAAAATGATCAGGTAGTTAAAATCAGTGATAATAAAATGAAAATAAGAATTGCATTACCGGAAGAACTAAAAGGATTTAACAAATATGAAGTAGTATATATTTCAAATGATGAAATAAAAGAAACAATCCCAGCAACCGTAGAAGATGGATATATAGTATTTGAAACATCGCATTTAAGTCAACACGGAATTGTAGCAACTAATGTTGAGGGAAAAGCAGGACAAGCTAAAACCGAAACAAGTAATCCTAAAACCGGAGATAACAGCAATATCTTTGTATACTTTTCTTTATTTGCAGCGAGTGCATTAGCAATGCTTGAAATGACCGTTTACAACAAGAAGAAAAAATCAGTGATTTAATTTTAGATAAGTATATACAGACTTTCCGCCGATAATATTGTCGGCGGAAAATTTAAATATTTAAACTGTATATTTTTTCTTCCTAGTGCAAATTTCTGTTTACGTTACTACTAATTTACAAGCTGAAAGCAATGAAATCCATTGTGTAGATAAATGTTATCTTATGTTTGTTTACGAAAAGTGTTTTAAGATATTCGTTTTTCAAAGTAACAACCGTAGAATCTGAAGCAGCTATGTAATTTTTGGAATGGACCCAAGAATCTATCCATTTTCTTCATTTTGATGGGTTATTCTCTCTATTACTCCTTATATTGCATCCATTTTTCTAGCTCCGAAACATATTTATATCTAAATTATATCATAGGAATACAAATTTATACGTATCCGGTATCACACTATTGTCAAATAAAAAATTATCAAAATTCTACGTTTAAAAATTGCTTTGAAATGTTAAAAACAATTTGTACAAAAATTAGGGGGCATCAGTTAGTGTCCAAGTTATAGTTGTTGCATAGGAATCATCCAAAACATCTTGAGGATTGATATCAAGTAACATACCCTGATTTTCAGACCATGTAATGGTAGTGTCTGTGGGGGAGGAAACCGATTTTCCCGAATAAACTTTAGTTGGTTCGTTATTTATAACGAAGCTTTTGTTTTTTTCATCGATAAACACAAGGGCGTCTTTGAGAGTATGATTATTTGCTGAAGTAAAAGGAGTATTGATAGAAGCGTATAGACTCCAATCCGAGCTTTCTAATCTCGAATCAGAAATTAATATGGACCAATCTGCTTCTTGCCTTGGGATAGTAGTTTTAACTGTTGGAATGACGGTGTTTTTAAATTCAAGCACACTTGGTACTGTTTTGAATTCTAGTGCTCCTGTATAAACAACGGCTAGAGTTTCAGTCCTGTTTTTAAAATTATCGTTTGCAGTCACTGTAACAGAGATATTGAGGGGGAGTAGTTCGGGTAAAGTTAGCAAGAAAGAACCTAGAGCATCTGAAGTACCTTCCACGCTTCTCATAACGGAATCCAACAAAAATTCAGCTTTTAAATTCGAGGAAGGATTAGTGGTTCCGGTGATATTAATAGAAGCGTCAGAAATGGGTTTAGTTTTAAGGGAAAGTTGTCCCATCGACAGCACTTTGACGTTTTGTAAATTGAAGGTTTGTAAGCTCGGTGGGGTTTGAGAATCTGATGACGTCATGTTAGTTGTAACTGATGTTGTAGATGAAGTTGAAGTGGACGCATCTATTTCCACATTACTTTCATCCAATTTAGTCCAAATGTATAGTGGTGTATCCGATAAAGTCCCGGCATCGGGGAAGTCTTTTGCGGAAAGCCAATAATTTACAACTTGAGAATTTATATTTACCTTTCCAGTTCCTGAAGTCCATCTGATTAGGTTTCCGTTTTTATTGTAAAGCACTATACTTTTTGGATTTTCAAATTTAACTGTTGCGGTTGAAGTCATTTGAATGAGCGGTGCTGAGGAGGATAAAGTATTGGCTATGTATAAACTTGCACCATTAGAAACTATGAAGTCACCACTGCATCTAATTGTTCCCACACCGGATTTAACTGCAGTTTGAGTTACCTTAAGGCTTGCCTTTTCGTCAATTAAAAAAGATTTTGCAAGCTGGGAAGAGCCTGTGTCATAAAACATTCCTCTAGGAGTATTTATTGTAACGTTGGCTCCTTTTTCTATTACTATATCGGGGCTGTAATCACAATAGAGAGTTTCTCGTGATTCAGAAGTTATGCTAACATCCGCATTTTCTAAAATTTTAAAAGATGGATTCGCATATGTAAGCCAAAACATCGCATTACCCGTACTTGTGTGATGTATTGTCGTTTTGCCGCCGATCTCAACTCTATTTACTTCTGCGAGTTCATTTGAAGGAGAAGCGTATCCTGAAGAAGTTTTAATAGTGATATTTGAATCGATATATCTCACCATACCTTGGCGATTATAGCTTATCTGTGGTCCCGTATAATTAACATTTTGATAGGTTAAAGTAACGGCTTTAGTGGAATTGACCGCTTCGACTGCTACAATTCCGTAATAGTTTTTGCCGACTATATCCACATTGCATAAAGTAACGTTTATTTCAGAAGCTGCAGAGGCAATGTATATAGAGTTTGTGATGGAGGCGGAATTCATATCTGTAAGGGTATGACGCTTGGTGATGCCTTGTTCATTTGTATATGTTCCGTTTATGGTGAGATTCGTTTTGGTAGGTGGGAAGGTGATCCTTGAGGTTATTTCTATATCTGCATTTAGATAAATTGTGAGGTAATCATCACTACTCGTAATTGCTGCGGCAAGTTCGTTATAATTATTAACAACGATACTCGTTTCATTAGACGTTGTATCTAGTGCAGATACGTTTCGGGAATCAGAGGCTAAACT
>CAKVBG010000033.1 GCA_934725345.1 uncultured Eubacteriales bacterium
GGCTCGTTGGTCAAGCGGTTAAGACACTGGTCTCTCACGCCGGTAACATGGGTTCGATTCCCATACGAGTCACCAGTATTTACTATGGAAAAGCTATGCAAATTGCATAGCTTAATGTATTTCATCAAATAAATTTATTGTGGGCAATATTGACAATTAATAATTTGTTTGTATAATATATATGTAATATATTTATCAAAGGAGTGGTAAACTTGGAAAAAGTAAATTGCAACAACAATGATAACTTTACTACTATTGAAAGTGAGATTAAAAAGGTACAGCAAACAGTGTATAATGAAGGGTTTTTAAAAAAGCTTTTGAGTTCAAAAAGTATTGAAGAGGCTAAACAACTGTTTATAGATAATAATTTGGAAATTGATGAAGATAATCTTAGATTTATTGGTAAATATTTGAAACGGAGTATAAAATGTATGACTGCAAATGGTCGTCTTGATGAAGATAATTTAAGTTCCATTAGTGGTGGTGTGCCTGTTGCTGTTAGATACGTAGGGAAAATAATTTCTTTTCCATTTACCTTAGTGGGGTATAGTACAGGTGCTATCGTGGCAGGATTTCCTAAAGGAGTCCATGATGGTTTTAAAGAAACTTGGTATGGTGAATGAATACCGATTTACTGAAAGACAGGCCCAGCAGTATGAAAAACAAGGTCGATGTCCACAACTGCGATTCTAAAGAGCTATTAACTTTGAAAGACGTACCCAAAGTTATATTTGACAAAAATTATGTTGGTAGATTACTTGATTGTGAAACGCCGGAAGAGTTATTTATAGTCTTGAAAAGTAAAAATCTGCCGATGACTAAAAACGACGCTAATTATATCTTCAATGAGGTTAATAAGTATAAAAAGAATGTACAAGAAAAGAATGATAATGGTATGTTGACCGAGGAGAGTTTGGAAAATGTTGTAGGTGGGAGAAAAGCTTCATATTATATCAGCCGACCATCTTATGCACTAGGATACGTGATAGGCGCAATTCCTATGGTAGGATGGACGGTTTACAGTATGGTTTGTGGATTTAAAGAACAAATGAAAAGTTAGATCTCTATAGAAAATAAAAAGGTGCTATCAAGTTAAATTCTGACATCACCTTTTTTGTAGTATATATTTTTAAATCTGTTCCTCTTTAGAAGCTTGAATTATTGTCTTTAAGTGATCTGTGCATACTTTGACTAATTGGCTACATGCTAGCTCAATTTTCGAGATAATTTCGGTTTTATCTAAAGTTACATCATGTCTAAAAAAGAATGCTAACATCGCAAAAGACCCTATAATATTTCCAGCTTGTTCATTTATAACTTTATTGTTTAGTTTTAATCCGAGCGTACTATAAGTTTTTTTCAATAAATCATTGTATGAACTCAATGAATATTTTTCGCCTATTGAATCATAAAAGGTTTTCAACTTCTCTAGTACACTGTTGTTGTCTAAATTTACATAATTAAGTGAGTTTATAGGTACCATATTTAGTTTATACAATGCTTCTTTTATTCGATTGAAATTAAATGTTTCTATGTGATTATTGTGAATATATTCATTGGTTTTTTTCAAAAAATAACAATCTAATAAAGCGCAGTGGGTTATATATTCTTTATAAGTGCTTTTTTCTGTGTTTTCAAAAATTTCTTTTAATGTATCACTAGTTTTTGCGTCCTGTAAACGATGGATTTCACATCCGATAGCAAACCACTCTTCTTCAGTGTTGTTTATATGTTTTTTCATTTCTGCAATAAACTGGCTTGAATCTGAAGCAATTCCTATTTCTTGATCGAATTTAAATCTTCCGATATCTGCATAAACAATTCCGGATAAGAATGCCTTTTTTTGATTTTCGGATAGGGAGATATCCAAGTTTTCTATGATTTTTTTCCCCAAATTAAAATGAGTATTACCAAACAATGATTTAACCTCGCTAGCACCTAAACTACAAACCATAATACCTGCGGCTATAATTGTGCAAAATTTTTTAAATATTTTCATCTTTACTATCTCCATATAAAATGATGCAAACGGCCACTAATAGCGACTGTTTGCAGTAAATTCACATCAATTAAGTTGTAAACTACTTAACTTCAACTTGTGCACCGAGTTCTTCAAGTTGTTTTTTGATTGTTTCAGCTGCGTCTTTAGCTACTTTTTCTTTAACTGGCTTTGGAGCTTCGTCAACGATAGCTTTAGCTTCTTTGAGTCCAAGACCTGTAATGTCTTTAACAGCTTTAACAACTTTCATTTTGTTATCTCCTGCTGCTTTGAGAATTACGTCAAATTCAGTTTTTTCTTCAGCCGCTGCACCTGCGCCTGCTACTGGAGCTGCTGCTACTGCTACTGGAGCTGCTGCGGATACGCCAAATTCTTCTTCAAGAGCTTTTACGAGTTCGCTGAGTTCGAGAACGGTTAAGGATTTTACTTCTTCGATTAATTTTGTTACTTTTTCTGACATTATTATTTACCTCCATAAATTTAAATAACATAAAATTTTTTAGTTAGATTCTGCGTTTTTCTTTTGAGCAATAGCATCAAGTGCAACTACTAAACCTTTTAAAGTAGCATTAAGCACTGTAGCAAATCCCTGGATTGGAGAATTGAGTCCACCCAAAGCTTGAGCGATAAGAACTTCTCTTGGTGGCAAATCAGATAATCTCTTGATCTCTGCACTATCGATAACATTTCCATCGATAAAGCCCGATTTAACTTTAAAGAAATCATGGTCCTTAGCGAATTTGCAAAGGATTTTTGATGCAGCTACGTAATCTTCTTTGCTGATAGCTATAGCGGTCGAACCGACTAAAACGGGGGATATCTCCTCAAGTCCAGCCTTTTCAGCT
This sequence comes from uncultured Eubacteriales bacterium, assembly GCA_934725345.1. Classification (GTDB taxonomy): domain Bacteria; phylum Bacillota; class Clostridia; order Oscillospirales; family Acutalibacteraceae; genus UMGS1491. The sequence goes on from CAKVBG010000033.1 coordinate 2,845, forward strand.
GCTCTTTTCAGCAACGTATTTTTGATAACAACATACTCTACATCAGACTCTCTTAATTCTTTTCTGAGCTTAGTGTCGTCTTCAACGTTGATTCCTTGGTAGCTTACAACCACACCTGCGCAGGAAGACTTAAGTTTTTCTGCCATTGCTTCAACAATAGCCTTTTTTTGTTCGAGAACTTTAGTACTTGGCATTTTTTCACCTCCGCTAATTAGTATGTAGAAAAGTCTTGCTTCCAATCGCTCCTAAAAACGAAAAGAAACAAGACGAATATAACTCTTATTTACGAGATACTTCATCCTCGGCAGGCGGGTTTTAAATTCACTTACGAATACCTGCGGTCTTAGGAGCGATACGATATCATCTGTGCAAAACTATTTGAGACTATTATATCAGTTTATTTGAAACATGTCAAGCAAACTAAATATTTTCTAACTTGCTGACGTTCAATTTGATGCCAGGTCCCATAGTTGAAGACACAACGCATGATTTAATATACTGGCCTTTAGTTGCTTCAGGTTTAGCTTTAACTATTGCACCCATCAATGCGTCAAAGTTGTCTTTGAGCTTTTCTTTGCCGAAAGAAGCTTTTCCGATAGGGCAATGGATTATATTTGTTTTATCCAAGCGGTATTCAATTTTACCAGCTTTTGCATCGCGTATAGCTTTTGCAATATCTGTTGTAACGGTTCCGGCTTTTGGGTTAGGCATCAAGCCACGGGGTCCCAAAATTCTACCCAAACGTCCAACAACGCCCATCATATCGGGAGTAGTAATCAATACGTCAAAATCCATCCAGTTTTCAGTTTGGATTTTTTGAGCCATTTCCTCAGCGCCTACGAAATCAGCACCAGCCTCTTGAGCAAGTTTTTCGTTTTCTCCTTTGCAGATAGCGAGAATTTTAATTTTCTTACCGGTTCCGTGAGGGAGAATCAAAGCGCCACGAACTTGTTGATCAACGTGTCTAGAATCAACACCCAATCTAACGTGAAGTTCTATAGTTTCATCAAATTTAGCTTTAGCGGTCTGAACGCACATATCCAATGCTTCGTCAGAATCATAACTAGAAGCTAGGTTAAATAATTTTATGCTTTCTTTGTATTTTTTTCCGTGTTTCATTGTTTTCCTCCTGAATTAGTGGTAAAATCGGACTTTTCCTCCCACTTGAGAGGATACGACTTTTCATAAATTAATCAACAACTTCAATGCCCATGCTTCTTGCAGTTCCAGCAACCATAGAGATAGCTGATTCAATATTAGCGGCATTGAGGTCTGGCATTTTTTGTTCAGCGATTTTCTGAACTTGTTCTTTAGTTATTTTAGCAACTTTTGTTTTGTTTGGAACACCCGAACCAGACTCTATCCCGCAAGCTTTTTTAATTAAAACTGGAGCAGGTGGAGTTTTAGTTACGAACGTGAATGATTTGTCCTCATAGATAGTAATAACTACAGGGATAATCAATCCAATATCATTTTTAGTTCTATCATTGAATTCTTTTGTGAATCCCATGATGTTTATTCCGTGAGGTCCCAAAGCGGAGCCTACAGGGGGAGCTGGAGTTGCTTTTCCAGCAGGAATTTGTAATTTTACGATTGATTTGACTTTCTTAGCCAATTCTTGCACCTCCAAATTTTCTATCGAACCTTAGTATTTTAAAATTTTGTCCAAAACAATAGGCAAAATCACATAACAGGTTCGATCTGTCCCAATGCGAGTTCAGCGGAAGTTTCTCTACCGAACATTGAAACAATAATTTTAACCGTTTTGTTTTCTTTGTCAATTTCAGACACTTTGCCAACCATACCTCTGAGCGGACCATCAATAACTTTGACTGATTCGCCAATATCATAAGATAGGCATATCTTCTTGGATTCAACTCCTAATTTCTTAACTTCTTCAGAAGTAAGAGGGATAGGTTTTGTTGAAGAACCCACGAATCCTGCGCACCCTCTGATATTTCGTATGACATACCATGTTTCGTCACTGAGAATCATTTTAACTAAGACATAACCCGGAAAAATTTTTCTCTCGGTTTCACGCTCTTTGTTATCTTTGATTTCAATAACTGTTTCTGTGGGGACTTTTACTTCTTGAATTCTATCGTGGAAACCACGACTTTCAACGATTTTTTCGATATTTGATGCAACTTTATTCTCATAACCTGAGTAAGTGTGCACCACGTACCATTTTGCAGCCTCAGACATATTTCAAAATTTCCTCCGGATCAATCTTATTTGTAGCTGGAAACTAGCATGATCGAACTAAGGCCTTTCATAAGTCCCATATCAAGCAATGCTACAAAAACTCCCATAACAAAAATCATAGCAAGAACAATACCAGTATTCTTCCAAACTGTTTTTTGAGTTGGCCAAACAACCTTTTTTAGTTCAGTCTTAGATTCTGAGAAATAATCTTTGATTCTTTGAAACATCCCTTTTTTTTCAGACATTGTTTTGCCTCCTTGCTGTTTAAGTATTTTTACTATTTGGTTTCTTTGTGCTGAGTATGTTTTCTACAAAAACGACAATGCTTGTTCATTTGAAGTCGATCAGGGTTGTTCTTCTTGTTTTTTGTAGTTTCATAATTTCGCTGTTTACATTCTGTGCAAGCCAGCGTAACTTTTACTCTCATTCACGGCACCTCCCGGTATTTCGGAATATTTTAGCCTCCCTCTGACCTAAACTCAGAGGTTATAGAATTCTATCATATGTTGGAAAAAAAGTCAAGAGATAGATAGGATTTAAAAAATCTAATTTTATATTGTATAAAATAAATAAAATAATTGACAAACTTATCAGATTAATATATAATAACACTTGTGGTTCTAGCAAAATTAAATTTAATAATCTAGGAGGTTATATGCTATGGATATGGTTAATGAATTGATAAAGAGCGCGAAGACAAAAATTATAAAAAAATTATCAGGATTTGATGATGATAGATATTCTGTTTTGCTCGATATAAGAGTTGGAGATAATCCTATAGCAAATGATGAAACTCTCGAAGACATGGAAAAATTCATGAAAGATGGCAAAAAAAAGAAATTTATCGGTAATTTTAAGCTTAATAAGTGTTGGAAAAGTTATACTAATTTAGGAACACGCGTTTGTCCGACTTTAAGAGGTCAAGCTTTCCAATATCGTGACTTATGTTCTGCAAGAGATAGTGAAATGGAAAAGGTCGACAAGAGTGCATATGAAAGAATTCTGAAGAGTAGAGAGAAATTCAAAAGAGCTGCAGAAGATCTTATGACAGGAAATAAGGGTAGAGATGAAGCGATTAAAAAAATTAAACAAAAACACGAAGAAGCTGAAAATAAATTGAAGGAACTAAAAGCTCAATTTGAGAATGCAAAACAAGAACAAGAAAAATTAGATAACGATAAAAAAAGCTACGACACGCTTTTTCCAAAAGAAGGAGGATTAGTAAGTTTAAATGAAGTTAACTCAGCAGTAGCTGTAGTTAAGGATATCGATATCAAAGGCCATGAAAATATAAAGCGAAAGATTGGAGAATTGGCCAACAAACTAGGAGAACAAATTAAATCCCTTTCTGAAAACTTCAAAACAACGATAAATGTTCCTGATTCGGGGGAAGTATTTGAAATATATTTTTCAGACAGAAAAAATCCAAAACAGAATTTCCAAAAAACATGCGGTGATTTATCAGCAAATCAGTTGAAAGAAGTAAATTTAGCCATAGATGTGGCAAACAGCAAACTAAAAGCTCTAAAGGGAGCAGTTAAGACCGCCAGCTCAGAGTACAAGAAAAAAGTTAAAGCCACCGAAAAAGAGCAAAAGAAAGCAGCTAAACAGGAAAAAGCCAAAGCAAGAGCAGAAAAGAAAGCTGCTAAAAAATAAATTTAACAGCGGAAAATTAACTAAATTAAAAAATTAGGAGGAATAAAAATGAGAGAAAAAATTGACAAGATTAAAAATTTTTTTAAATCTAATAAATCAGAAACTGAAGCAAGTAATGCTGAAAAAAACCCATATGAGGAATTTCTTGAAGAATGGAAATCGGTTAATTCTAAAGAAAGTTTTTTGGATTGTACAAATAAACTGACGAGTAATTCTGCTGTTAAAGACAACAAAGAAGTTATCCAATGTATTAATGATTCTATGACGGCAATTATAAATATCAGGAATGAAATAAACAAGTTCGGAAGTAGTAAACCCTTCTTAGAAAGTGTTGAAGTTGAGAAAGAATTTTTCAGTGGTAAATTGAAGTCAATTTTAAGTGGATGCAAAGAGGTGGTTCCAGAAACTAAAAGGAAAAAAATTGAAACGGCGATTGACGAAGCGAGTAGAACTAAAAAAGAGTTTGATGGTGAAGTAAAAAAATTAGGAGAGACACTTTCCGCTTCAATTGGACAGCAAGGGAAGACTATTGAAGGTTTAGAGGATAAAATTGAAAAGATGGAAGCTTTTTGCAAGTTAACTGAAAATATAGATAACCTGGATAAGCAAAATATTAGTAAGGATAAAGAACAGATAATTAAAAATTATGATAAAGATTTAGTTGATGATTGGAAAAAAGTGTGTAGCTCTGCCGACAAAAACAATAAAGATAATCTCAAAGAGCTTGTTAGTAAAAATAAAGAAAACGAGGGACAATGGGTGGATTGTGTTAAACAGTTAAGTAAAATTAATAGTTTAAACTGTAGTATAGATAAAATTGAAAAAAAAATGTGTGACAGTTTAAATAATCTGATTAAATTATCAGAAGATTTTATAAAGGAATACGAAAGAGCGGTGGGCAATGGCGATCCGTATAGTCTGAAGCTGAAGCAGTTTGATGGAATTAAGCAATATTTTAAAAGACGAGAAATAAATGTTAAAGATGCGGTTTATTGCCTGAAAGTTTTATTGGAAAATTTGATGTATACAGGTGTGAGAGGTAAATTCCTGGAGAAAAACGCATTATGGAACTCAGCTGAATGGAATAGTAATGAAAGAGATTTTAAGGAATTATTTGATAAATTTATTATAACTAAAGACAACATAGAAAAACATATCAAAGGAATTAAATAAGTTAAAAAATAGAAATTAAAAAGCCAGCTTTTTAGCTGGCTATTCTTATGCAAATTAATTTTTAGCTGATTCCATCAATTCTTCAAGTTCACTCTTTATAACCGATACTCTCGGTCCATAAACTATTTGCAAGTTATCTTCCTTTTTGATTATTCCCGCGGCGCCTGTTTCTCGAACAAGTTGTTCATCGAATTGAGAAGGGTCTTTAAGTTTTATTCTAAGCCTTGTGGCGCAGCAATCCAAGTTTTGAATATTTTCCTTTCCACCGAGAGCCGTTAAAATTTTTGAAGCAGTATTTTCTTGTTTAGTAGCTTCTAAATCCTTCTTTGTATACAGTTTAGTTTCTAGTTCGTCTTCTTCCCGGCCAGGAGTTACTAAATGGAATTTTTTGATTGCAAATTTGAACAGGAAATAATAGATAAATGAGTAGGCTATTCCCACCGGTAAGACGTACACCCAATTTGTTTTAGCATTTCCTTGGAGAATTCCGAAGAGGAACAAATCTATGAACCCGCCTGAGAAGGTCATCCCGACTGTAACTTTCAAAAGATGCATCAACATGAAGGACGCACCTGCAAACACACAGTGTACGGCATAAAGTAAAGGAGCAACAAACAAAAACGTAAATTCGATAGGTTCAGTTATACCCGTGAGCATACTCGTTATAGCTGCAGATAGTAGAAGTCCTCCAACGGCTTTCCTTTTTGAGGGTTTAGCAGTATGGTAAATGGCTAGTGCTGCACCGGGCAAACCGAATATCATAATTGGGAATTTCCCGGCCATAAATCTTGCTGCACCGATGCTGAATTTAGTTACGTTTTGGGAAGCTAATTCTGCAAAGAAGATATTTTGAGCCCCTGTAACAAAGTGATTATCAACAATAGCTGTGCCCCCGATAGCTGTTTGCCAGAAAGGCATATAAAATACGTGATGAAGTCCAAAGGGGATGAGTGCACGTTCTATTATTCCGTAAATGAAGGTGCCCGCATACTTAGAAGCAACTACCAAACTTCCCAGTGAATACATTGCGTCTTGAACCCACGGCCACACAAAATACATAAGTATTCCAACGAAAATGTATGCTAACGAAGATACTATCGGAACAAACCTAATTCCACCAAAGAATGAAATAACGTTAGGCAATTTAATTTTATAGAATTTATTGTGCAAATACGCCGTGCCTAATCCTACGAGTATTCCGCCGAAGACTCCCATTTCTAGAGAAGTTATACCGCAAACATTTGCAATTGTACCTTCTCTCATAATTCCTTCCGCTAGTCTCCCGTTTAAGGAAAGTAAAGAAGAGATAGTTTCGTGCATTACCAAAAATGAAATTGTTGCTGAGAGTGCTGCAGCTGCCTTTTCTTTTTTCGCCATACCAAGTGCTATACCCATAGCAAATATCAGGGGTAGGTTGCTAAACACTATAGCTCCCGTTCGTTTCATGATAACTAAAATAAAGTTTAAAATTGTACCTTCTCCAAGAAGACTTTGCAGCCCAAAGGATTCTATCATCTGAGCATTTGAAAAAGATGCACCGATTCCCAAAAGGAGTCCTGCTACGGGTAGCAGTGCGATAGGGAACATAAATGACTGACCAACGCGCTGTAAGATACCAAACAAAGAATTTTTCTTTACCAAATAAATTCACTACTTTCTAATGATGATTCACATACCCAAAAATTATCTTGGCATGTATTCCAAAACTATATCTTTCCCTGAGTTTACTTCGCCATAGTGGGGCTTTACGATCTGGAATTTGTTTGAATTTGTTATTAAAATTGCGGTATGTAGAGGGAAACCGTTTTCCTGAATGAATTTTATATCTGCTTTAGCAATGAGGTCTCCTTTTTTTATTTTATCCCCTTTTTTTATGAAGCATTCAAAACCCTTACCATTTAACTTCACAGTATCCACGCCGATATGAATCATTAATTCAAGACCATCGTTTGAATTTATGCAAAAAGCGTGTTTAGTTTCGGCAACTTGAGCCACTTCTCCATCTACTGGAGAGAGCACTTCCTCCGTCTGAGGAATTATTGCAATTCCATCGCCTAAGATTCTTTCGGAAAACACCTCATCCGGGATTTCTATTATCGAAACGCACCTTCCTGTTTGAGGCGACACCATGCTAGATAAATTTTCCACTTATTTTTCCTCCATTTATTTTTATTTATAGTGACAACAAAATTTTTTCTTTTACTTTAGAAACATCAATTGTAGAAATTTTCTTCCTCAACTTCAAAACGCACCCCGGTGAAACAGATAATTCATCCACTCCTAATGCCAAGAAGGTTTCGAGTAGAACTTCATCAGAAGCTGATTCGCCGCAAATCCCCACTTCGATGCCATTTTTGTGAGCGTTTTCAACTACTGTTTTTATCATACGCAATATGGATTTATGGCGTGGGCTAAACAGGTAATTGACCATAGTATTTTGCCTGTCGACCGCTAAAGTGTACTGCGTAAGGTCGTTGGTTCCTATGCTGAAAAAATCAACTTCTTTTGCAAGGTCATCACTTATCATTACTGCGGCTGGAGTTTCTATCATTATACCGTGTTTAATATCTCGGCTGAAGGGTACATTTATGTTCAAGAGCTCGTTTTGTGCGATCTGGATATACTTTTTAATTTGTTTGACTTCTTCGAGGGTTGTAATCATAGGGAACATCACAGACACATTTCCGTAAACCGAAGCTTTGTATATTGCTTTAAGCTGAGTAAGTAAAACTTCTTCTTTATCGCGATACACCCTCACGCCTCTATATCCCAAAGCGGGATTGTGCTCTTGAGGCAGATTGAAGTAATCTATTTTTTTATCTGAGCCAATATCCAGAGTTCTTATAACAACCTCTTTAC
>CAKVBG010000034.1 GCA_934725345.1 uncultured Eubacteriales bacterium
CTTCAGTACTATGATGGTGTTGATGAAGAAGTAAAAAAATCACTTGAACAAGCGGCAACCCACTATCAGTCTTTAGGGTGTGAAGTCAAGGAAGTAAATTTACCTGAAGTAAAATACGCATTGCCTGTTTACTATATACTTGCTTGTGCAGAAGCTTCTTCAAATTTAGCTCGCTTTGATGGCGTTCGCTATGGATATAAAACCGCTCATTATTCAAATATTAATGAAATGATTTGTAAAACCAGAAGCGAAGGATTTGGAGATGAAGTGAAGCGTAGAATACTTTTGGGCAACTACGTTCTTAGTTCAGGATATTACGATGCATACTATAAGAAAGCTCAAAATTTGAGAAAAATGATTATAGGAGCATTTAACAATATTTTTGATGAAGTCGATGCACTTCTAACACCTACTTCGCCTGTGACGGCATTTCCTCTGAATAAGAGCTATGCATCACCAAATGAGGTGTATTTATCGGATATTTGTACTGTTCCGGTTAACATTGCGGGCTTACCAGCTGTTTCTGTTCCTTGTGGATTTGATTCTCAACATCTTCCGATAGGGATGCAGTTAATAGGTCAAAGGTTTTCAGAAGCAACACTTTTGAACTTATCGCATCAATTTGAAGTGACAACTGATTATAAATTCTCAAAAACACCGAGTATGGGGGTACAGCTATGAAATATGAGTTAGTAGTAGGTCTTGAAACTCATGTTGAGCTTTCAACTAAAACTAAAATTTTTTGTAATTGTATAAATGACTTCGGCGCACCACCAAACACACATTGTTGTCCGGTTTGTATAGGTCATCCCGGGACGCTCCCTAAGCTTAATCGAGGGGTAGTTAATTTAGCTGTAAGAGCAGGGTTGGCCACTAACTGCAAAATAAATTTAAAATCTAAAATGGATAGAAAAAACTATGTTTATCCGGATCTTTCAAAAGCATACCAAATTTCGCAGTACGATTTACCCATTTGCCAAGATGGATATGTTGAACTTGACAGCGGTAAAAAAATTAGAATAAACCGTATTCATATGGAAGAGGATGCCGGTAAGCTAGTTCATGCTTCTGCAGGGGTTTGCATTGATTATAATCGAGCGGGTGTTCCGCTGATTGAAATAGTTACCGAGCCTGATATATCTTCTTCGGAGGAAGCTAAAGAATATGTTGAAAAACTTCAAAGTATACTTAGATATGCAGGTGTTTCAGATTGCAAAATGCAAGAAGGTTCAATGCGATGCGACGTCAACATCTCGGTTAAGCCAACTGGTAGTAAAGAATTCGGTACCAGAACAGAAATAAAGAATATGAATTCCATCACTTTCATGACAAAAGCCATTGAATACGAATACGAAAGACAGTCAGACGTTCTGGACGACGGCGGAGAAGTTATCCAGCAAACTTTGAGGTATAATGAAAACAATAATTCAACAGAAAGTATGCGAGATAAAGAGGATGCTCAAGATTATCGTTATTTCCGTGACCCCGATTTAATTGATATCGTTTTAACGGAAGATGAAATTCAAGGAATAAAAAACCTTTTACCTGAAATGCCTCAGCAAAGACTCAAAAATTATATTGAGATGGGAATTTCTCAAGCAGATGCTCAGCAACTTGTGAAGTATAAAAATGTATCTGATTTCTTCGAAAAAGCTTCTAAAGAAGTTAAGTGTCCAAAGACGGTTTCAAATTTTATAATAGGAGAAATATTTAGAAGAATTGAAACTGAATCTGAAAAAGAAAAGTTTAATGTTGCAGTAACTCCTGAAGGACTTGCGGAATTGGTTAAACTTTTGGAATCTAATAAGATAAATATGAATTTAGCCAAAAAAACTTTATCTCAAATGCTTCAAAGCGGTAAAGGTGTTAGTGAATTTATTTCTGAAAATGATATGCGAGGTATCTCGCCAGAAGAATTAGAAAAGATGTGCGAGGAGGCAATAGAAAACAATTCAAAAGCGGTACAAGACTATCTTTCCGGAAAAGAAAAAGCACTTAAAGCACTTTTGGGAAATGTTATGAAACAAACCCGAGGCAGAGGCAATGCACAGGAAATCGAACAAAAGTTAGTTGATTTAATCAAAAAGTGTTGACATTTATAAATTTATGTATATAATCTGCTTTGAGGGCTAGTGATTGATTATTTAGATACAACTGAATAATTATCTTGCTAGAAATTTGGTTTTCGGGAGGGAATGTTATGAAGGAAGAAAAAATTAAGCTCCAAAGACTTGAAGACGATGATATTTCAAAAGTTGCAGGAGGAATGCTAAACGATAGCCAAGTGAAAGAGTTTTTCCCGGATTCTAAGCTAGGCAATGAGTATTTAAAGAGATCATATGCCGAAGCCACGTGCGAAAAATGCGGAAAAAAATTTGCGAGGCACTGTGGCGCTATAGGAATGGCAAGTGATACCCCGGATTTTAAGAAGTATCAGATTAGACAGCGCTTTTGCAAAGAATGCGCAGACGAAAAAATAAAAAATGATATTTTTTTGAGTAAGAGATAGAGGTCTGCATTAAACTTTCGGGACGAAATATTGAAAAAGCTTGACAGGTAGTGTATACTGAAAAGTGTGTGGATTAAATCGCACGTAATTGTAAACTTAGTGGATATCAGCTATTTGCGCTCAGTTCATATGATGTGGATAGATTGCTTAAAATACAAACTGAATTAAAATGGCTTAGGTATACTAAACTTTATCGAGTACCTATTTTTATACAGGAGGAATCTTATGTTATCTGCAGGAGATTTTAGAAATGGTTCTACATTTGAAATGGATGGGAATGTTGTAGCGGTTGTTGAGTTCCAACACGTTAAACCTGGAAAGGGTGCTGCTTTTGTAAGAGCTAAAATAAAAAACGTAATTACAGGAGCAGTAACGGAGCGTACTTTCAACCCAAACGATAAGTACCCTGAAGCTTTCATTGAAAAGAAAGATATGCAATATCTTTACAATGATGGAGATTTATACTACTTCATGGACAATGATACTTTTGAGCAAATCCCGATTAACTCTTCAGTTTTAGGGGATGGATTTAAGTTCGTTAAGGAAAATATGACCTGTAAAGTACTTTCTTATAAATCAAGCGTATTTTCTGTTGAACCACCATTGTTCGTAGAACTGACAGTTACTGAAACAGACGCCGGATTTAAAGGAGATACCGCTACTAATGCTACCAAACCCGCCACTTTAGAAACTGGCGCTCAGATTAAAGTTCCGCTGTTCATTGAAGAAGGCGAAAAGATAAGAGTTGATACTCGCACTGGGGAATACTTAGAACGTGCATAACCGCACAAGTTATAAAATTTAGGAGGATATTTAAATGACTATTAAAGAACAAGCTGCATATCTAAAAGGAATGATGGAAGGATTAAATCTAGATGAAACCAAAGGAGAAACAAAACTTTTGAAGAGCATTGTTGATTTGGTTCATAATATGTCCATTTCTTTCGAAGATTTAGAGGAGGACATGGATAGCGTTTTGGAACAACTCGATGTAATGGATGAAGATTTGGCAGAGGTTGAAGACAAGGTTGGCGTGAAAAACTGTGGTTGCGGTTGCGACGATGAAGATTGCTATGAAGTAGTTTGCCCTAACTGTAACAAACACATTTGCTTATGCGAAGAGTCTTTAATGGATAAGGAAATGAACTGCCCTAACTGCGGTGAACTTTTAGAATTTGACCTAGACGACATTCATGATGGATGCTGTTCTTGCTGCGATTGCGGACCTGAATGCGATTGCGGAGACGACTGCGAATGTGAATGTGACTGCGACGATGATTGCGGATGCGGTTGCGATAAATAACTAGTATTGAATTATTAGATTAATTTATCTTACTTTGTGTGAGAATAAGTGTGCAACTAATTTAGGTTCAGTTGCACATATTTTATGAAACGGAAAGTTGTCTTTCGGAAAGGGATATTCAGATGAAGTTAATTAAATTGATAAGTAGAATATGCATAGTTTTAGCACTTGCTTTTTTAACAGGTTGCTCCGTGACCGATTCCGTTTCTAAGCATAAGTTCAAGGTGGGAATGGAATGCTCTTATGCGCCGTTTAATTGGATTCAGCCGAATTTTAAAAGTGGGTCGGTAAAGATTTCGGGTGGATGGTACGCTAATGGATATGACGTGTATATTGCAACCCGCATAGCAGATGCTTTGGGTAAAGAACTTGAGATCGTTAAGGTTGAATGGGACGGGCTTTTGCCCGCACTGACTTCTGGTAAAATTGATGCGATTATCGCAGGGATGTCTGCAACGCAGGAGCGGAAGCAGTCGATAGATTTTACCGATAGTTATTATACAACTCATATTGTGATAGTTTTAAAAAAAGGAAGTAAGTATGAAAACGCTAAGAGCATAAACGACTTTAAAGATGCTAAGATTACAGGTCAAATTGGAACTTTGCACTATGAACTTATAAATCAAATGCGTGGAGTGGACAAGCAAGTACCGATGGAAGATTTTTCTTCAATTATATCTTCGCTCAATGCAGGAAAGATAGATTGTTATGTTAGTGAGAAGCCAGCTGCTCTCACTGCTGTACATATGAATCCCAATCTTACATACATAGATTTTGAAGAGGGAAAAGGATTTCAGCAAACCGAGCAAGGAATGAACGTATCTATTGGTGTAAGAAAGGGAAGCGAACTTAGAGAGAAGATAAATGAAATATTAAAAGATATAAGTGAAGAAGACAGAGATAAATTAATGCAGTGTGCGGTTAAAGGGTCTTGTATAGAGTGATAGGTTTTGTTTAAAACTATAAGGAGGTGAAAATGTGGAGCGTTCGTTCTTTTCTTGGATTGTTTTCATATTACAAAATTATGGTTCGTGGTTTTTGCGTGGGTTATATGTAACTTTGCTGATATCTTTTATAGGAACAGCAGTTGGATTTTTAATAGGTGTTGTTTTAGGTTCTATTCGCGAGACTCCACTTCCTAGCAGCAAACCGAGACGTTTTTTAATGAATTTGGTAAACTTTATTATAACTTTTTACGTTGAAATTTTCAGAGGTACTCCAATGATGGTTCAAGCCATAGTGATGTACTTTGGGATGCAGGAATTTATGGGTATTGACTTTAGTCCTACTGTTGCAGGAGTAATAATAGTTTCAATAAACACCGGAGCCTACATGGTAGAAGTTGTTAGAGGAGGGATAGAAAGTATCGACTCGGGGCAGCTCGAAGCCGCAAAATCTATTGGTATGACGCCATTTCAATCGATGCTATACATAATCTTGCCTCAGACCATTAGAAACATTCTACCAGCCACGTGTAATGAGTTGGTTATAAATATTAAAGATACTTCTGTGCTAAACGTTATATCTGTAACTGAGTTATTTTTCGTAACAAAATCAATAAAAGGTGCAATATATAGGACCTATGAGACTTTCATTATAACGGCTGTAATATACTTCATTTTAACGCTTATAGTAACTCGTCTTGTTAGATGTTTGGAAAAACATATGGACGGCCCTCAAGAAATTGGTTCTCAACAGTAAGTTGAGATGGTAGGTGAAATAATAAAAGATGTCAACGAGTATAATAAAAATAAGAAATTTAAAAAAATCGTTTGGAGAAAACCATATAATAAAAGGTATCAGCTATGATATAAACGAAGGCGATGTTACATGTATAATAGGTCCTTCAGGTTCGGGAAAATCTACTTTTTTAAGGTGCATAAATCTATTAGAGACTCCCGATTCCGGCGAAATAATTTATGAAGGAGAAAATATTTTATCTCCCGGCTACGATATTAATAGATATCGTTCTCATGTAGGAATGGTGTTTCAGCAGTTTAATCTTTTCAATAATCTAAGTGTTTTGGAAAATTGCATGATTGGACCAATAAAGGTTTTGAAGCAAGATAAGGAAATATCTAAAAAAACAGCACTTAGATTCTTAGAACAAGTTCAGATGTTGAAATTTGCTAACGCTAAGCCTCGCCAACTTTCAGGTGGACAAAAACAACGTGTTGCAATTGCACGAGCTCTCTCGATGAACTCAAAAGTTCTTTTGTTTGACGAACCCACCTCAGCTCTAGACCCTCAAACCGTAGGGGAAGTACTTAAACTAATGCAAAATCTAGCAACGCTGGGCTTAACAATGGTAATAGTTACTCATGAGATGGAGTTTGCCAGGGACGTTTCAAATAAGATAGTGTTTATGGATGAAGGCGTCATCTGCGAAGAGGGTAGTCCGAAGGAAATTTTAGTAGATCCTAAAAATTTACGGACAAAGAATTTTCTCTCAAGGTTTATTACTGGAAAATCTTAATAAAAAATATGAACTATCGGTTGAATTAATGCCGATAGTTTTTTGTTATCAAAATTAAATATTGTGTATAATAATTTATGATTAAACTGTGTTTTTTATTTTAAATATAAAAAATCAAAATTCAAAAATAGTAACACGATAAACATTAACTCCCAATAAACATCTATAAGTAAAGATATAGCCTAATAATTATATAATGCCATATCATTGACAATTTCCTTATTGCAAGTTTATAATTAGACATATTAATATTTAATCAAACATATAGTTTGGTCTCGACTTTATTTTTATTGACGTATTAAAAAACAAGATAAAAATCAAGTGTCGTGTTTCATAAATCATATTAAATTTTTAGAAAGTGGTAAGGGGATAAAAGTATGGTGGAAATTCAAAACAAAGATAATTATGAGGGAGAAAATATGAAAGAGGAAGTTTTTATATTTAGAATTTGGTTGAAAATTTTAAATAAAGCTTTTAAACAAACTACTGAGAACAAAAATTTTCACACACGTCCTGAAATTGCAGCTTCAAAATTGCGTGTTTATAAACTACTTCACGATATTACTAAACTTACGCCTGACGAAGAGCAAGACGAAGAATTAGCAAAATGGGAAGTACAAGCTTGTGAAACGTTGAGTATCTTTAGTAGTAAAATGTATGAGGTGTATAATGATGACGACTCAAAACTAAATAAAGACGATAGTTTCCGCGAGCTTTTGAAATTACGCAAAAGATCGTTCATGTGTAGAAGCGTTGAAGGCTTCCAAGAAATAATGGTTGAAACTCTATATGCTGCGGACAGGTTTATGAACAAAGACTTTGTTAAAAAGTTTGAGCGCGAAAAAAAACAAAGGGAAGCAATAGAGGAGGAATTTGAAGATTATGATTAAAAACAAAGGAGAATGATTAAAAACTATTGATACTATACATAATTTTTTGAAAATAGAAAAAACTATTGACATAACTTTAGAATAGCTATATAATAACACTGGTAAGATTCAGCTTAGCTGAAAGAAAAAAACTAGGAGGTACACTTATGAAAGAATTAAAATCCATTTTGAGAAAAGCAGTAGAAGACAATATCATCTCGGAAAAAGGAGGTCTTAACGGGATTTATGACGCCTGTAAGCAATTAGGATACAAAAGCTCTAAAGAAGAATTTGAGAAAAAATTCTTTGAGTTGGTCAAGTCGGAAATTGAATCTTCCTGCATGGTAAACGAAGAGGACCTAAACAGTATCGCAGGGGGAAAAGGGGATATTGCTAAAAGGCTAGCGGCTTTTGGTCTTGCACTGGCCGGACCGGCTATGGGAATGAGTTCTCAAGTTGGTGCAACATTTGAGGGTATGAAGAAGCTGAACGTTAAAGCCCAATTCGAAAATGCGAGTAAAAAAGTTGATGATTTCGTAAACAAAAACCCTGTTAAAGCTGCAAAAATAGCAGCGGGCGTATCAGTAGCTGCTACGGGAGCTTTAAGTGCAGCCTTAGTAGCTGCCGGATTCGGCGTTAAAGCACTAGCTGCTAGAATATCGGCTTGCCCATTGCTTGCAATTAATGAATGGGATGACCAAGGAGATACAAAAACATTCATTGGTTCATTTAAGGGGCTAGATGGAATTATAGGCAATAGGAAGATGAACGTAGAAACCAAAGAACTTACTGGCGGCAACATAGACAAGGACAGCCTTGAAAGCAAAATTGGAGAAATAAAAGGCTTCTTTGGAAATCACCAATTAGATGGGCCTGCAAACGAAGCGCCTGAAGCAGACAAAACCGCTTCTGATAGCGAAGATAATAAAACCCAGAAACCTGAAAAGAAAGAAGAAAGCAAACCCTTTAATAGGATTTTCCAAGCTGTTTCTGGAAGCAATATTAACAAGCTAAGGAAATTGGTATTTGAAGAAGAAAAAACGCCTGGACCAGCTGCCGATGCTCCGCAACAAGTAGAAAGCGACGAAGCTAAAGAAAAGGCTGAAAAAGAGGCAAAAATTGAGAAAATTTATAAATACTGGGAAGGCGCCAAAGCTGACCTTAAAGCAGCCATTCAGAAGGCCGTTAAAGACCCTTCAATTGCAGGCAAGTTTGTTAACTTGGCACTAGAGTTGCAAAAGGCAGGATTGCTCGAAAAAGAAGATTTAGAGGGCGATAAGGTGCATGAAAACTTTACCCGCGCTAAAGCTGGTATGGATGATGCAAAAAGCAAATTAGATGCAGCTGAGGAAAAACTTAAACAAGCGGAAGCTATGAAAGCAGAAGCGGATGAACAATTTAAACAAGCAAAAGAAACCATGAATTCGTCTGATATGGAAAAACAAAAACTAATTACTGAACTGAAGGAAAAAATTGGCTTAAAAGGTCTAGAAAACAGTAATGAAAAGGGAAAATTTGATCAAGCGTTGGAGTTGTTTAAAAATTATTTGAATTCCTTTGGAACACATTCGGCATCAGATTTGAACATAGATAATTATCTGCGAACATTTGCAGTTATAAACGCTATAATTGGCAGCACCCCGAAAGAAGTAGTAAAAGAACATTTCAATTCAGATCAGCAAGAGCTGTCTCTCTTACAAACTGACGTTAAATCGGTTTTACAGAAATTGTGTACATCTTCAGGTTTAATGCTTCAATCAAAAAATAAAGTGAAATTTAAAAAATTATCGGATGTGAATACTGACTTTTTGCGTTCTCCGCAGCAACTTGCGTCGTTAATTTTCAGGGCGCGAAAGGATAACGCGATGAAAGATGTTAAAAATTATTTCATATTTAAAGACGAACGTGATTTCGGAGACGTTGAGTTCAGAAAAGAAATGGTAGAAGGCATAAATAACAACAAAAACATTCAATTATTTTATTTAATTTTGAAAACATACGTGGATATAGGCATTAAAACGCAATAGACTACCAAATAACATAATACGTTCCAAGGATAAATTTCCGTCCCTGAAAAAAATTATCAAAAAAAATTGAAAAAAATCGAAATTAAGGGTTGACAGCACTTTGAAAGTATGATACGCTAAAGACGTTAAGACCTATTTCTTTCAGTGTAGGTAGGTCTTAACTCTCCCTTCATTGCAGTTTGTAAACTAGCTAAAGCGAAAGGAAAACATTATGTGTACGACTAAAATTAACTCAGATAAGCTTAAAATGAAACTTGCTTCTTTAATGCTTTCAGCGGTTACTGTTTTAGGGGGAAGTATTTCGGTATTTGCTAAAGGCGGCCCGGGGGAATGCTCGGAGGGTAGCGAATCAGGGAAAGAAGCTGTCATCCAGCAGGTAGACAACTCTGGCTCAAGTAATTCAAACGAAGGTGATACGCAAAACACCTTTGAAAGGGATTTAAGAGCTGTCAAATTGCTAACTAGCGAGATGAATGAGAGTAATTTCTTGGAAACCGCTATCGAGCTTCGAAAAATTTTCCGTCAGGGAGCTTGGGAAAGCGATTTTATAAAAGCTTTGGAGCGAAATGCCAGAAATCATTTTTATAACGTATGTGAGTATTTAAATGTTCAGGACAAGCCATTTAAAGTATTTGACTCTTCCAGTTTCAATTTAGAGCGAATTAGGGTAACTTTAGGGATAATTGTGGCATATATTGGTGGATAGTAGTGGGATTGTTAGTGTGGAATTAGATTTGTGTCCTTGTGTATTCGAAGCGGGACACCATTTTTCCAGAAAAGTAATTGAAGTAGTAGTTTTAAGTAAGTTAATTTGAAACATCTGTTCAGGTATTTTGTTGAAGGATATCTAGAATAGATGTTTTTTAATAGGTATTGCATTTTTCTGTAATATGGTATATAATAAACTTGAGTACTTATACTGGAGGGATGTTAATAATGATTTTAAAAGAAGCTTTAAAAATAGCTCTTGAAAATGAAAAAATAACAGACAATTGTGAACCGAATCAAATATATAACATATGTAAAGAATTGGGTTATGAGGGAACTGAAGAAGAATTTATGGAGGAATTTTTGAATTTACTTCAAAACGAAACTGATCAAATGAACACCAATGATTTAAACATGGTTTCTGGAGGAAAAAATAATTTAATCAGCAGGATAGGTGCGTGCAGCTTATCGGCGTTAGGGGCGCTATCCATGATTTCTTCTCCTGTTGGTGCTATTGCCCCCATAAAAAGACGTCTTCCTGTGGCTCCAACAGTTTCAGTGCCCCAGCTTGTCCAAAAAGCCGAGGCCAAAAGTTCCACATTAATTGGAAAAACTTGGGAGTTTATTAAACTTCATCCAAAACTCTCTGTAGCTATTGCGGCAGGGCTTCCCGTAGGTAGTGTTGCACTGAGTATTGG
>CAKVBG010000035.1 GCA_934725345.1 uncultured Eubacteriales bacterium
GAGCAGTTTAGTTATAACGTTTACCGCCCCTTCACCACGATAAAATTTATAGGTATCGGGGAATAAATATCCTTCCAAACGATATACTCTCTTACTGTCATTACCTATTTTCCCTAAGAACTCAAATTTTTCGTCTAGCTTAGTAGAAGAACAACATTTCAAAAATTCCTCTTTATCACAGATCTTGTTCTTTTCCATCAAACTGGCGCATTCAATAACGTTCATTCCTTCAGTGATTGTAACCTCAACTATTTCCCTAATGTTGTTTTTGTTTCTAATATGATTGATTATTGATTGATAATCCATATTTGTTTCAAGCTCATAAGTGCCCGATAAAAAACTTTTAGAGGATTTAGTTGCAATTGCATAAAGCTTAAAAAACCACTCTTCAGAAATAACGTTCTTATCCTTTAAGATGTGAGCCACATCGCTTAAAGAAGATTCTTCAGGGATTTCAACTTGTACAGTCTCCGACTGCCTACCAACCGCTAACATATCGTTTATGCTCGTCATAATAAACTTAGAGAGCAAAACGGAAGTCAAAGAAACAAATACTATCCATGAAATTTTAAAAAACCAACTATTTTTCACAAACCTTTTCTTTTTTGAGTTCTCCATTAATTAAAATCCGTCCTTTAATAATTATAAGGGTGGGAAACTTTAAAACTACTACTCAAGCGATATTCCTAAGTATGGAGTATCTATTTGAGAAGGGCTAAGGATTATGTTGGATATAATCGCATCGCAAAGCTCAGAAAGAGGAAAAATCATTCCATTGTTACATACTCTACCTATATCATTAAAGAATTTATTTTCTGTACTGGTTTCTATGATATATCTCCTTTGATTTGGGAATCGGTTATAGATTTTTCTCAAGAGCGTAAGTGTGCCGGTAGGTTTACAGGTGAAGTCACGGACTTTAAGTTCACTCTCTCCAACAAACCCACAAATACCATACCCACAATTAGTGCTAACTATTCCACCGGTATTAAATAGTTCATAGAGTCTTGAAGCAAATCGGATATCCTTTTCTGTATATAGCACCACATTCTTGTTTTCATAAGCTTTCAAACGCAACTTCTCTGCATCGTAGAAATTCAGAGAATTTCTATTGTCAATGTCAGAAACATTAAAACTTCCTTCGCATACTTCCATAAATCTTTCTTTGGATAATTCAACCCTTCTAATTTTGAAAAAGTTTCGATATCCAAATTTTGAATAGAAGTTGGAAAGCTCTTCTCTTTCGGGAACTAAAAACGAACATTCAAATCCTCTTTGTGCATAGAAGGTATTTACGTACTTGAGTAATTTAGACATAAATCCTTGACGTCTAAATCCTTCGGCTGTACAAGCACCAAAGATATAAATTCCGTTTATGATTTCTCTTCCAAGTCTTATCTTTGAGGGCATAGCATGAAGTACTGAAACTATCTTTCCGTCCACCATACAAACATGACAGTTATTTATATCAAATCTTTCTTCAAAAAAGAATTTGAGTACCCAAATAGGTTCTTTAAAACATCCGCTCATAACCTGAATGATTTCTTCCACCATTGATTTAGTAGCTTTTCTGTAAATTTCCATAAACTGTTTAATCCTCCAATTTAGCATTATATTTTTTTAGTAAAATTTTTGGCTTATAAGAAAGTTTTGATTTCCTGAGACCCGGGATACCTAAATCCTCTTCACGATTTACAAGTTTGTAGTCTTGCTCGCATTTTTTACAAAATTCATTATTTATTACACTGTACGCTCCTTCGAATTCCGAAAGTGCTTTTTCAAAATGAACTAAAAGCGTGGAATGATTAATTCTTTCTCCTATCGTACACGCAATTATGTTACCTTCAATTTTAATCATTCCTCCAATAAATTCAAGGGATTCATAATTAGAAATAGTCTTTTTTATGGCTATATATTCATTTATATTTTCCATTTTTTCTCCGGGATTATTAACCCCAAACCACTTCTCAAAAAACTCCAAACATTCATTTAAATTTGAGTTTGAAACACTACAGTATTCCCAATCATAAAGCTTTGTAAATTTAGATATATGGTTCCTCTTGGAATGATACTTTTTTCCAGTTAAATTTGCAAGATCCGAAATATCATATATGTACTCAAACTCATTTCGGTTTGAAACATAAGAAAATTTATTAGGATACATCTCCTCTAAAATAGAAACTTCATACTCTAAAAGTTCTGAAAATTTAAATATCCCTCCTTTTCTTTTAGCATGGTCTTCTATTAAACAGTCTACCGCTTCTTTCAACACAGTAGTATCTTTCGTGCCTTTAGGGAATTCATATCCTTTAGAACCATCAGCCAGCATTTTGAAAACAAGACCGTCTTTTATACAAATTTTGAGATCGTATACATCAGACCATACATAAGAAGTACCAAAAGCCGATTCGGAGTTGATATCACCATTTACTCTCATTGCTTTATTGAATTTTGCTTTGTCTTTAAGCTGAGGTTTGTGAAATTCAAGTTCCACTTTGCACCTCCCTCAAGTAGTTTAAGTATTTTTTCATGTATCTCCTCTACGCTTTCCATTCTCCCGGATTTACAACATTCCACTTCTAACCATCCGTCTTTTTTGGAAACATAATCAGCAGCTTTTTCGCATTTCTCTAAAAACAAAATGTTGGACTCATGAAAATCTTTCTTCGAAGTATCGCCGTGATATCTTTCTTTTAGTAGGTTCTGAGAAATTTCTATGTTACCCCTAAGATATATAACCATATCCGGTTTGGGGATTTTTAACTTGCAGTATTCATAATCATATAGCCATTTTAAATACTCATCCCAAGAATTCTGCTCCAGCTTACACATTTGATATATCGCATTGGAAGTTGTGTACCTGTCGCAAACTATTATGTAATCGTTTTCATAAAATTCTTTCCACTCTTTGCAGTAGTCTGTAAACCTATCTATTGCAAAAAACGACGATACAGCATAAGGATTTATTTCCTCAGGATTGCGTCCAAACTCAGAATTGAGATACATTTTTACTAACGAAGAATACGGAGAATTATAGTTCGGAAAAGAAAGATGTTTTACCTTTTGATTTTTGCTTTCTAAATATCTCACTAGTAAGTCGGTTTGGGTGTTTTTCCCACATCCGTCCAAACCCTCTATAACAATCAATTTTCCACACATAAGCTACTTAAGACTATAGATAGTCCTAATTTTCACCAACCTCTTCTTTTATCATCAAATTAAAAGTTTCTCGAACAAGTTTCGCTTTTCCACATCCCATTTTGCCTTCAGGGCATCCTTTGTTTAAACACATAGGCCCAGCATGGCGAAAAACCCCCGGAGCCACTTTAATTACCAATCTTAACATTTCCCACGCTAAACTCCGTATCTCCCACTGAGTTCTATTACAACATCTATGAGAAAAAAAGTTAAGTAAACTGCGAGCATTAAAAGTACAAATTAAATTAGTGCACCATGCATTAGGAAGAACGTACCTTGCATCTTCAATGGCCATTTTTTCCGCTTTTTTATCTGCTTCGATTTCCCCCTCGGATTCCAAACTCTGTTTATGTTTATTTTTGAGAATTTCAGTTAATTTATCATAGGCTCTCTTTGAAGCTTCCATAGCATCTAAAAATTCAGCTTTAGCGGTTTCGTCCTTAAGGATTTCCGGAGGGATAACGTAATCTGAAGTCTTACTTTTAACGTATCTCTGACTTTGAACGCTATAAGATGCAATTCTATGTCTGGTGATTTGAGTTAAAAGAGACCTCGAAACGCCGTCAATGCCGAAAGTGAATGAGATATGCTCTAAAGGGCTTTCATGGCCTCGCTTCATTATCATTTCTATAAAAGAAGAATTATCAATATTCTCATTCTTTTCCACCAATTCAGCAGTATGACAAGAAGAATAGCAAAGTTTTGCTGCCGTGGCTACTAAGTTATCAGGGTTGTGAGTATAGGATAGAAGTGTAACTTTCATTTTATAGATTCTCCTTCAAATATAATTATACATGCGAAAGGATTGTAGCAAAATATTGCAAGATATTCAACATGGCCGTTATAAAACCGGATAATTTACTAGTATAAAGCATTTCGCACAAGTGAATACTAAACCTACATACTGATTTAAAAGGAAGTTTTTTATGAAAAAATCAATTATAGGTGTTGTATCTTTATCTGCAATTCTAACGGCTGTGATAACCTCATTAATATGCCAACCTCAAAACACTCCTTCACCTTCTGCGCAGACTCTCCCTTCTTACTCCGAACCTGAACCTCTCCCTAAAAAGGAAGATAATCATGAATGCATAAGTATACCTTCGAAAGGCTACAAACTTAAAGAATACGAAGGTAATTTGGCAATTTTTAAATCTGACGCTCAAAGCCCCATAAAAATAACGTCTATTGAAGTTGGCGCACTTCCTATCCAAGATCAAGAGCTTCTTAAAAACGGAATTGATGCTTCTTCAGAGGAAGAATTAAACAACTTGATAGAAGATTACTGCAGCTAATAATTAACACTTTCAAAACCTAAAAAACCCTCCTAGATTATCTTTTTTAAACTTGTGAAAAAGGATGATCATTTGTTAGTTTGATAAAAAAATAGCAAATATTTTATATAAACATATAATATGCACAAACTAAAAATTCAAGGTTGACAAAAAACTAATTTTGAGTTAAAATAAGGGAAAACAAGGGGGGGAGGGGTGTTCGAATTGGATAGCTCATTTGACAAAGTAATGCAAAAAATAGAAAAAGAAAACAAATTAAAAAAACTATTTGAAATAAAAAGTGAAAAGGAATTATATGATTTCTTTAAAGAAAATGGGTATTCAAAGTCGGAAAGGAATTTCAAATCAGAAGTTGACAAGCTCTTAAATGAAACAGCAATAAATCTAGAAGATTCAGAACTAAACAAAATTGCAGGAGGTGCCTTCAAAGATAGCCTCACAAAACTAACTTCCGCAGGGATGGCTTCACTGTTAGTTTTAGGTGCTTCTCCTATGTGTTCAAAGGCACATGCTAGCGATTTGTACCACTTCTCGAGCTCTCAACCTATAGCAGTGCAAAAATTAGCAAAAAAAGATAGCTCAAGTGCTAAAAAAATAATCCTTGCTGCGCTTGGAATGGGCGGAGCAGGCACCGTTGTCGGTCTCGGTGGTTTAGGAGCTTACATGCTTTACAAACATCATAAGAATCAAACTAACAATCCACCACAAGGAGAACCCATATCGGATCCAAACGAGCAGCAACCGACTGACGATGTTCCGGTTCCACTACCCGCGCCATCGGATGCTACTGAAATTCTTAGGCCAGCTTCAGCAACACCTGTTGACATTGAACCTCCTCTTGAGCCCGCTGCAGTGGAAACAGAAGAGGAAAAGCGTGAACGAGAAGATCAGCAACTAAATGATGCTATTAGAGAATTAACAAGAAAATTTAATACTATTAGGATGCAAACTAGAGAACCAAACGAAATTGATGAATACATCCGTGCATTGTGTGGGTTGATCTCTAATAATGATTACGATACTAAGAGAAATGAATATAACTCGTATCTTGAGACATACAACCAACTTGAAAGTGAAATTCAAAATAAAGACGACATAATAAAGCGCAATTTTAAAGGGTACTTGCCCTCATTGAATTACAATGAAAAAGAGATTATATCCACGCTTGCAGATCAACTTTCGAAATGTTTAGGAAAAGATTTAAGCAATTTTGTAGAAGTTCCTCTTTCTTGGGGTAGCAGTTGTCTTTATGATAACCGTTTGTATATGAACTACGCATGCTGCGCAGTAAACAATTACTTTTTAGGAAGTGGTAATCCTAAAGCAGATTTATTGGGATCTGTTGAATTTATAAAATGTAAAAGTTTGCCAAAAAATTATTTTGAACAGACAACTCCATTCAATATGTTTAACCGTCTAGTAATATCTCTCGGATTTGCGAATCTTGATGAAGAAAACCTCCGGAAAGCTAAAGAGTGTGTAGAAATTTTAAGAAATTCCCTTAACGAACTTGATAAGAGGTGCCATGTATATATTGATCGTAGAAAAGATGTGTACAACAATACATTGTTAAGTACTGACAATATAGATTTATTGCAAACTACCATTAGAAAAGATGATACGCCTTTTGATTGGGACAAGTTCAATGAAAACACAGATATTTATGGACATTTTGCTTATTTATTAAAATTTTTAAAAGACTTAATAAATTGCCTCCCTGGTGTGTATTCGGAGAGTGATTGTCAAAATTTCACAGTAAAGATTAGCAAGAATGAATATACACTCAAAGGATTATTCCAAAATAATCCCTCTCCCCTTCCTTACCACGACAATTCGTCAGCGTGGCATAAGTTGCTGTGCACACTCTGTATTAATGATGACAAAAAAACTGAAATACCATTTTCAGTAGGATGTCAAAATTATTTACATTTTTTAAGGAATAACATTACTACAAGAAGTCTTCGAGATTTACTAGAGCGCGTATATGGAAACGTAGATTTGACTATTGGCGTGTCTAGCCAAGATGCTCTTGATAACTTACAAAATTTGACAAACATAGCATCAGAAAATAACTTATTGAGGGTTAACGAGATTACCTACGATAAGTCTTGCGAAAAAAGCGTTGATTATGCACTAAAACTTTTGATAAATGAAATTTGGAAACAAAATATAAGCGCAAATGAAATAGTTTATGACTGTAGTATAGAGCTAAAGAAACTTATACACCTTTTTGTAGCGGGAGCGGCGATAAAAGGTAATGAATTTGATGAGACCAAAAAACAACATCTAATGGAGTTTATGGAAGAATTAAAAGATTATTATGATAGCTCATCTGATAAGAATTTAGTTTCAGAATTTATTCAAGCAATGTGGGATTCTGACAAGGTTGACAAAAAACATATTTCTCAAATATATCATTCGGCGTATAATAGGAGAAATCAAAGCTCCGCAACACCTAAAGCCGAACAATTGATTGGAGAACTTGAAAAATTAGGAATTGATGTACCCGATTAAAATTTCAACGTTTGGCAAAACAAGATATTGGAATTAGAGTTGTTGTTTGGCGCCGAATAATATCAGCCCGGAATATAAATCAACTACCCCCTCTTTAAATAGGGTGGGTAGTTTTAGTATTTTTATGAATTTTAACTGCGGGATTATAATAATTTTTCAATTACATCCGGTTTTTAATAAAATTAGTTAACCAGTTTCTAGTCGAGGTTAGAGCGGGTTTGCTCGGTAGACTAGGCATGGAATTATCGTCGCCTTTAATTCTTGAAACAAATTGATAATCCGTACTTTTTTGGAGGTCTGAAAAGATACAAGAATCTTGCCAAGTTTTACCATTATCTTTCGAAAATTCCAAAAGATCATTGTCTTCCAGTACTATTTTGGTATCAGTGCGGCTTTTAATTTTTGGTTTATCGGGCGCTGACGGAGGAGCTTTTTTAGTGGAAAGTTTCATCGGAGCACTCATCTTTGATGCACAATGAAGTTCTGTGTCTTTTACTCTGTAAACCATATTGTAGGTAGTGTTGGGAGTTAAATTTTTAAATTCAGAGGAATCCTGCCAGGTTTTCCCGTTATCTATTGAAAATTCCAATGGCTTAAGTTTATTATCGTTTTGAACTTTAAGTTTTATTGTTTTATGCCATCTGGTTACATTTTCAATATCCAACTTCGGAGCATCTTCAGCAGTCATATTTTTGGATAAGTTTATCCTTACTTTACCATTTAAAGACTCATAGTTTGGATTATCCGGTATAAATCTGGCGTCGCATAAATTTTCACCTATTTTCTGAGGGACTTCAACTAGTTTAAACTTACCTGCTGTGTTGGCTATACCTTCTAAAGGAATATCTCTTATATTATCACTATACTCAATAGACAGCTCAGGCCACCGCTCTACTTTGGAAGCAGCCTTTCTAACTTTCATTTCTACGTCCACTTCGTTTTGACTATTATAGAATTTTGTGTTGGCTTCTTCGGCATCAAACCTCGCGACATAGGAAGATTTTGATGCAACAGGTACCTCATCTTCGTTTAAAAAATGCCATCCTACAGGTAATTTTATATCTTTAAGTGTTGTGGCTTCACTATAAACTATATCCGGAAGCGATAGCGTTGGCTGGGCTTTGTCAATAGTAATAGTAACGTTCTGGGTGCTTCTATAATTATTCTGATCTTCGTCGTGAATTGCTTCAAATTGAAAATCTCCTATATCGTCTACACGGCAATCGGGATTCGCCCAATGCCAACCATCAGGAAGATAAAAATTTCTTAAGCATAGATTAGGTCTATACTCCCTACGTTGATGAGTCTGAGAAAGTGTTGGTTTTAATTTATTTACATTAATCGTAACGGGAATAGTAATTTTTTCATAATTGAAAAAATCATAGGGCTCAAATACGACATTCACTGTGCAGTTTCCCGCATTTGGTGTTAAATATGAATTTTCCCATTTGAGTCTTCCATCAACATTTGCACTAAGACCTGAAAGTTTTGAATCTCCTATCGATTGACCATAAGTGATACTCGATGCAACAGGATGAGAATTAACTATCGGCAACCCTTTTTTTACATCTATTCTTACATCCACATTTCTAACATCTTTATAAATGTTCAGCCCGCTTCCCTCACCCTTGAAGTAGGCACTATAGTACATCTTATTCACGCAAGGAGTTTCGTTTGGATATTCCCAGTGCCAACCTGCAGGCAAGTCAATATCTTTAAGTTTTTTATTGGCGTCATATGTCATATTTTTTTCCTCAGGTTTAGGTGGAGCAATTCTTTCAATTTCAATTGAAACTTGCTCCTTACACTTGTAATGACTTTCGTCTTCGTAGTAAACAGCGTTAAAATTAAACTTCCCGGCACTATCGAACTTAATATTTGGATCTTGCCAATGCCAACCGCTAGGAAGATTGAAATCCCCCAAACGCAAATTTGGGCTATATTCTTTCTCATAGTGAGTTTTAGAAAGTTTGGGTGTTTGCTTATTTACTGTAACTGAAATAGGGATATCAACTTTCTCATAATTATTGGAGTCAGAAGGAACAAACACGGCATTCGCTGTATAGTTTCCTGCTTTTGGTTGTAGCTGGGGATTCTTCCACTCCATCTTTCCTGCAACGTTTGCACTAAAACTTGAAAATTTTGAATCTTTCAAAGATTGACCATAAGTAATGGAAGATGCTGAAGGAGGAGACGACATCTGCACAGTAGCTTTTTTAACAGTAACATCTATATAGTTATCAGTTTGTCTGTAAATAGTGGTATCCTGAGGTTTGAAAACCACTTTGCATCTAGCAACACCCGCATTCGGTCTGAGATATAAACTACTGCTGTCCCACTCAAAACGACCAGGTACGTTTGCAGTTCCATTATTTAACTTTGAATCACTGATCTGTTGACCATAAACAATAGAACTAGCCGTAGGCCATGTAATATTCAATTGTGGAGCCTTCACTTCAAGTGATATCGTGTTAGTTACTTTTGTGTATTTTGTTGTGTCATCAGGAGTGAATTGGCAAATATAAGTTTTAGTTCCTGGAGTAATTAATGTTTCGTTTTCTATAACTGGCAACCATGAAAATTTACCATCAACGCTTGCACTTCCGCCCGAAAGCTTAGATTGACCTATTTTGCTCCCTACAGTAACTGCTGATGCTTTAGGCCAGCTAGTAACTTTTGGCTTTACCTTTACCACAGTAATTTCTTGAGCACTGGCCTTCGGAGCAGCAATATCAAGAATACCTCCCAAACAATCTTCGGCTACTTTTGAGACCGTGTGAAGAGCTTGTTTTGCATCCTCGCTTATATTACTTACAACCTTACTTATTTCGCTATTAAAATTGATATCTTTTTCTATCAAACTTGCACTACTTTGAGTTCCTTCTTCTGGTAGAGCAGAGGCTGCATGAGTGGAAGCATTAGCTCCACACCCCGCTAACAATAAGCCACCCATCAAAGCGGCTAAGAATCTATTTTTTGGTGAATAAAAATTAGCCCCGGCTGATATAGTTGAAATTTCTTCATCTGACAGCTCTTGTACTTTATTAGAAATGCTATTGTTTATAAGAATTATTGACTTCAAAAATCCTTTAAATTCTTCTAGAGTATACCCATTTACGTACGATAAACAGTATTTATATAAATCTTCTAGACTTTTATTTTCTTTCATGCCTTTAGTAAAATTACTGTCGGATATAATTTTGTCAAATAGTAGTTTTAAATTTTTATTCATAATTTATCCTCCTTCTATTCGTATGCTTTTGATATGCAAAATAAACAAATTTACATTTGCTATTATATATAATTTTCAAATTCATGTCAAGACTCTTAGTAATTTTAGGGGTTATAAAAACAGCTTCAATCTATTTAGCGAATATTTACTAGAGCTATAGTAAAAATAAAATTCGTGTATTGTCTTCGTACACTAGTTTTACCTAATAATAAAAGGAAATTGATATGTATTGTTGACAACTGCTAACT
>CAKVBG010000036.1 GCA_934725345.1 uncultured Eubacteriales bacterium
GGTATATGATATACCAAACCCATTTTAACATACTTTTGTTTGAATAGTCAACATTGTGCCTTGTAGTACCAAGAAAACAGATTCGATTTATGCAATATATATATATATATATATATATATATATAAGTAATTATGTTGATTATATACAACAACTGTGAAATTGTATAATTAGAAATTCAATTATTTCTTTTTAGCTATATTATTAGAAAACTAATTATATTTTTCTAAACTGTATCTCTAGTAGTATCAAAATTAACTCATAGAGCAAAACAGCAACTAAATGTTGCTGTTCACCTTTTTGGCGGAGAGTCAGGGATTCGAACCCTGGCAGCGATATTTCACGCCCTACGAGATTTCGAGTCACGCCTCTTGAACCACTTGAGTAACTCTCCATTTTCTGTTTCCTATAATATAACTTATAAAATAAACAATGTCAAGCGAATTTCAAACTAGCTTTAAAAAAATTCCCGGAGTGCACGTTTCGGGATTTGCACTCCAAGGCTTTAAAGTTATTTTTATTTCCAACCATCAGTATATTCTATGCATTCTCTGTCAAATTTTAAATTGCCCTTCCTATCACGGTTGCCACCCTTTGATTCAAACCACCAACCACACTTAGGGCATCCATGAATATCTCCCGGATTGGCCGTAATCTTTTTCCATGTGTAACCGCATTTCTTACATCTAAACTCATAGAATTGTTCATAAGCTCCTCTTGCTCCGCCTGAAACTTTATTCAAGTTTTTTTCGTTTAAATTTTTCATGTTATTCTCTCCTTTACCTTAAATTTGAAGTTTTAACCTAGAAACTTCGTAAACAATAGTAACATAATTCGAGAAATAAGTCAAGAAAAAATATATTTTTTTACCAATTGTATTTATTCCCACCAATATTTGATATGTTCCGAGATAGCTTGGATTAATTCCGATCCGCATTTAGGGCATAAAACATGTTGGCTTATTTGAGAATTAATTATTTCTTCATTCCATTTGTATCCACAACCTAAGCATTTTAGAGTGTATTTTGCTTTGTAGCAATCTCCTTCGCCTGTGTAGGTAGAATACTCAGGGTTTAGTCCTCCTGAAACGGTATTCAAGTTTTTAGTATTTAATTTTTTCATGATATCAGCTCCTTTCCAGTTTATAGTAACACATTTTTGTTCGTTTTTGTTATTTTGTGGAGGGTTTTGTGATGATTTACTATTCTAAATGTAGATTGAATAACTTCCCCCTGTTTATGACATAATACTCCAATTGATTTAAGTAATAATATAGTTATAGTCTGTAAAAGGGCGGTTTTAAAAATGGGCGGAGGTGTATATGAAGCAAGTAATATATGTTGATGTCCTGATAGTTGTAAATCTAATTATTAATTATTTGCTTTTACTGGCAACTTCAAGATTTTTATATCTTAAGTTTAAGCGTATACGTTTGTTGATAGGCGAAATTTTAGGAGGCATATATTCTTTTTACATATTTTTCCCGGATTCCAGTCTACTAGTTTCTTTGGTCATTAAATTGGTGATGGCTATAAGCATAGTGCTTGCAGTTTTTGGATACAAAAATCTACGAATTTTTTTAAAGACATTACTTTGTTTTTATCTTATGAACTTTTGTTTTTCAGGAACGATGTTAGCGCTCTGGTATTTGGTCTCTCCAAAAGGGATGGCACTCAATAATGGTATAGTTTATTTTAATATCTCACCGGTCGTATTGATTGTATCTGCGCTAGCGGCATACATGATAACTGAATTTGCAAATAGAATATTCGCACAAAAAGAAAACAAAAAATTGATATATGAAGTCTGTATAAAGGTAGGCGATGGCTTAGCGAAGTTCAGCGCAAGGTTAGATACCTGCAATCTACTCATGGAGCCGTTCTCGAATTTACCTGTTATAGTAGTTTCACAAGAGTGTTTAAAGGAGATTTTGCCGAAAGATTTCGAGTCTACAACTGATTTAGTTCAAGAAAGCACACTTGAAAAATTGAAACTAAAGTTAAGATTAGTTCCCTTCAAAACTGTTTCTGGAGAAGGTATGCTTCCGGCTTTCAAACCGGATGATTTAATAATAAAGGATAGTTTTCATAAAGAAGCATATATAGCGGTTTGTTCTAAGGGCATTTTACCCCAAAACACTTCCGCTTTGATGAACCCATTACTAGTAAATTGAATTTATTTAATAAGGAGGAGCCCTAATGGGGAAAGTACTGAATTTTGCAGAAAAGATAATAGGCTATTTAAAGAGTTTTATCTACAAATTATTTAGAAGAGAAGTTCACTACATAAACGGACCGGAAACTCTTCCTCCACCACTTACCAAAGAAGAAGAAAATGCCATAATGGAAAAAATTTCTCAAGGAGCACCGATAAGCGTCCGAGAACCTTTAATCACTCATAATTTAAGGCTTGTGGTATACATTGCTAAAAAATTTGATTCTTCTGGCGTGCAGATTGAGGATTTGATATCCATAGGGAGCATAGGTCTTATAAAGGCAGTAAATACTTTTTGTCCTTCGCGGAACATAAAACTTGCAACCTATGCTTCACGATGTATAGAAAATGAGATATTGATGTACTTAAGGAAGAATTCACAGCTCAAAAATGAAACTTCTATTGATGAACCTCTAAACGTGGATAAAGATGGAAATGAACTATTATTTTGCGATATTTTAGGCTGCGAGAAAGATTCCGTGATTACTCAAATTGAACAAGAAGTAGAATGTTTATTGGTTAGAAATGCTGTAGGGAATCTATCTGAGCGGGATAGAATGATTATGGAGTTGAGATTCGGACTTTCAGGCAAAAAAGAACATACTCAAAAAGAAGTAGCTGACTTATTGGGTATATCACAGTCGTATATTTCACGGCTTGAAAAGCGCATAATTGAACGCTTAAAGAGAGATATTGAAAAAGTTTCATAAAAAAATCAGAAAATTACCCCAAATTATTTACGGCGTTTTTTTGAAATTATAAAAAAATATAGTTGACAAGCCTATAACGGGTATGTTAGAATAACACTCGTTGGTTGGCAACGCGGGTGTAGTTCAATGGTAGAACTTCAGCCTTCCAAGCTGATAGCGTGGGTTCGATTCCCATCACCCGCTCCATTTTGAGTCCGCGTTTGCGTTCTGACATTGTTTTCTGCGCTAGTAGCTCAGCAGGATAGAGCAACTGCCTTCTAAGCAGTAGGTCAGGGGTTCGAATCCCTTCTGGCGCACCATGGAGTTCGTGGTGGGTATAGCTCAGTTGGCTAGAGCGCCAGATTGTGGCTCTGGAGGCCATCGGTTCAAATCCGATTATCCACCCCATAGGGTAGGAACATTGTTAATAATTACTGTTGGGGTGTCGCCAAGCGGTAAGGCAATGGACTTTGACTCCATCATTCGCTGGTTCGAATCCAGCCATCCCAGCCACTCCTATTGAATTATTTATGTGAGCCATTAGCTCAGCTGGTAGAGCACCTGACTTTTAATCCGGTTGTCCGGGGTTCGAGTCCCCGATGGCTCACCATTGTTTTCTTAAAATGTGTTTTTCAATATTCCAAGTATCTGTTAAAGGGTACTTGGTTTTTTTATGAGTTAAAAGCTTTTATGACGATAGAGTTGTTTGCTTAAAGTCTCCTATCTGAACAAATGTTAGTTTGGAATTAAATTTTGTTCTCATAAACATATAGATTTTTTAAATATTTGGGTGTATAATGGTAACGTAAGTGTTTATTTTTTGGTGTTTTAATATTTAAAGGAGCTGATATGTTGAACGAAACGGAAAAATCTTTAAAATCATCCATGAAAATTCAGGAGGACTGTGAACTTAAAGCGTGGGAAATTTTATTATTATTATTATCACCGCCCATGGGAATTTACTTTATGTTTAAATACAAAAAGAAATGGTCGTTAGAACTAAAAATTTCTTTAAGCATTGTAGTGAGCTCTTTAATGGCTATCTGTGCATTTATGGGATTTAAACTATATACTAGTTCGCACTCTCAAGATAATAGCAATGTTGAAATAAAGCTAGATAGCACCGAGCCTCAGTCATCTGCGATTATTCAAAAGCCTTGTGATAATTTGCCTGGAGCCTCTAAAAGTACATCTGCTGCTTCTGAACCCGAACCTACTGAAAATACTCCCGAGCCCGAGGCTTTAGAAGATACCAAGGATACAGCAGAAGATCCTATTGAAGAAAACACACAACCTAAAACACAGCGTCAATCTCATAACACTGTGAAACCCAAAAAAGAATCTAAAAAAACTAGTAGAACTCAAAGAAAAAACACTCAAAAGCCAAAAGCAGAAGAGAGCGAAATTACTATCATAGCATCTGAGTCCCATAAAAAAGCTAAACCACAACACAAAATAAAAGATTCCGCCTCCACAGCCACCCCTGAAGAAAACAATTCTAAATTAGATAAGGTGTATGTTACTAAAAGCGGAAAATGTTATCACTCTAAGCAATGTGGGAAAGGTAATTTTGCGCAAGTTACTTTAGAGGAAGCAAAAACTAAGGGTCTTAAGCCGTGTAAGAGATGTTTTAAAAACGATACCGATGAAAACTAAAATACTTAGAAACAACCTTAAGCAACTACATACTGTAGTTGCCAGTTTTATTTTTTAAAATTCATTCTCCTCTTATGGAAAATCATCACTAAAACAACCATTAATCCCAGGCCAAGCGCTAACAATATGTAAATTTTATTTTTATTCACATTGTTATCTACAAAAAAGTTAGTAGTAAAATTATCGTTTGTATAATTAAAAGTTATTTTATGCTCTCCCGGTTCCAGGCTCTTTAGATAGCTTGAATTCAAGGTTACGAGGGTAGAACCAGAAGCTACTGTATAATCTTTTTTGTCAAGCGTTTGATTATCAATCGTTATGGTATCAAGTTTTTCAGCTTCTTTATCCACATGAAAGGTAATAGAACCATCCTTGTTCTCAGATATTTCAGTGCTTTTACTTTCTTGTTTTTCAAGTGGTTTTATTTCCACAACATTCACCAAATTAAGATCCTCCGCATTCGAAAAAGGATCTGCCAGTTCGTAGTCGGGGCCAGTTGAGTAATTAGTAATTTCATTGTTAATTTTAACTGATACCGTCCTGGGGTTGAATTTGTATCCTAATTTTTTGCCTTTTTCAGTTAAAACTATTCCCGCGTTGTATGTATAAGTGACGCCTGGTTTGAAAACTTCAATAGGTTCATAACCACATTTGATAAGGTGCTCCTGTTCGCCCTCCGAAGAAGATGAAACTGTTTTATCCGAGCCAATCCAGTTTTCATAGCAAATTTCATAAGGCACTCCTTCTGGAACTTGCCCGGTGAATTTAGGTTTATCACCAGCTTTAAAATCTAGGAAAACGTTATCTATATAAATTTTGTTTACGCACGAGGGAGAAGTGGCTTGCGTCCAGAAGACACGTCTTGCAATTATTTCAGTATTATTTTCTTCAAAAGTTAGTTTGCTTTTATCTAAAGGCTTTCCGTCAAAAAGGATAGTTGTTTTATCACTAAATTTTTTACCTTCTTCTGCTTTTAAACGGATACTATAGTAGTATTCTTTATCTTTTTGGCATTCTTTATATGTTGGCGATTCGTCTGAAAACCAGGACCAAGTTGCATCATCGTTGCCATCTACTTCTTCCCACATTTCATACATAATCTTGCACTGCGAATTATCAGTATCATCTATCCACGCACCGAAAGGGGGTAAACTACCAATGATACAGTGTAAATTAGCACCTTTAATTTTAACTTGTGTTATTTCCGAACTTTCATTGCTTGAGCTACTGCTACTTAAGTTTTGAACTGAATCAGTTGCGCTGCAAGTTGGAGATATTGCAAATGAAGATGCCATACAACTTAAAACTATAGCCATTAAAATAATTTTTAGGTAATTGATATTTTTTCTCATATGTAGCACCTCTTTTATTTTTAAAAATTATATTTAAAGAATATCTCTAGGCAAAGCAAAAATCAAGTAATTTACAAAAAATTATATCAATTTTCTCTCAAATAAAAACATAAATCATTTGAATTTTATAGATTTTATAGTATAATTGGTAATACAATAAATAAAAAGGGAGTGAAACAGTGGGCACGAATAGAAATAAACTTAAAGACAATTTTTTGAGATTAACCTCAAAAATAATGAAAAGCAAGCAAAAAAATCCTACCAAAGAAATTTCTCTAGAGGAAAACAAACAGATACTCAACAGTCTTTCGGAACTTGTGGGTATTGATGACGACGTAAACGTTCAAAATTTAGATAGAAAGGTTTTAAATAAAAAATTTTCTCTACAGCCGAGTAAATTAAAATTATTTAAGTCTCTGTACACTTTAATTACTGCTACTGATATTACAACTAAAAATCTTGAAGAATTGTATAAAGACATAGTTTTTCAGATTAGAACACTTCCTCAATTAAATTCTATATGTTCACCTAAGGAGTTGATTGAACGAATTAATAAAATAAAAAAAGAAAAACGAAAATGTACTCCAGCTCAATTTGAGACCAATTATGTAGTCGGGGAAACTTCACCCTTAGCAGAGGAAAGCGCAGCTGAAAAAGAAGCTAGTGAAAAATTTAAAAATGTTGAAAATTTACGCCAAAAGGAAGCATTCAGCAATGAAAATTTGAAGCACATACTAGATTTAGAAAAAGAAACATTGAATTGTGCTAACAGACTAATTAGAGAATCGGGACAAAATTTGGGGGAAATTGATGTTAGAAATATTCCATCAATTAGAAAATGCTCACAGTTTCTTGAAGGCCATGACTCTAAAAACTTAACTGAAAAGCAATTTAATGAGTTTGCTAAAAAAATGAAAAAAGATGTTGAACATGCAATTTTAGAAAAATACAAAAAATTTAAATCTCCAACAAATAAAGATATAGTATCAAAAATAATTGATATATTCTCAAATGTGCAAACACTTAGTCAAGATTCAAAAACTAAGTTGAGGAAGGCTTTAGAGAAAGTAAATTTCTCATCCAGTCCCATAAAAAATGTAGAAGAAGCTATTAATAGTTCAAAGGATAATCATCTCATAGGCTTATTCTCGGGAGCCAAATCTGAAATAGAAGGTTTATTTAAACAGTTGAGCCTAAAAAAATTTTTAAATTATCACGATTGTTACGTCTTAGCCGTAAACAAAAATTCTAATGCTTGGAAAACTTTAAATAAAACAATAGAAATAAAAGTGGGTAAAAATAAAAAACCTATGAAGGTTGAATTCAAATCGGTTCCTGCGTCCTCACTGGGAATATTCCCACACTTGAAGGAAGGTGAAGGTATCTCATCAGGAGATAATTCAACCGAACATTTATCTAATTTATGGACTACCGATGTACGCTCCGGGGATAAAACTCTCTTTTCTGGACTACGTTTCCGAAACACCAGAGGAAATGAAAACGCAACTAAAGAGCTAATTTTAGCTGCAGCAGTAAATCAATATGGTTTGGAAAAAGTTAGAAATTTGTCTGAAGGGGAGACTCTGGAAGTAAAACTGGGGAATATTCAATTAATGAGTCCACCTGGAAAAGTCTTTTCCTTTATCTCTTCAGATAAAGACAAATCTTTCAAACAAATGGAAACGTTTAAGAAACTAATTAATAAACCTTTTGAAATGCCCATTTTGGATAAAAATAAAAAGGTTAAAAAAATTAAACTTTGCCTCACTGATGTCATGCTGAGCAATTTTGGTATGAATGCACAGCATTTTATGGCAGGAGGTAAACTAATAAAAAGCTCTAAAAAACAAAATAGCGAAGCAATTATTCAGCTAGTTGGAGAGGATATATTTAATTCAATTGAAAAAGCTTTCAAAACTTGCAGGAAGGATTTGTCAAAAAAAGACCATGCCATTAAAAATTCTATTTTAGATCGAAACTTCACTGAAAAAATGAGTGAAGATAAAGTGAGTAGTACTACTATGGGTAAAGTTGGAGCAACTTTAAAAGAGCTGTATCAAGACAGAAAAAATGCTCCGATTTCCGAAAAACCTAAAATAAATGTTACAATCAAAAAGATAATAAATCTAACAAAACAAATTTTGGATATATGGTTCACTACCAATGGTCAAGGAATTTCTACTAATCCGGCAGCAATACAAACTCGTATTGCATTACTAATGCCACTTTTAGGATACACTACCACTTTCAACTGTAAAAGCGGTAAAGATAGAACAGGTGAAATGGCGGCAGAAATAAATGATTTGGCACTTAGTATTGAAGCAAATGGCGATGGATCTATTCCTGACCCCTATAAAACCCCCACTAATGCCGAAAAACTGCAGTTAGCTACTGTGTTTGATGCTACTCAATCTTCTGAAATTGCTAAGACAAATACTGGTTTCAAAGGTTTGAAAATTGGTTATTCCGGCTTGGTAAATCGTACGGGAAAAATCCGAGGAGCTTCTAAGCTTGCGAAAGTTTCTTCTAAAACTTAATTTTGCTCATTAAGCAAGTCGGTTAATAGTGGGGTATCTTTAGTACCGTTCCAATACGATAAGGATGAATGATGGCTGTAATGTGCATTTAGAATTTGTAAAAATTTTTGATGTTCTTCGTGCAATCCGAACAATCTGAGTGAATGCAATACTCTAGTAACTCTTTGATTATTGTGATTATTAAAATCATTCGGGTTAACGTCAGACTTAACCAAAATTTTCTCAATTACTATGTTCTTGGAATCCTGATCAATTTCCCGAGATTCAACGTCGAATCCCCAGAATTGTAACATTCTAACAAGATTTAATTTCAGTTGAATTTGAATTCTTCCTAAAAGAGTCGGATCATTGTTTAAAGCGATTCGCCATTCATTTTTACAGTTGTTTATAAACAAATTTTCTTGATGATAATTGGATTTAACTAAATTAGGAAAGAACACTTGAATATAATTATGGCAACTTTCTAACATTATATCATTTTGTTGACGAAGTTCATTTCCTGATTTATATGGAAATGCCGAATATGACACTTCTTCTCCGCTTAAAATTTTTATCCAATTATCGAAATAGGATTTTTGAGTTGTTGATAGTACTGGTGTTTTCGCGACCTCGGATGATTTTTTTGAATTGGAATTGGACACAACTGTTTTTGCAGGTGAAGTTTTTTTGTTCGTTCTTAATTTATGTATAGCATATATTCCGAGTGGCACTGCAACCAAAGGTATCCCGCAAATTACAATTTTTTTAATTTTAGAACTTTTCTCAGCTGCATAAGTGCTCCCGCAAACTGATATCACAACTGCTAAAGACGTTGCCATAAATTTTTTAAATTTCATTTATTTCTCGAACTCCTTATTTTTATAATTTAATTATATCATATCTTTAAATTAATTCAATTTGCTTTTTTAACTTTAAACGCATTAGATTTCTCGAATGTAAGTGCTTTGAATTTGTAACCACATCAATTTAGAGCTCATAGACTGTTAGTACGATAAATTAAAGTTCGTTGTAAGGAGGAATAAATTCATGGATAACGAACAAAAATTAAGCAACGTTACAGAGCTATACATTCGGAAATACAATCAAATTATCGACACCTTGATAAATGAAACATCTCGCGCACCATTATCACGTAGTATATCAAGCAATTTCATTACTCAAATAATCTTTCTTCAGCAAGCATCTATAGAAATATCTAAGAACATTCTAAAGTACACAATTTGTATCCCACTTCAAAATATCGCACTAAACATCATAAAAGAACAAACTCGAAATATAAGTACTTTAAAAAACATAACGGCTGATTGCAGAAGGTATGAAAATAGGTCTCGCGAGATAATGTATTATCAAAAAAACTTCAATCAAATATTCCGAAATATGATTTCAAAATCTAGAAACTTAACCGTGGTTAATAGTGTTGACCAAAATTTTGTTTCAGAAATAATTCTTCATTACGAGTGCGAGATTAAGATGTTTGAAAATCTATTAAGGTTTAAAATTCATCCAGAATTACGTAAGATTTCTCAACACCTGGTGGTATTTCACAAAAATCGGATAAAGGAAATTAACAGTTGCTTGTGAACCTTGAACTAATTATAACGGATTTTAATAAATTAAAAAATTTGTAGTCAAATAAATTGGTAGTGGAGGAATTTTTAATGTCAAAGTTTTCGAAATTTATATCAGCAGTTTTTTTATCATTATTTTTGATTTGCGGAAGTTTTTCTATAATTCATGCTGGGAATTCTCCTTCTAAAGATGTTTCTCCATCGAGATTGGAGCCTGAACACTTAGCCCTAGTTTTATTTTACATACCTAATTCACCAAGAGACCTAAACTTAGAAGTTTTACATAACTTTGAAAGGGTTAGCAAAAATACTTCAGCATCAATGAAAAAGGTGGAAAAATTTGATATCATCCCTTATGGAGAGATGCCAATTAGTGAGCCTCTACATGCAAAAGATTATGAAACTCTAATAAGGAAATTAGTTAAAATCTATCCCAATCTCCAAACTATTGTATGCTCAAGAGAGC
>CAKVBG010000037.1 GCA_934725345.1 uncultured Eubacteriales bacterium
TAGAGTGGATAACATACTCACAGCCGCTACTCCAATTCCATAAAGGCCACGATTAAAACTTAAAATATTTGAAATATCTCCGCCGCAGCCAAAGAAACTTATCAAAACCGCTACTCCCACTATTAAAACCGGCCATACCGTGGAACTCATACCAAGGGAAAGTCCGCCGATTATAACAGTTGCCGGGCCTGTTTCTGAAGTTTCTGAAAGTGTTTTGGTTGGTTTATAGGTATCAGAAGTGTAGTATTCAGTTGTGAAACCTATCAACATACCTGCAACTAGACCCGCAATAATACTCCAGAACACACCCATATATTCAGGTAACAGATAGTTTATTAAAAAGTAAGCTATAATAGCTATCGCCACTGTACTTACATAAGTTCCCAAACGCAAAGATTTGAGCAAAGTTCGTTGTGTGGCATTTTCCTCGGTCTTAACAAAAAATGTACCAAAAATTGATGCCAATATTCCAAGTGCAGCTATGAGCATCGGGATTACCATTCCTTTCGCACCCAATCCCGCACTAACCGCTAATGCACTACTCGAAAGTATAGAGCCCACATAAGATTCATATAAATCCGCGCCCATTCCTGCAACGTCACCAACGTTATCTCCTACGTTATCCGCTATAACCGCCGGATTTCTGGGATCATCTTCAGGAATTCCTGCTTCAACTTTACCAACTAAGTCTGCTCCAACGTCTGCGGCTTTGGTGAATATTCCTCCACCTACTCTCGCAAAAAGTGCCATACAAGAAGCACCCATTCCAAAGGTTAACATGTTAGAAGCTATATGCTGTACGAGCACGGCTTCATCAGTTATCACTTCGATATTTGCATACCAAACATATCTAAGGAAAAAGTACCAAATCGATAAATCAAGTAGTCCCAGTCCAACAACAACGAATCCCATAACCGATCCTGCTGAAAACCCTACTTTCAATCCATCGTTAAGTCCTTTTTGGGCTGCACACGCTGTACGAGCATTCGCCATAGTGGCAGTTTTCATTCCAATAAATCCGGACAGCGCTGAGAAAAATCCTCCCGTTAAGAATGCAAACGGTATAAATTTATTTAAAAACCCATTCAAAGAAAGTGTTAGCAATATCACAAAAACTAACGCAAAAAACATTCCAACACCCTTGTATTGACGCTTAAGATATGCCGATGCGCCCTTACGTATTGCAGAAGATATTTTAGCCATTAAATCAGTGCCTTCTGGAGATTTGTGCACTCTTTTAAACATTATTCCAGCAAACAAAAGCGATACAAACGAACATATTATAACAACTATCATTAAATCCATTTTCCTCAAGACTTACTTTGAGTACTTTAACTCATTTTCAGTCTTTCTTCCCGCCTTCCTGCAAATGCATTTCTATATGTAATTTCGCCCATGCTAAAATTAACTATTAGAGCATGAACGAAACATTTCTACTAATTCTAGCTCACTGAGAAACCTTCCCTAT
Source organism: uncultured Eubacteriales bacterium (assembly GCA_934725345.1). Lineage (GTDB taxonomy): Bacteria > Bacillota > Clostridia > Oscillospirales > Acutalibacteraceae > UMGS1491. Next base: position 1,469 of record CAKVBG010000037.1, read on the forward strand.
AGGTTAGATGAGCTCTATAATTGCCATTTCTGCAGCATCCCCGCGACGAGGTCCTAGTTTAGTAATTCTGGTGTAACCACCATTTCTATCGGCATACTTTGGAGAAATACTTTCAAACAACTTTCTTGATACTTCTTTTTTAGTTATAAATGACATAACCATACGTCTGTTATGAAGAGTATCAACCTTAGCTAAAGTTATCATCTTTTCTGCCAATGAGCGAACTTCTTTTGCTCTGGTGAGGGTTGTTTCTATTTTTCCATTTTCGATAAGAAAAGTAACCAATGCTCTCAACATGGCAATTCTGTGAGCCGTAGCTCTGCCAAGTTTTCTCTTTCCTGACATCTCGAATTCGTCTCCTTTCCGTTTCTTAGGGCAATTAGTCTATTCTAGAAAGATCTAAGCCCATAGAATTTAATTTTTCAATAACTTCATCAAGTGATTTACGTCCTAAATTGCGCACTTTCATCATTTCATCTTCCGTTTTACTCGTTAAATCCTTGACAGTATTAATTCCAGCTCTCTTCAAGCAGTTATAGGATCTAACCGAAAGTTCCAGTTCGTCAATGGTAACGTCCAAATTTTTAGCTGCGCTATTTCTTGTAGGCTCAACCAAAACATTTGTTTTTTCCGCAATAGATGACAAACCCAAAAACAAATTAAAGTGTTCGATAAGTATCTTCGCAGCAACTGACACAGCTTCTTCTGCCAGCACTACACCATTTGTCCAGACTTCCAAAGAAAGTTTGTCAAAGTCGGTGATTTGTCCAACCCTCGTATTTTCTACCTTATAGTTCACTTTTAGAACCGGAGTATAAATCGAGTCTACTGGCAGCACTCCAATAACACTCTCCATTGAAGCTTTGTTACGTTCAGCAGAAACATAACCACGGCCTTTATCTAGAGTGATTTCCATGTGAAGCCTGGCATCAGGGCCTAAAGTAGCTATATGCCAATCAGGGTTTAAAATTTCAACATCACTGTCGTGAATAATAGACTTAGAAGTAACTTCACAAGGACCTTCAGCATTAATCTCAACTACCTTAGGTTCATCACAATCCAATTTTGCTAAGATACCCTTGATATTCAAGACTAATTCAGTAACATCCTCTTTGACTCCAGGAACAGTTGAAAATTCATGCAGTACACCATCAATTTTAACGGATTTAGCTGCTACTCCTGGCAAAGATGATAATAAAATCCTACGCAAGCTGTTACCCAAAGTATTACCAAAACCCCTCTCAAGAGGCTCCACAACGAATTTACCATAAGTACCGTCATCAGAAATTTCAGCTATGCTAATTCTGGGCTTTTCTATCTCAATCATCAAATCCTCCTCAACATTTTTTCAAATACCATGATAAAAAATACAATGTTATTTGGAGTACAACTCAACGATTAAGGTTTCTTCAACTTCAAGATCAATATCTTCCCTAGCAGGGAATGCAATTTTCTTAGCTTCGAGTTTGTTAACATCTAATTCTAACCACTTTGGTACTGGGCGAGAAGCATTAGCTTCAAGCAGTGATTTGAATTTTGAACTACTCTTTGAATTTTCGTCCAATGAGATAACGTCCCCAACCTTCACGAGCAATGAAGGAACGTTAACCTTTTTGCCGTTTAATTTAAAGTGATTATGAACAACAAGCTGTCTAGCTTCTGGACGAGAACTTGCCCAACCCAAACGATATATGATGTTGTCAAGTCTGGATTCCAAAATTGCTAACAAGTTTTCACCGGTTTTTCCCTCTTTCATTTTGGTAGCTAAATCAAAATAATGAGAGAACTGGTGTTCAAGAACTCCGTAGTAACGTCTTGCTTTTTGTTTTGCACGAAGCTGAAGACCATATTCTGTTAATTTTTTACGTCCTTGACCATGTTGTCCAGGGGCGTAAGGGCGACGGGATATCGCACATTTTCCTGTATAACATCTATCTCCTTTTAAGAAGAGTTTTTGTCCTTCTCTGCGGCATAATCTGCACACAGCTCCTGTATATCTTGCCATTTTCTAATTTACACCTCCTATTTTAATTTTATACTAAACACGTCTTCTTTTTGGTGGCCGACATCCATTGTGAGGAATCGGTGTGACGTCTTTAATCATATTTACTTCAAGTCCTGCTGCCTGAAGAGCTCTAATTGCTGCTTCACGACCTGACCCTGGACCTTTTACATATACCTCAACGGATTTCAAACCATGTTCCATAGCCGCTTTTGCTGCAACGTCCGCAGCGCTCTGAGCTGCAAAGGGAGTAGATTTCTTAGAACCCTTAAAGCCCAATTCCCCAGCGCTTGCTGCAGATATCGCGTTACCTTCAACGTCTGTTATAGTTACAATAGTGTTGTTAAACGTAGACTGAATATGAGCTGCCCCACGTTCTATGTTTTTTCTGTCTTTGCGTCTACGAATAGGTGCTTTTTTGGCACCTGATTGCATTGCCATTAATATACTCCTCCTTTACCGACTATCCTTTTTTATTTGCCATTGTTTTTTTAGGACCTTTACGAGTTCTTGCGTTGGTTTTAGACCTTTGACCTCTAACAGGTAAACCTTTTCTGTGACGAACTCCTCTGTAGCATCCAATTTCAATTAATCTCTTGATATCGAAAGCTATTTCACTTCTGAGATCGCCTTCAACTTTATAGTTTTTATCTATACAAGCCCTAATTTTAGCGACATCGTCCTCAGTTAAATCCCTAACACGGGTATCAGGGTTAACTCCTGTTTGCTTAATAATTTCTTTGGCACTTGTTCTTCCAATACCAAAAATGTAGGTAAGTCCGATTTCAACCCTCTTATCTCTTGGTAAATCCACGCCGGATATACGAGCCATTACTTATAACACCTCCATACTTAATTTTTAAATTATCCTTGTCTTTGTTTATGCTTAGGATTTTCGCATATAATCATTACTCTACCATTTCTCTTTATGACTTTACACTTATCACAAATCTTTTTTACAGATGGTCTGACTTTCATTATTTATCTCACATCCTTTACCGAATGTTGTTCTAAGTATCAGAATTTTGGGATCCTAACGACTCAGCCTTAGAATCCGATTCACTTGCAAATGTACTTTTTTCGCTATTTTTCATTCTCCAAGTGATTCGCGCACGAGTTAGATCGTAAGGCGACATTTCCAATTTAACACAATCACCTTGTAAAATTTTTATATAGTTCATTCTAAGCTTGCCTGATATATGAGCAAGTATAACCTTCCCGTTTGGAATTTCAACCTTAAACATTGCATTGGGTAGAACTTCTACCACTTTGCCCTCTAACTCAATAACATCTTCTTTAGACATATACCTTTGAGCATCTGTAAATACTCTACAATCAGTTTTTATCTGCGTGTTTGAGTATTTTAGCGCTCATTTCACCACCTTTTTACCCGAAAGTTTTTGCCTTTCTGTTTTGCACCTAAAAGAAGCTAATGCCGCCCATATGAGCATATTAGATTGTAAACAATCTTCTTCGAGAAAAGTTTTGGTACGTCTGATATGAATTAAATTTTTCTTTTTTGGTCGCTCGAGCCGATGACTTTTGCCATCACACAGCCAAACGCAACCATTCTCCACACTCAGTACAACCTGAAAATAACTTTTATCTCTTCCTGCACACGTGCGAACAACCATCCCTCTATCAATATTCATACGCATTCCATCCTCAACTGGGATCTGTAAGAATCAAAGGACCATTGGAAGTAACGGCTACTGTGTGCTCAAAATGAGCCGAAATTTTACCATCAGCAGTAACAGTAGTCCAGCCATCATCCAGCACTTTCACTGCAAATCCACCAAGATTTACCATAGGTTCAATTGCAATTGTCATGCCGGGCATTAATCTTGCCCCGTGACCCGGTCTACCAAAATTAGGCACAGAAGGATCTTCGTGCAACTGCGTGCCCACTCCATGACCTACGAAATCTCGTACCACTGAGTAGCCACGTGCTTTGACATAACTCTCAACCGCATTTCCGATATCTCCCACTCTGCTTCCCGCTTTAGCCTGTGATATACCTACCATCAAGCTTTCGCGCGTTGCTTCAAGTAGACCCCTGGCCTCTTTAGAAATATCGCCACAGGCAAAAGTCCAAGCGTTATCGCCGTGGAAATTATTTATACACGCTCCAACATCAATACTTACAATATCTCCGTTTTTTATAATGCGATTTTTTCGAGGTATGCCATGGATGACTTCGCTATTTAGAGAAATACAGCAACTGGACGGGAAATCATTGTAGCCCAAAAACGACGGAGTTGCACCTTGCGATTTTATATACTTATAGACTATCTCATCAATTTCAAAAGTGCTCACGCCCGGCTCAACAGCTTCGCCCGCAATCTTCAAAGCTCTTGCAGAAATTTTACCTGCAATGCGCATGAGTTCCAGTTCCTTGGAGTTTTTTAGTTTAACCATTTTTATACTTCCCTATATTTTAAGTGCTTTGAAAACATCTTCAGTGATTTTCGGCAATGGTTGCGAACCATCGATAACAGTCCTCATACCACGTTTCTCATAATAATCTTTAAGCGCATGAGTTTGCTCGTAGTACACTTTTAGACGTTCTTTTACTGTTTCGAGTTTGTCATCCATACGTTGAACAAGGGTGCCTGCACAAACATCACACTTACCGTCAACACGAGGCTTTTTATCCGTATTAACGTTATATACACGTGCACAATTTTCGCAAACACGGCGTCCTGACATTCTCTTGTAGATTAATTCTTCGTCAACTTCAATATCTAGAACATAATCAATTTTTACCTCAGAATTATTCAGTGCCTCAGCTTGTGCAATCGTACGAGGAAAACCATCAAGAATAAATCCATTTTTACAGTCATCGCGTTTTATTCTTTCAGTTACTATTCCTATAACGACTTCATCAGGAACCAAGTGGCCTTTATCGATAAAAGATTTCGCTTTTAGTCCCATCTCAGTACCATTCTTCAGTGCCTCTCTTATAATATCGCCCGTCGAAATTGTAGGAATATTAAGACGTTCAGATATAATTTCGGCTTGAGTACCTTTACCCGCACCAGGGGCTCCTAAAAGTATAATATTCATTGTTCAAACTCCTTCTTTAAAAATTAGAAATCATTTGAGTATTATATCACAATACACAAAAATATTCAAACCTCTATCGATAATCAAGTAAACACAGTTCACGATTCCAAGCTGCTTTTCAACGTTTTGTTAATTATCAAATAGTATAACGATTTGCGAAAGTTAAAGGCCCTAGGGATATGCGCACCCGCTTGCGCGAGCACACATACAAAACTCAGAAATAATTTTTTAATTAAAATTATAAACTCAATTATCCTAAGAAACCTTTATACTGACGCATCATCAGTTGAGATTCTAGCTGTTTAACAGTTTCGAGCGCAACTCCTACCATAATTATTATGGAAGTACCGCCCAAAGATAAATTGTTCATCCCGGTGAAAGTTGTAAACCCGATAGGAAGCAAAGCTATAACAGCTAAAAATAGTGCTCCTAAAAATGTGACTTTAGATAAAACTTTTGCAAAATAGTCCGCTGTGGGTTTACCTGGACGAATTCCCGGTATTGCACCGTTGCTTTGACGCAGATTATTGGCCATTTCAACCGGATTGTAAGTTATTTCAACATAGAAATACGCAAACACAAATATCAAGAAGAAATAGCAGGCCGTGTAAACTGGTCCGTTTATTGAAAAGGAATCAAGAATAGTTTTCCACCATCCAGTAGGCTTTGCAAAGAAATTTACAAAGTTCGGAACCGCTAATATTTGAGTTGCAAATATAATTGGCATTACTCCGGTGATTCCTACCTTTAAGGGTATATGAGTGTTTTGGCCCGCATACATTTTACGCCCCACAGTACGCTGAGCATACTGAATTGGAATGCGTCTTTCGGCATCGTTCATGGATACAATTATCCACATTAAGAAAAGGAAAAGTATCACAAACAGTGGCACGTATATATAGAACCTATAGAATTGTTCTGGAATAGCCATAGCCAATGAGAAATATCCAACAAGTCTAGTTATTAAACTTGGCAGACGAGATACCATTCCTGCAAACATCAAAATGGAAACTCCATTACCAACACCTTTAGCATTTACCTGTTCTCCTAACCACATCATAAGAGCTGCACCGGCCGTGAAACATAGAACTATTATAACTGCTACAAACGTTCCTGCAAGACCTTCTGTATATCTTACGATTGGAATACCTTGGAAACTTCCGTTTCTTAAGTACAAATAAAATGCTGTACCTTGTAAAAGTGCCAAAATTATGGTCACGTACCTAGTAATTGCTGTTAGCTTTTTGCGACCTTCTTCGCCCTCTTTTTGCAGCGATTCCAAATATGGAAGTGCAACAGTCATCAATTGAACTACTATAGATGCGTTAATATAAGGTCCAACTGACATTGCAAAAATTGTAGCTTGAGCGAAAGCACCACCGGAGAGAGTGTCTAGATAAGTAAGAATTGCTCCGCTTTCTCCTAGACTTCCCATCATTCCGGCTAATGCTTCGACATTCAAAAATGGTACGGGAATTACAGACCCTACTCGAAAAACTATAATTATAAATATAGTAAATAGCAACTTATTTCGGAGTTCTTTTACTTTCCATGAATTTATTAACGTCCTAATCAACTAGACCACCTCCGCCTTCCCTCCTGCAGATTTTATTTTTTCAATTGCAGATTTTGAAAACATCTGTGCTTTAACCGTTAAACTTTTAGTAAGGTCTCCGTCACCTAAAATTTTGATTTTATCAAAACGGCGCTTTATGAACCCCATTTCGATCAATTCATTTGCACCTATAACTGAACCGTCACCGAATCTATCAAGGTGTCCAACATTAACCGATACTACTCTAGGAGCAAAGATGTTGTTGAAGCCTCTCTTAGGGATACGTCTTTGTAAAGGCATTTGGCCTCCTTCAAAACCAGGACGCACTCCTCCACCAGATCTAGCGTTTTGACCTTTATGGCCTTTTCCGGCAGTTTTGCCCCATCCTGAACCATGACCGCGTCCAACGCGCTTTGGTGCTTTACGAGAACCTACTGGACATTTCAAACTTTCAAGTCCCATTTACTTTCACCTCCCATTCAGAGTCTTTTGAAGTTAAAATCCTCAAAACTTTGAAATCATTTAAATTCTAACATCAAATGACGAATTTTTTGTTGTATGTATGCTTTGTGAGTAAATCTAGAGTTCAAGCATCTCTTATCAAAACTAAGCCACAAAGCAACACATATCCATTAATTTTACCATATCATCAAATGATATCAAGTAAGTTGCACATGAAAAACAATTACTTGAGAATCTCGGCTGGAGTCTTTCCTCTTAATTCGGCAACTTCAGCTGCTGTGCGAAGTGATTCTAATCCAGCTATTGTAGCTCTTACAACGTTACAAGGATTATTTGAACGCAATGCTTTTGTACGTATATCCTTGATTCCCGCTGATTCAACAACTGCACGAACTGGACCTCCCGCAATAACTCCAGTACCAGGAGCAGCAGGTTTCATTAAAACTCTTCCTGCACCATAAGCACCTAGAATTTCATGAGGGATAGTACCACCTTTTAAAGGAACCTTTATCAAATTTTTCTTAGCATCCTCGATTCCTTTTCTAATTGCATCTGGAACTTCTCCTGATTTACCAATTCCAAATCCTACAGTTCCTTTGCCATCTCCAACAACCATCAAAGCAGCAAATTTAAAAATTCGTCCTCCTTTAACAGTCTTAGAAACTCTGTTTATAGCAACCAGTCTTTCTTTTAAATCAAGCACTGAACCATCTATCTTACCCAAAAGTTTTCCCTCCTTCTATATTAAAATTTAAGTCCTGCTTCGCGAGCACCTTCAGCCAATGCTTTTACGCGGCCATGGAAAAGATATCCTCCACGGTCAAAAACAACATTTGAGATTCCTTTTTCTAAAGCACGCTCAGCAATTAATTTTCCAACTTGAGCTGCTGCCTCTTTGTTACCACCGTAAGAAGAAAAATCCTTCTCATAAGATGAAGCACTTGCTAAAGTTTTAGCGGAAACATCATCAATTATCTGAACGCTGATGTTGCTTCTGGAACGAAAAACATTCAAGCGAGGACGTTCGGATGTACCGGAAATTTTTCCTCTAACTCTCCGGTGACGTCTTAAACGGGCCTGATTTTTATCTGCCTTGTTCACCATTTCTTTACCCTCCTAATTATTTTTTACCTGTTTTACCCTCTTTGCGACGAATTACTTCATCAGCATATTTGATACCTTTACCCTTATATGGTTCTGGAGGACGTTTTTCTCTGATTTCAGCAGCACACTGTCCTACTTTTTGTTTATCGATACCAATAACGGAAATTTTATTGCCCTGAACTTCAAACTTAATTCCCTCAACCTCCGGCACAATTACCTGATGAGAAAATCCTAAGTTCAATACTAAATTATTTCCTTGTTTCTGAACACGGTATCCAACTCCATTGACTTCTAAATCTTTTTTAAAGCCATTAGTAACGCCTTCAACCATATTGCTAATCAAAGAGCGAGTCAAGCCATGAAGTGCACGATTTTCTTTTAAATCGTTAGGTCTGGAAACAGTTATCACGCCATCGCTAATTTCGACTTTCATTTTTGGATGAACTGCATGAGTTAAAGT
>CAKVBG010000038.1 GCA_934725345.1 uncultured Eubacteriales bacterium
GAATGGTGTAACGGTAGCACAGCAGACTCTGACTCTGTTTGTGAGGGTTCGAATCCTTCTTCCGCAGCCATATCTTCGACTGATATTATTAGTGCTTGATGGTTTATGGGGCATAGAAAGATGTTTATCCTAGTCCTAAATGCTCTGGCAGTGATTTGTGGGGTCGTTCGATTTTATAAATGAAGTGGGTAAGTTTGAGCACAGCTCAGTTTATATTATGGAGTGATGGATTGTGGAAAACAAAAAGACTTGGTCAAAGGTTTTAGATATTTTCGTGATCGTTTCTACCATTTTGAGTGGAGTTTGGGGTTTCATGAACGAAGGATTTCAATCAAGTGCAGTTATGTGGGCCGTTATTATTCTTGTTCTTTGGATTGTTCGGATCTATTTGTACAAGTTTGATAGCTAAATTTAATAGTAATTACGAGGTGTAGCTCAGTTTGGTAGAGTGCTTGGTTTGGGACCAAGATGCCGCAGGTTCAAGTCCTGTCACCTCGACCATATCAAAGAGGCACGGGGTTTTGGATACGAAAACATCTGAATCCATCGTGTTTTTTATACTGTTATATATAATCTTCCCAAATGTTTTTGCACCAGTCTCTTACATCATCAAAAGTTTCAAATTCAGGATCCATTATCTCTTCTAAGCTAAACCACCCCAGCCCTTCAGTTTCAGAATAATTAACAACTTCCGTTTGATTTTTAAGTGGACAAGCCCAATATACAATATCGATATGTATATGATCAGGTGTTACCACATTTTTTTGTAGTGCCAAAGGTTTTATGAAATCACTTTCCCCCGGCACTCTATTTCCCATCAGCTTCACTTTGATACCAGTCTCTTCAAACGTTTCTCTTATCGCTGCTTCCTCGGGGTCTTCATTTGACTCAATATGCCCCCCGGGCTGCAACCATTTCCCTGTTTTTCGATGTTTAATAAGCAAAAATTTCTTCTTTGATCGACTAAAAGTATAAACAGAAACACAAAAATGTTTCTCCATTGTGATAATCTCCTATTTATGAATTTAAATGCTAACTTATTGAGTTAAAAAAAGAATGCTTCAACATATCATTTTCTAGAAACTGACCGCTAAAATTGGTGGTGACTGTCTCGGAGGGAAAATTTTTTATTCCTCGAGCCGTGACGCAACTATGCTTAGCTTTGATATGAACTGCAATATCTGAAGTTTTAGTTAGAGTACTCATGATTTCTATTATGTCCTGGCCAATTTTTTCTTGCAGTTGCAAGCGTTTGCAGACCATATCGACTAATCTTACTATTTTAGAAAGCCCTAAAACAAAATTATTTGGAATATATCCTACGGAAATCTTCATGTCGTACATAAGCGCAATATGATGCTCACAAAGACTGAATTCTTCGATATTCTTAACAACAACCATATTTTTTGAATTAGTACAACTGTCAATTTCAAAAGTTTTGTTTACATCTTTAGCTATCTCTTCATTGGAAACGTTTTGATACAGTGTAAGATCATGCATCATCCTCGTAAACCTTTGAGGTGTATCACTTTCCAAACTTATACCTAAACACCTAAACATATCCTCAACTGCCCGCTCAGCTCCCACAAAATCTATTTCATCCGCCACGCTTTTTCTATTGCCTCCTATAGATATTCATCATCCAGTTTTAAGTTACCGTATTATCCTAAATTAATTTAACACATAAAATTATACCACATCAAACAAAAGCTATTTTAAAAAATTTTTTACACCACCCGGTAAACTATTATTGATACTTACTAATAAAAACAGTCTCCCTTCCAATTAATAGATTTCAATCAGAAGAGAGTACTAATTTTCTACCTAATATTCACAAGAGACCCCATGAATTGGACCTCAAATTTTTTTCTACAATTTACCTCCAAACACAGGAAATATTCCAAATTCTCCATAATTCTTAATTGGCTCAATGTTTTTAAGAGTTTCCATATCTTCATCAGAAATTGTAAAGTCAAGTTTAGAATTTAATTTCATATGTTCCGGATTATCAGATTTGGGTAAAACTACCATTCCTAGCTGCAAATCGTATTTGATACAAATCTGCGGAACACTTACTTTGTATTTCTCGGCCATTTTTAGGAGAAATTTATTCTTTAAGATTTCCCCGTGAGCAATTGGAGAATAAGCCTCTACTAAGATATCTTTTTCTTTGCAATAATTAATTAAATTCAGAGGTGTATTGGAAATGTGGACAAGTATTTGGTTAACTGCTGGACGGATTTTACAATCCGATAAAATATTTTGGATATCTTCTTGCAGAAAATTCGAAACCCCTATTGTTTTTACTTTATCCGCCTTCACAGCATCTTCCATGGCTCTCCATACTTCTTTATTCTCCTTCAAATATCTGTTCTGGGATTGATTAACTTCGTTCCACGGTTGAGGACTATGAATTATCATCATGTCGATATAGTCCAGTTTCATTTTATTTAAAGTTTCATCAATAGAAGCAGCCGCAGATTTATACGTTTTATGCTCGGCAGCCACCTTGCTGGTTATAAAAATTTCATTTCTAGAAGCACCACTGCTTCGCAATCCTTCTCCTACGCCCTGTTCATTACCGTAAGCTTGAGCAGTATCAATATGGCGATAACCTATATCGATAGCCGCACAAACAGCTTCAGCTACTTTGTTGTTATCAATCATCCAGGTGCCCAGGGCTAATTTCGGTATCTTTATACCGTTATTCATTTTGTAAGTTTCTTCTAAAATCATATTTGCCTCCCCTTTCTAAGTGACTATTCGTTAATGGAAAGAGAGTCAATCCAATCTTTTAAAACAGCCTTATCAAAGCTACCGAACCGCTTACCCGGCTTCCACTTAGTATCTCCCGAACAATACTTCTTCAAAACTTTTTCAGTTTCACCCATTTCACTTCCACCCGATGTGGCGAAAGGTATTATTGTTTTTCCTGAGAAATTGTAGCTTTCTAAAAAAGTATTAATAATGGTTGGTGCAACATACCACCAAATTGGAAATCCAACAAATATTGTCTGATAGCTATCAATATTTTCTACTTTATTTGCAATCTCAGGACGAGAGTCCGGATTACGCATCTCTACGCTGCTCCGACTTTCTTTATTCGTCCAATCCAAATCAGCTTTAGTGTACGGAATTTCAGGTTTAATTTCGAATAAATCTGCATCTGATACCTCAGCAAGTGCCTCGGCTAATTTTTTTGTAGTACCGCTTACGGAAAAATATGCAACTAACGTCTTTTTCATAATGTTTACCTCCTAATTTTCAAATATTGAATTTAATATATTTTTTCGAGCTTGACCTTAGGAAAAATAACGTGCAAGATTGTTTGATTTCCTTTTGATAGCCCCATTGAACATCAAAGCACTAAAATAATTATCTAATCACCACCCTTTCATTATTTTTACTCATATAAGTATAGCACGTTTTAGGTTATTTATCTATATTATTTTATTACCAAAAATTAATTTAAGCGAATTTATCTATTTTTTCAAGTAACTTTTTAGTTTGAACATTAGGAGAAGCAATAAAAGTTAATTAATGTAAATATTTAACAAATTATGTTCTAAACAGAAAAAATGTTTGCATATTTAATTTTTATAGCGCTATAATTAAGTAAATAACTTAAGGAAGGAAATTGTAAGTTTATGAAGTGCTTAAGAAAGATGTTTTCTATGTTTTTGTGTGCAATTATGTGTTTTGTCAGTAATAATCTAGTACACGCGGAAAATTTTACTTTGTGTGAGGGGTTTACCTCTGAAGAGATATCTACTGACACAAGAAAATTTATGGAGGATAATTCATTTAAAATGTATTCAGCCGATGGCACAGAAAATGATTGGGTGCGTTTTGAAGATTTAAGATATTTAAAATTAAGATACTTTGGATTTGACAATAAAATTCATGATGGAGAAATGGTTGTTCATGAATCAATTGCGAGAGAAGTATTAGAGATATTCAAGGAATTATTAGATGCCAAATTTCCTATCTACCAGATGAGATTAATAGATTACTATAATTCTGACGATGAAGCATCGATGTCCGATAACAACACCTCCTGCTTGCGTATGGGAGAAGACTCGTTTACTAGGAGAAGACCATGGCATGCAATAGGTTTAGCAATCGATATCAATCCTATGAACAATCCATGTTGTTATCCCAAAGCGAAGGCTGATGAGCCAAAATTCGTGCCACACAATTCAAGCAAATACTTAGACAGAACATTATCAGAAAAAGGTATGATTAAAAAAGGAGACGCCTGCTATAACGCATTTGCAAAAAGAGGTTGGGAATGGGGTGGCTCTTGGAATAACCCTGTAGACTTACATCACTTTCAAAAGTACATGTGGACAACAGAATTTCCAAGAAAATATAAAAAATAATTTTTAAGCCCATAAACTAGACTGGTAGCCACTTACTGCTATCAGTTTTTTATTTTTAACTGGAAGGAAGTAAAAAGGTCCAAAAATAAAATTCAAAGACTTAACAGATCCGCATGGCGAGTGGATAAAAAACATCAGGATAGCAAACATAAATAAAAAGTAAAAATGGCAAAAATAAAAATCACACAGATACCTTTGAAACCCAGTATCTATGCGACTTCACAATTGGTGGAGATAAGCGGGATCGAACCGCTGACCTCTTGAATGCCATTCAAGCGCTCTCCCAGCTGAGCTATACCCCCAGACACTCTGATTATATATTATGCTGAGAACTCTGTCAAGTAAAATTTGATCATTTTTTTAATTTCTTTCATTATCGAAAAAGACCCAAAGACTATAATTCCATCCTTCTCTGAAAGATTTAAAATTTCCTTTTTTATTTCAGGTGAATATAGTTGAGTTTTAAGAGTATTTTTATTGTAATGACTCATAATTTCTTCAAGCTCCTCGCGCTCCATAGCCCGGCAAGACTCAGACCTTACAATCATGATTTTACTAAAGCTTTTTCCTATTATCTTACATACCTCTTCAACATCTTTATCTTTGAACATACAAAAGATAGCGGTCAAATTTCTTGATTTCAAATTTTGATTTATAAAGTCCTTAAGTGCACATACGCTTTCGGGATTATGTGAGGCATCCAAAATTATTAAAGGCCTTTGGCTTATTACTTCCATCCTACAGGGAATTCTTACCTTTTTCAAACCTGAAGCAATGTTTGAGATAGAGACAGAAAACTTATCCTTCAGCAACTTAAGAACTGAAAAAACGATTGAAATATTATGTTTTTGATGAACGCCCAAAAGTGGAGTCTGCATTTTAGCTCCTAAATACTCAAACGTAGAACCTTTTGAAATTTCAGAATTAAAATTTTTCACTTCATCTAAATAGGCGATTTGATATGTAGTATTCTTATCTTTGCAAACTTTTATGAAAGCTTGAGACACTTCTTCATTTTGATTTGCACCAATTACCGCTTTAGAATTATTTTTTATTATTGCAAATTTTTCTAATGCTATCTTGTTGATAGTATCTCCGAGAAAATGGGTGTGATCCAGAGAAATAGTTGTTATTACGCTGCACAGCGTGTTTTTTATAGCATTCGTTGCATCAAGTCTGCCACCCATTCCTGTTTCCAACACCACGATCTCACAGCCTTTTTGCCTAAAATACTCAAATGCCATAGCAGTAGTTAATTCAAACTCAGTGATAGGATTTGAAAAAAAGCAAGGCGACTCTAAGTATGGCTCAATTTTAGCAAAAATTTTGCAGACATCCTCCTCGGATATCAAATCGCCATTTACTTGAATTCTTTCTCTAAAATCTTCAATTGAAGGTGAAATAAAAAGCCCGGTGAGATATCCTGCTTCTCTCAAAACGCTCTCCAACATAAAACAAATCGAACCTTTTCCATTGGTTCCAGCTACGTGTATGAACTCAAGAGAGTCCTGCGGATTCCCCATCATGCTTAAAAGTTTGATAATTCTTTCAAGCCCCGGCTTTACTCCAAAATTTTCTAATTTTTTTATTTTTAAAATTGTATCTTCGTAGTTCAATGTTTTCAATCCTTTATGAGTTTAAACGTTTTTTCAAGTCCACAGGGAAGGATTTTAGGAGTTAGGGTGTTATATAAGTCTGTGAATTTACTTTCTAATTCAAAAAAATTTTTAGTGGCCACGTCCTGATTTAGAATGTCGTTATATCGAGTTATTATGGGCAAAGTGGCTGTTTTTTTCATCTTCCTTAAAATTTCAAATCCTTTGGCATTCGAAGCTAAAACTCTTATGTACGGAGTAGACAACTTAGATACTTTACTATCAATCCCTAAAAAAGCGCAAGTTATTATTCTTCTTATTCTGGAAAGAGGATACCTTTTGGTTTTAATATCAAAAAGCAAATCGTTTAAAGACGAGCTCTTCCCAACCGATTTGAATACCCTATGTTCCAGGCCTTCGCTTATATCAGGCAAATTTTCAAATTCACTTAAGTTCATTCTTCTAAGCTTTGAAAAAATTACTTTATCATTAGAAAAGAATTCCACAGGAGCCGCCTGATTATCTAACTCGCTGCGCATGCACTGATACGACGCTTCGGGGATATACATTTTGTAATCAGGCTGGTTTTTAAGTATCATTTCCCGCACCCGTGAAGCCGAACTATACAGCTTAAGATCACTAAGCCTTTTTATTGTTAGCATCTTAACGTCCAATTTCAATGCGTCGATTGCTTTCAAATACTCTATGCCAAGAATATTATTTGGAGTTTTTATTTCTTTTGAAACTTTCTCATCTTTTAGAATTTCAAGTAATGCTTTCTCTCTAGCTGCATAAAAAGTTGCGCCTTTATCGAGCTGAGCTTTTAACAATTCCCCAAATTCAGGAGACTTCATAGCCTCTTTTATTAAAATTAATTGTTTGAGGTCTCCACTCTCACTGCCAAAAGCAATAGCATCTACGCAGCCGATATGTTTAATAAGACTCATCGCTCCAAAAGCATACTTTTCCGCACCCACCAAAACATTCACCGTAGGCAGCTCCACTACTAAATCACAACCGCCTTTAAGTGCCATCTTCGCGCGCGCAGCCTTAGAAACTATCGCAGCTTCTCCTCGCTGTACGAAATTTCCACTCATTACGGTAATGATATGAGTAAATCCTTTTAAACGTAGTTGGCTGAGCAAATAAGCGTGTCCATTATGAAAAACATTGAATTCCGAAACTACTGCACATATCTTCATGAATAATGTCCCCCATAGAACAATACATATTAAAAGCTAAATTAGATAACACACGATTGAACCTATCAAACTACTAAGCATCAACAAAGCTCCTATTATAGCCATTGTCCTTGCACGTTTTTTTCTCTTAGCCACTGAAGTTTTTTTGTAGTTTTTAAAATTGTGAGTTAAAACATTATCATTCATTATTCAAAGCCACTCCTAAAATTAATTTTTAAAATTTATATTATTATACCACAAATTTTTTAATAAGTAAATAATTTAAAAGAGGTTTAATCATGGAAAACAATTCTTCTGTATTACGATATGAAAATACTAATTCCGAAAATGAACCAGAAAAGTCTACAGGAAAACCATTTAGTATAATAAGCGTAAGAGTGATTTCGTGTTTTTTAATAATTTCAGGATGTTTGTTTGTTAAGGTTAAAAACCCAAAGATGTTCGAAAAAATTCGAGTTTGGTATCAAAAAAACGTTTGTCAAGAAATGATAAGCGTGGACTCAATCGAAGAAAAAATCCAAAATATTTTAAGTAGCATAAATTCAAAAGGCCTTGAAATTTATAATGAATATATAAAACCTAACGTATAAAATTTAGTCGTCCAAAAAAACTTCCGGCACTTCCTTATACATTCGCTCTACAATATCTTTAAAAATTGGTCCCGCACTTTCAGCTCCGCCTTTGCCGGCTTCCGAAAGAACAACTATAGAGTATCTTGGATTTTCATAAGGAAAAAAGCCCGCAAACCAAGACTGTTCTATTTTAACCCCATTTTCAATGATACCGGTTTGAGCAGTAGAGGTTTTGGCAGCAATTTCAACGTCATCGGGTTTACCCTTAGAACTGGTTCCGTAGTCCACGGAGGCCTTCATGAAAGATTTTAATTTTGAAGCTATCTTGGTAGATATTATACGATCTTTTGTTTCTAAACCGGAACAAAAGTCATTTCTAAAGAACTTCATGTTTTCATCCACAAAGCCTTTTATTAACTTCGGATAAGCATAGATTCCGTCCGATGCAATTGCGTTTATAAGACCGCAAATCTGAAGGGGAGTTGCGAGTAATTTACCTTGTCCGAATGAAAAGTTTGCTAAATTTTTGGGATTATCCAAACTTTCCAAAGAAGGTAATTTCCCCTCATTGCACCCAGCTCCCTCAGAAAAAGCAAGTTCTTGTCCGAGCCTAAATTTATTGCACATACGAGTTAAGTCTTGTTTTGAAATTTTATTTTTTACAAGCTCTATAAAGTATCCATTGCAAGAATACGCAATTGCTTGTTCCATGTTTATACTGCCATGCTTTTTAGAATTAAAACACTTAAATTTAAAATCCTCTATTTCGTTCGACCCCGGACAATCATAAATAAAATTTTCACTTACCCCCTTTTCGAGTGCCGTTGCAGCCGTAACTAATTTAAAAATGGATCCCAAATTAAATGAACACAAAACTCGATTTAAAAAAGGAGAATTTTTATCCTCTAGATAACTCGATACTCGTTTAGGAGAAAAAGAAGGCAAACTCACAGATGCTTTTATTTGGCAGTCCGGCACCTTGCTGACTATCACCGCACCTCTATCCATAAATTTATTAGCACTTTCTTCAGCAATAGCTTGAACACGACTGTCTATGTTCAAAACAATTCCCTTAGATTTACAGTAAGATTTATCATCTATAATGTTTTCTCCCCCGGGTAAAATTTTTCCTGAAGCATCAATGTCATATTTTACGCTAACTTTTTGATTTTCACCCGATAAATATTCTTCGTAAGCTCTCTCCAGTCCACATAAACCTTTCTTTTCAGCAGAAAGATAACCTATAATATGAGGACACAACGTAACTCCCGAATATCTTACAGGCACTTCAAATACTCTTATTCCCGGTGAATTTATGTTTTTTTCCACTTCTATTGTGAAAGGGGTTCTTTTTTGACATTTATCATATAACTCTTTTTGTTTGCTTGGAGAAACTGCAGCTGTTAAACGGCTTAAAGAATCCATACAAGGAATCACAGCTGCAATTAATTTTTTATTTTCATTTACTAGCGGTATATTCCGGCAATCATATATACTTCCCCGGACATCAGCAATCTTTAGCTTATAAGATTGTTGGCTCGCAGCGGCCTCTCGAAATCTATTTTTGGTAGAAATCGAATCAAGTGCGAAAAAGCAAAAACAAAAACTAGCCATAATCACGCTGAAAAAAACTACAATTCTTTTATACATAAAAATCCGACCTCATCCTATAGACTCTATAAGATAAGTATCGGTTTTAAATTCACTCAAAATTCATTATCTAAGTAAAAAATTAGGTAAGTCCCGCTTTTTTCATATTTGATAAGTGAACCTCGTTGGTTCTTGCAAAGAATGTTTCCCCTGCTTCATTATGACAATAATAGAAATAGTCTGTTTGAGCAGGAAATAGTGCAGCTTCAATGGCATCTAATCCTGGGTTGCAAATCGGTCCAGGTGGAAGCCCCTCTACTTTGTAAGTATTATACACGCTCGAAAAATTCTTTTTTATATCCGCAGGAATTGCTGCTTCAACTTTATATGGATAATATCTAGTAGCATCTACTCTTAAGAAGTTCATCGTAAACTCCCCGAATTTATTCCTTCCCCCATTTGATATGGTCGCCAAACGATTACTAATTACTGAAGATACCTTAAACATATCTTCTTTGTGAGCCGCTTCAGCCTGTATGAGGGAGGCTAAATTCATTAATTTGTCGAGCTCTATCTTTTGATTTTCAGCTAACTGATAAATACTCTCCGTTGACCTAGACTCAAAAGCTGGTTTTTTATATATCTTTTTCTGGAA
>CAKVBG010000039.1 GCA_934725345.1 uncultured Eubacteriales bacterium
CTCTTATATTTTCAACACCACTGTATATTCTAAAAAATTACAGTCAAAAATAATACCAAGACCCTCCAAAAAATATATCTTAAAGGTGGTTTTTTAATTGGCTGTATCACTTATTCGTACTATCATTTTATACGTTATTGTTATTTTTGCTATTAAACTCATGGGTAAACGGCAAATTAGCGATCTGCAAACTTCTGAGCTCGTCATAACAATTTTAATATCCAACATAGCGGCTATTCCCATGCAAAACACTGAACAACCCCTCTTAACGGGCGTGGTACCAATCGGAGTTCTTATCTGTAGTGAAATTTTGGTTTCATTCCTAATGCTTAAAAGCACAAGAGTTCGTCAATTGATATGCGGAAAACCGGTTGTGGTAATAGATGAAGGGAAATTGGATCAGGAGGCTCTTAAATTCCTGCGCTTAAGCACCGAAGATCTTTTCGGACAACTTCGTCAACTGGACGTCTTTTCCTTGGATGATGTTTGGTTTGCAATTATGGAAACAAACGGTCAAATGAGCGTGCTTAAAAAATCTGAAAAACAGCCCCCTGATGCTTCAACTTTAGGTATTACAGTCCCGAAAGCTAAAGTGGATACCGTGGTTGTGAGCGATGGTCATGTCTGTGATTTTTCACTTGCTATTTGTGGCCTGAGCAAAGAATGGCTTATGGGGGTAATAGATGGTCAAAATGTGAGCTTGAATGATATATTCCTCATGACGGCTAATAAATCTAAAGAATTCAACATCATAAGAAAGGAGATTTAAGGTATGAAAAAATTTATAATTACCACAGTTCTGGCTTTGCTATCAATTGCTGTGTGCGTGCTGTGCGCTACTTACGTCAGCAGCGTGGCTTCTAAAGCTCAAGAATACGTTGAGCAGATAGAACTAAGCGTAACTAATCAGCAGTATCGAGCCGCGCTTGGACAAACAAATGAACTAAATAATTTTTGGGAAGAAAATCACGATAAACTCTCCATGATTTTGCATCACGAGATGCTCGAAGATATAGAGGAATCTATAGCATTGATGAAAACTTCCCTTGAGCACCCTGAAGAAGAAAATACTGATTTTTGGCAACAAGCTACCAGCTCACTTACTAAAATCAAAAATCTTCAAGATACTGAATTCCCTTCTCTCGCAAATATTCTATAAAATAACTTAAAGCTTGCGGCCTACTTAAAAACCGCAAGCAATATTTTTATATTGGGGTTTTTAAAAAATTATGGATAATAATTATTATGCTAAGTTTTATTCTGGGGGTTATGGTTATTATTCTTAAAATGTGCCGACGGTTTCGTCATCGCTTTCTCCGGAGTCAGCCTGTGCTGCTTCGAATGTTGGTGGAACGGCTGCTCCGACGGCTGTTACAGCTTTAGCTACTGCTTTTAAAGCATCACCAACAACAGCAGTTCCATCTTTATCAATTATATTGTCATTAATTTTTTTAACGTCTTTTTGAGCGTCTTTAACAGCCTTGTCTGCAGTTTTGAGAGCACTTTTTACAGGTTCAACATTATAATCTTGATAAGTTTTCTTTGTTTCTTCTAGATATTTTGTAGCAGCTTCCAGTGCTGCTGTAGTCTTACCTAAAACAATTTTTTTGGCATTTTTAGCAGCTTTCTGCATCTTATTGAGCTTTTCTGCTTTAGCATTTCCACCGCCTAAAACTTCTTTTATCCGTTCGTCGGCACCATTCATAAATTTTCTAATAATGTTCTCGCCTCCAGGTATAACACTATATATTCCTTTAAATGCGTTTAAACTTTCAAATTTCTCTTCAAAACCTTTCAATTCGATAGCTTTATATTTATTATTATAATCAGTTTCTGCGTCCACATAAGCCTGAGCTTCATCAGTTATTTGAGATTTTAAATCACTCTGCAATTTGATATTTTCACCCTTCAAATTACTTGCTACTGTAGTCAACACGTTTTGCAGGGATTCTAAATTGCTTTCTATACTACTCTTTGCATTCAACTCTCTTACAAGCCCATCGACGTATTTCATCAGGCTTTCCAGTGACTTTTCCTCTACATTCTCAAAACGATTGTTGTCTTTTGTTTGAATTTTATTAAATAATTTATCGCCTTCTTCTCCATTTTTAAGTGCAGTCAAGTATTGCGGAGCTTCTTTAATTTTATAAACAGGGTCATCAGCTTTTCTCTTAGATTTAGGTGCTGTTTTAGTTATAGTAGCAATACCTTTTGCTATCTCCTTAGCACGTACCTCAGTAGGCACTTCTTGAAGTGCTTCACAAAAAATTGCATATAATTCTTGCAATACACCGCACACTGATTCTCTGCGGCTGTTGCAACCCCATATAAACTTCGCAAAAGCGTCACTGTAAACTTCCTTGGAATCCACTAAATTATCCATAGCAGTTTCAACAGATATTATACTTTCTGGTTTATCTATTCTTACAGCTTTAACCGCTTTTTCTAACTCTGTTTCTTTCGCTTTTAAATCACTTTGAGCGTTTTTCATGTCTTTCACAACGCTGTTTACTTCTTCAATTTGTTTCCTCAAGCTTTTGGCGATATTCCGTGCAAATTCTACTAATTTTTTCTCTTCTTCAGTATTTTTATCATTTACACCTTCTATTTTTTTATCATCGATATTTACCTCAATTCCCTCAATATGATTTATTACATTTTGAACTAAACTACTAAAATTTCCAGAATATCTTACATGGTTTATGTCTTTTTCAACTATTTCTTTCAGCGCTGGTTCAGTGTCGGAATTACCACTGCTTTTAAGTATTTTTAAAATTCTAGTTTTTGCATCGCTACCAGTTTCCCCTATTTTTTCAAACTTCCAATATTTATTGAGATCCCCACTAGCACCTTTGCATTTTTCTCCTTGTGGATCTAATTCCAGCTCTTCATCGGTAGTATCTCTAAACATATCCCAATATTCAATGTACCGTTCACTAAGCATTAGATTCAAATATTTTATAATTTTTTCCATACTGGATGTATTTAAAATTTTTTTTAATAAATCTTCGACACCACTTGAAATTTTTTCAGTAGATTTCGCGAATTTTTTCCAGCCCCATACTATACTAGATAGCTGATTGCCCCATGAATTAAGTATTTTTATAGATTCAGAACTATTAAGTGATGCAGTAGGATGAAAAATAAAACTTTTTCTTCCAACACCTTTTAATAGCTTGCTAGTTTGTTCTGCGATTTCATAAATATCTACAAGAGTTTTACCTCCTAATTTTCCTTCACATAAAGACTTTCTTATATTTTTAACCACTTTTAAACTGACGCTTTTCTTTGTATCCGATCCCACCCAAAGGAGTTCTAATTTTCCAAGTTCTAAATACAAATTTCTTAAAACAGTCGCTATTTCACGTAACCCACTTTGCCACCTGCGCGCTATATGTGTAGTACTTGCAGCCCCTCTTTTAACAAACTCTTTTGTTAATTTTTTATCAGCTAATTTTAATACTGTCAAAACATTTTCTTTGGTTGCCATTTTATATCATCCTTTCGAAGTTATTTTATTAGCTATATAAGCCATATTTATTATAATGTATACAAATATTTTTGTCAATACCAAATATTTTATTCTTTAATTCAGTTAATAAAATTCAGTTAATAATTCTCCATATTCATCAAAAAAATTTTTGCATAATCTAAATGCTTATTTTCCCCAATCCTACTTAGTAAAGTACAGCGAGCTTGCAAATAAAATTTCTTGTCCTGTTTGAAATTGTTGATATAACTTTTATTCTCAACAGGTTATCTCCATGTTTTTTAGCACTGTTCTCAGAAAATTATCTTTCTTTAATAGATTATTCAACAAGAGTAGCAAGCAATATTTCTTTGATTTGAGTTTCTTAATTATTTTGGGATTTAGAATCACCATCCAACTTTTCTACAACGTCATTTCCTTCAAGTGATATTTTTTTGGAGCGTTTTTTTAATATTTGTTGTCGTTGTCGTCGTAGATCGTTTGCTAGGTCTCTTCGTCGGGTTACTTGTTCGATTGTTTGGTCAGCTTTGGCTGTTTTATTTAAAGCTTCTTCAACGGCAGCCGTATTATTTTCTTCAATTTTATTTTTAACATCGTTGATAGCCACTCTAGCCTCTCCAATAGCTTTTTCAGCCACTCTAGCCTCTCCAATAGCTTTTTCAGCAACTCTGAACCCATCAATATAATATATTTCTCGGCAAGAGTTTAATAGCTCTAACTTTTTTTTCGTCCTATTCAACGCTTTGGCAGCTTTTTCCAAAGCGCTTTTCTTAGTTTTTTTAGCGACTGCCAGTGTGTCATTGAATATGCGTTTTACGCCTTTATTATCATATGTTTCAAGCTTTCCACAAACAGAAGCAACACATCCAATTAATTCCTCATCTCTAATTGTGGTCATAGAACCTATATCCCCAATTTTCCTTAAAAATTCTTCAAATTTCTCAACTCTACATAGAAAAGCGTCCATATTGTTTACATTATAGTAATCATTGTATCTTTTCTCTGCATTTATATAATTTTTAAGATAATATTCTGAGTATTCATCACAACTAATGTTAGTCTCTCTCAATTTTGCTTCTTCAGAAATCAAATTTCTCAGAAGAGTTGATAAATACGACGCCGGGTAGCATTCATTAAACGCAAATTCTCCAATATAGGGTACTAGTTTGCTGGTGGATTCACTTTTTACTGCTTTTAGATCTTCAATTGTTTTATCTTTTTTTGAATATAACTCATTAGCTTCTTTTGCTTCCTTGAGCGCTTTTAATAACCTATTGTTTCTTTTCAATTCATATTTTTTAATAATGTTGTCGTTAGCGTTCTTTTCCTTTTTACCTTTAGGTAATTTTTTTACGATAAAGAAATCTTTTGCAAGTTCTTTAACACGCACTTCAGTCGGTACTCTTTGAGTTGATTCACAAAAGTCATCAATCAACTCTACCAATTTCTTGGACAGATTAGTTTTATTCTCTTTTGGCAATTCATAAAAAGCTTTGTTATAAGCATCTTCAGCCTTGCTCAAATCTGTTAAAGCTTTTGCCACTGAAACCATGCTTTCCAGCTTATTTGAATTTACTACACCACTTACTTTTTTCAATACCTCCATTCCTGTTTCCACATTCTTCTGAGCTTCTTCCACCATTGCTGGCAATTTTTCAACACTCTCTACGCACGTCTTTAATTCTTTTGCTGCATTCTTCGCCCCTTCTACTAGGCCCTTTTCGTTTTCAATATACACTTTATCTATAACACTTATTTCAACATTTTCATCATCACTTTGTTTTGATTCTTCCGACCTTTCTCCACCAAGATGGCATACTATGTTTTTGACTAATATTTGGAACTTTTTAGAATATCTTAGTCCCTCATTATCGGACTCAACCATTTCTTTCAGGGATTTAAATATTCCTAAAATTTTAGTTTTTGCGTCATTTCCCGTTTCCTTTATTTCTTCAAATGTCCACATTTTATTTAATTGCTCTAATATTTGTTTATCAGCTTTTACAATAAATAAATTACTCCCTTTAAATGAACTCTTATCTTTTATCTCCACTGTTATTTGTTTGTCAGTATCTCTAAACAGATCCCAATTTTCAGTGTATTTTTTGTCTACGAATTTATTCAAATGCTTTATAATCTTTTCAATACTTGATTCATTTAAAATTTTCTTTATCAAAACCTTAACTTCAGCTGTCATTTTTTCACTACGTAACTTGGTTTTCTTCCATAATAACATCATATCCGATAACTTCTTACCACAGTTATTAAGTATCTTTATAGATTCTGAACTGTTAAGAGACGCTGTAAGATTTAAAATAAAGCTTTTCCTTCCAATGCCTTTTAACAATCTGCTAGTTTCTTCCGCGATTTCATAAACCTCTTCAATATTTTTACCTTCTAATTCTCCTTTGCATAGTACACTTCTTATTTCTCCGAGAATTTTTAAGCTAGCACTTTTCGTTATGTCCGATCCTAAAAGATTTAAATTATCTTCTACGTCTCCAAGCACTTTATCTATCTGCCTTAAAACTTTTACTATTTCACACAGTCCATTATCCCATCTCTTGTCTGGAACTATAGCACGAGTTTTTCCGTGAATAAAAAAATTTTCCAAATAGTATCTATTAATTGCACTTTTTAACGCGGTAGTAGTATACTTTTGTTTTGTGGTCGCCATTCTGCTTCACCCTTCCTAATTATCGAATTATATTAGGTTTGGTATTTATAAATGCTTTTTCCAACATCAAATGAGTTTTTATTCCTCCGAAAGACCATTTGAATTCTCGTCATTTTCGGGTTACTCAATATCTGAATCATCATCTTCATCATAGCTCGATAATTCATCATCTGAATATTCCTCAGATGATTCCTCTTCACTACTTGAATACTCATCATCAGAATCCAAGCTTAAATCTGCTAGGGTGTCTTTCATTTGCTCTGCTTTTTCTTGAATTTTCTTTAATTCATCTAATAGACTTCTAGCCTCATCCAAAATGATTGTTCCCTTTTCATTTATCGATTCCATCATACTCTGTGCAACCTTATTATCTCTCGCTGCATCTTGGAAATTAGCTTGCTCTCCAGTCTTCCTCAAAATACCAAGAACAAATTTATACATATCAATAAGTTTAGCTCTTGTGCCATTTAAAAGTTTTTCAAAACTTTCATACCCCACACCTTTTAATGTTTTAGGGTCCTTCACTATAGTTCTTAATGTTTCCATATTTTTCTGGTACATTTCCGCAGGATGCTGCTCGGGTAGTTTAATTTGTTTTAATTCGTCTATTACTCTAGAAACATTTTCAATTTTTGGGATGAGCTTTGCAACACTTTTAGATACTGTTTCAGCATCTTTTTTTGCTTTACGGATGTAATTCACAGTTGAATTCCAATCGCTATAGTAGTTGGTTGAAAATTCAGGATCATCTTTAAAATTATCTGTTTTCTGGAAAATTTCTTCTGCTTCTTTCAAAATCTTACTGATTGAATTCACATATTCCTCCGCTTCTTTCGCTTTAGAATTACATTCAAAATTTGTTGCTTCAAGTAGTGCGTCTTCAGCCTGGCTTTCTAACCCTTTAGCCTCAGTCAAAACGCCTTGAGCTAATGTTTCTTTTTCTTTCAATGTTTTTTCAATTGATTCGAAAAGCAAAATTCGTGTATCAGCTTTAGAATCCATTGCTTCCTTTAATCTTTCTTTTGATGACTCAATTGAATTTTTAGTGTTTAAATCACCGGATTGTTCTCTTCTATCTACCCAATTTTTCATGTCGTTTAATTTCTTCTCTAGTTGTAGATAACAGGAAATTGCATCACTTAAATTATTCGGTACCATATTTTTCAACTTAGTTTCTAGTTCTTTAACACTAGCATTCATTTTATTAAAATCATCAGCCTCATTGACGCGTGTTTTGCCATATCTTGCTCTTATATTCTCACTTTTACTAATAAGAGCCTCAACTTCATCAAGAAATTCTTTTACTTGTTTCAGATATTTATCGTAACAAGCTTTGTCTTCAAAAATTGCACTGATCATTAAAACTGCAACATGAATGTTATTAATAGTTCCTTTAATTTTTTCAAAACCACCTTCAGCTTCATGTGCAATTCTCACAACTTCCTCAGCATTGTCATATAAACTTAAATTTCCTTCTAGTGTTTTTGCTACTTCTTGACACCGTTTCTTATTTCTTTCGAATTTTACATCTATAGCATGTACAAAATCATCTTTACGTTTTTCAAGTTTTTCTAACATCTCACGAGCTTCATTAGTGTGCTCTTCTATATTGCCAAGAGCCGTTTTAACACTACTACTGCCCTCTGCTGAGGAACTCTTGCATAGTTCGTATACCTCCAGGGCTTTATTATATTTACTAACAGCATCGTTACGGTTCTGCATTGCTTCTTTTACAAGATCCGTGGATATATCACCAGATATTTCCCATCCTTCAGATTTAAGTTCCTCTAAAATTTTATTTACTGCACCATCAGTTTCTTTTGTAAATTTTATAGCTTCATCTGCGGTTTTAACTGCTTTTTCTGAATGCTCTACAATGATGCCACTCAACTTATCATTTGCTTCCTTTAAACAATTCAAAACAACATCATAACTCACTTCTACATTTCGCACTAAATCAGGCCATGTTTTGCTGTAATCGTTTTTAATAGTTTTCAACTCTTCTAAATTTGCACGAAGCTGATCTACCACTGCTTTAACATCAGATAAAGAATATTCTTTCTTTATGTCTTTAATAATTTGGTGGCTTTTTTTCGCAATTCCAATTGCTTCATTCTGAATAAAGCCTTTTAAATCACTGTTTACCTTTTCTGCTTTTTCTGAAGTATCTTTAGTACGTTTGAAAATATCTGAAATTTTATCTAAATATTCGCCGTAAATATCACTTCCCCAAATGTTTTTCCCTATCATGTTTACTGCGAGCAATTTCTGAACAATCTCTAGTGTTTTAATTTCTTCCTCACGAACTTTCCGTGCAATTATGAAAGCTTTCCAAGCCCTACTCAATGATTTTGCATTTTCTTTTGCTTTATCTAAAGTTTCATTTAATTCTAAGTGCCTTTCTTCAATTTTGTTGAATTTTTCTTTTATTGCCCTTGAAAACTCTTCATCTTTATCCTCCTCGTCATCGTAGATAGCTATTTTATCTCCGGCATCATCAAATAGGTCGTTCGCCTCAGTATAATAACTCTTAACGCTTTCAATTACTTCGTCCGGGAGAAGAGAGTATTCCTCAACTAATTTTTCATGAAATTCATACGCTTGATCATAAGCATCCCTAGCATCGGAATAAATACTCTCAACATTGTCTGCAACTTCATCATCTATATCACAAGATATTTCATATCCGCTAGCTCCAAGTCCTTCTAAAGCTTCATCTACAATTCCATCAACTTCCTCTAGTAGTTCTATAGCTTCTTCTGAACACCTAATTACTCTGTCACAATATTCTTTAATTTCTTCACTTGATTCGTCCATATCTTCTAAAATTTGTGGTGCTGAGTCGCGAGTTTCTTTATTTGCATTCTTTATAGCCGGATTCGAAGTTATCTTATCATCCGATGAATCATTATCCATTTTCACAGATTTCAAAGGGGTTGAGGATTTCTTCGAAATTTCTGACATTTTAGCTTCTGCTGTTTTGGATACAGATTTGTCTATTGACAATTTATCCTGTACTTTTTTTACTTTCTTTCTTTTTACTTTGGGTAATTTATTTAAATCTTTAATGAGCTTAACTTTCAAATTTTTCTCAGCTACTGATGATTCAGGTTGAACAACTTTAATTTTTTCAGCTAACTCATCAAGTTGCTGTTGTTGTCGTTGTAACTTTTCAATATTACTTATAGCACCGTCGATTAAATCTTTAAACTCTTTAGAGTATCTGTCATCACTCAAGGGTTTAAGGTTGTCTAAGTCTTCTATTATTTCGTCGACCGTTAAATCAGAGGAAACGTTTAAAGAAATCTTGGGACCAAGTTTCATATTTTGAATATTACAGTATTGTACATTATTTACCTCAACCGCTTTAAAAGATAAATTGAAAAGTTTCTGATCTCTTAAGGCTTTTTTCTTAAATTCATCCCTATAAATCCACCCATACTTCTGAACAAAATCCACAATTACGCTGTAGTCTTTCTTTGCAGCACTTAGAGATTTTGCTTGTGCTATTTGCTTCATTTGGATTTTAATACACTCTGTAAACG
>CAKVBG010000040.1 GCA_934725345.1 uncultured Eubacteriales bacterium
GAGCTAGGAGGTCAAAATTAAAGTGGAAAAATTGAACGTAGGGAAAAGTCAAGTTTTAATTCAGGAGGGTTTGATTGAGAACTGTTCGGATATTATTTTAAACCACTTCCCGGGGTGCAAAATTTTAATTATCACGGATAAAACAGTTGCTTCGTTTTATTTAAGTAGTCTATATCGGAATTTAGAAAAGTTAAATTTTTCTGTTCAGACTATTGTGCTGCCTGGAGGTGAGACCGATAAATGTTTAAGCACCGCCGGTAAGATATATGAAGTTTTATCTGAAAATTTTATGACCAGGTCGGATTTAATAATTGCTCTTGGCGGAGGTGTCATTACGGATATTGCGGGATTTGTGGCCTCAACTTACCACAGAGGAATTAATCTAATTAGTATCCCAACATCATTTCTTGCAATGATTGATGCCTCGATTGGAGGGAAAAACGGACTTAACTCAAATTACAGTAAAAACACAATAGGAACTTTTTATTATCCCAAGTTTGTGTTTGTGGATCCCAATGTGCTTAAAACTCTACCCGAAAGCGAATTGCACTGCGGTATTTCCGAGGCGATAAAATGTGGAGCGATTGGTGATGAGAAATTGTTTCAAATTTTAGAAGAGCAAAATTTGCAAGATAGTATACATGAAGTTTTGAGAAGAAGTATAGACGTGAAGAAAAGGTTTATCGAGCAAGATGAAAAAGACTTAAACCAAAGAATGATGCTGAATTTTGGCCACACTTTAGGTCATGCAATAGAAAAAGCTTATAACTACAAAAGTATTTCTCATGGAACTGCAATTGCTTCGGGAATGCTTTTAGTAACTAAAGCTTCAGAGAGTTTGGGTTTGACGGATAAAGGAACTTATTCAAGATTAAAGTCTGTTTTTACAAAATACGACATTGGTGGTAAAATTAAATTATCATTTGAAGAATTATATCCCTTGGTACTTAAAGATAAAAAGGTTATGAATAAAAATTTAAACCTCATACTTCTTAGGAAGATCGGCGAAGGAGTTGTATATAGACTTCCAATGGAAAAAGTATCAAAATTTATGAAAGGAGTTTTTGAATGTGAGTGAAGTTATTATAAAACCAAAAGAGCTGTGTGGAGAGATAGTAATACCTTCTTCTAAAAGTTTAACACACAGAAGCATAATATGCGGCTGCTTAGCAGGAAAGAGGTGTAAAATTACTCCGATTTCATTTTCACAAGACATCTTAGCCACTATTCAAGCTATGAAAAATATTGGATCTGAATTTTTTTTGGAAGGAGAAAATTTGTTTGTTGAAGGGTTTTCACTCACTAATCAAAAAGATATAGTTATAGATTGTTGTGAGTCAGCTTCTACTTTAAGGTTTTTAATTCCTATAGTTTCGGCTTTAGGTATAAGTGCAAGTTTTAAGATGAGCGAATCGCTTGCCAAAAGGCCTTTGCTTTCATACTTAAGAATTTTATCCAAAAATGGTTTAAAATTTCAGTATCAGGGGAAATATGTAGTAAAAATAAGCGGAAAATTAACACCCGGTACTTTTTGCATTCCGGGGGGGACAAGCTCTCAATTTATTTCAGGTCTACTACTTGCATTACCTTTACTAGAAGATGATAGTCTAATAGAGATAACTTCTAAATTAAAATCTGCAAACTATGTTAGCATGACAACTCAAGTTATGAGGCATTTTGGAGTAAGGGCTCAAAGAACGCAAACAGGTTTTTTTATAGCAGGAAATCAAAAATACAAACCAGCTGACTACACCCTAGAAGGAGATTGGTCGCAAGCAGCTTTTTTCCTTGCAGCAGGATTACTTAGAGGGAGGGTATCGGTTAAGGGATTAAACACACGTTCTATCCAAGGGGATTCGAGTATATACTCTTTGATTTCTGACTTTGGTGGTAAAATTTACACCAGACGAGGAGCAGTTGTTACTAGAAAAAGTGACTTGCACGGTATCACCATAGATGCTTCTCAAATTCCGGATTTGGTCCCGATACTAACCGTGTTAGCGGCCAATGCTGAAGGGATGACAGTAATAAACAACATACGAAGATTGAGATTTAAAGAAAGCAGTCGAGCGGAAGTTATATCTGAAGAACTGGGTAAACTAGGGGTAGAAATTTATCGAACTAAACATCAGCTAAAGATAATAGGAAATCAAAAATTACATTCAGAGGTTCTTTGGGGTCATAATGACCATAGAATCGTTATGGCATTGAGTATAATGGCGAATGTTGTGCCGGAAGGGCTAAAGATTAAGGGTGCAGAGAGTATTAATAAGTCGTATCCGGATTTTTTTAAGGATTATGCTTTATTAGGAGGTAATGTGAATGTCGTCCATATGGGGTCAAAATATTAAAATTTCTATTTTTGGAGAAAGCCATGGAAAAGCTATCGGGGTAGTAATAGATGGGCTTCCTCCTGGAGAATTTATTGATTTTGACCAGATTAATTCACAAATGTATAAGCGAAAACCCGGCAGAAGTGCTTTAACAACCTCCAGGAATGAGTCTGATAAACCAGAAATTGTATCTGGAGTATTAAATGGAAAAACCACTGGGAGTCCGGTGTGTGCAATCATAAAAAATGAAGACTTTAATCCCTCTGACTACAAAGAAAATGAATTTATCTTAAGGCCGGGCCATGCAGACTTTACCAGCACTGTTCGTTATAATGGTTTTGCTGACTTAAGCGGTGGAGGACATCTTTCGGGCAGACTTACAGCTCCGATAGTTTTTGCAGGGACGATATGCAAAGGGATTTTAGAAAGAAGCGGAGTGTATATCGGGGCACATTTGAGCCAAATAGGAGATATTTCGGATGAACCTTTTGATCAAATTAATGTAGACCGTCAAATTTTAGAGAAGCTTTCAAAGAAAAGTTTTTCAGTTATAAACGAAGAAGCTTCCTTAAAAATGAAGCAAAAAATTTTAGAAATTAAAAATCAAGGCAACAGCATTGGTGGAACTATTGAATGTGCTGTTGTGGGGTTGCCTGAGGGTATCGGTGACCCGATTTTCGATAACATAGAAAGCAAAATTTCTTCTATAATATTCGCCGTGCCTGGAGTTAAAGGATTGGAATTCGGTTCAGGATTTAAGTGCTCTTCTATGCTTGGTAGCGAGCATAATGATGAGTTTATTATCCAAAATGGGAAAATTAAAACCAAAACCAACAATCACTCAGGCATTTTAGGTGGAATAAGCACTGGAATGCCAATAATTTTCAAAGTTGCATTTAAACCTACTGCTTCGATAAGCAGGCCTCAAAAAACTGTAAATCTGAAAGAAAAAACAGAATGTGAAGTTAGTTTTGGTGGGAGGCATGATACTTGTATCGCGGTGAGAGCTGTTCCTGTAGTGGAATCTGCTGGAGCTATTGCGATCCTTGACTTAATGATTCCGAATTTAAACAGAAAAATTAACCACGAGGTTTAACCATATGAAAATAGAGAATGAAAAGTTTAGAAGTATAGAAGAACAATTTCCTTCAGTGAAAAAGGAACCTCAATTTATTGCCGGACCTTGTTCCGTTGAGAATGCCGAAATGATTGATAAGCTTGCTCAAGGGCTATCTTCCGTAGGGGTGAAATTTCTAAGAGGTGGAGCATATAAACCCCGGACGTCACCATATGATTTCCAAGGCCTCGGTAAAGAAGGAATTAAAATGCTTGCACAAGCAGCTAAAAAATACGGAATGTTTACGGTCAGTGAAATAGTTGATCCAAGGCATTTAGATTACATGGTAGACTCAATTGATATCTTGCAGATTGGTTCTAGGAATATGCATAATTTTGAACTTTTAAAGGAAGTAGGGAGGTCCGGGCACAGTGTTATTTTGAAAAGAGGAATGTGTGCTACGATAGAAGAATTCAAATTTGCTGCAGAATATATGGCTTGTGAGGGAAATAGGAATATAATCATGTGCGAGAGAGGAATTAGAACCTTTGAAACTGCTACTCGCAACACTTTAGATATATCTTGTATAGCAATATTGAAGCAAGAAACTAATCTTCCTGTGATAGCGGATTTGAGTCATTCTTTGGGGAGGAAAGATATTTTGCTAAACATTGCGAAAGCGGTTGTGGCATTAGGAGCGGATGGCATAATGACGGAAGTTCATATTGATCCTAAAAATGCTTTATCGGATAGCTTGCAGCAGTTAAATCTTGAAGAATTTAAAATTTTAAAAAGATCACTAAAAATTTAGCTTTGAAAAGGAGCACTTAAAATGCAAGTATCTGAGAAAAATGATAACCCCATCTCACGGTATAGAAGGGTTATCGATAGTATAGATGACAAAATTTTAAACCTGCTTGCCGAAAGATTTTTAGCTGTTCGGGAGATTGGAAAATACAAAAAAGAACATAATATTTCAATAGTAGATGAAAAAAGAATAAAGGAAGTAATGGCCAAAGCTAAAGCAGCTGCAATCAAAAATGGTTTTGAAGATAATTTGTTTAATGATATATATGAAACAATAATAAAATCCGCCTGCATAATGGAGAGCAAACTAGAAGAAAAATAAGAAGGTAATAAAATGGATTTTGGGTTAGTTGGTTTGAATTTAGCTCATAGCTATTCAAAAATTATTCACGAAAAAATCGGACTCTACAACTATAATCTATATAACTTAAATCTTGATGAGCTTAAACATATACTGAAATTGAAAAAATTTAAAGGTTTAAACATAACAATGCCGTATAAAAAAGAAGTGATACCTTTTTGCGACTATCTTGATGAAAAAGCAAGCTCAATTGGAAGCGTGAACACTTTGAAAGTTACCAAAGAGGGTTTCCTTTGTGGATACAATACTGACTACTTTGGTCTTAAATACACAGTAGATGTCTCAAATATTTCCCTTAAAAACAAGAAGGTAATAATTTTAGGTAGCGGAGGGACATCTGCCACGGCGAAAGTTTTTGCTCAAGAGTCATGTGCGAAGGAAATTTTAGTTGTATCCCGTGAAGGAAATTTAAACTATAAAAATATTTACGACCATCTAAACTCAGATATTATTATTAATACCACTCCCGTGGGGATGTATCCCAATAATGGACAAAAACTTATTGATATAAGTAAATTTCAAAATTTAAGCGGAGTAATTGATGTTGTATATAATCCCCTTTACACAGCTTTGGTGCTCGACTCTCAAAGATTATCCATCCCTTTTGCAACGGGTTTACCAATGCTAGTTGCTCAAGCTAAGGCGGCGGCAGAGATTTTTTCCGACTCACATTTAAATAATTCGATCATTCAAAAAATCATTAAAGAACTCTTGCTTCAAATTTCAAATATTTCACTCATTGGCATGCCGGGGTGCGGCAAAAGCACGATTGGCAAGTTGTTAGCGGCTAGAACCGGAAAAATATTCGTTGATATAGATTCAGAAATCGAAAAATGTTATGGTATGAGCATTGCTGAAATATTCAAAAAGTACGGAGAAAAAGAATTTAGAGATGCAGAAAAACAAGTAGTAAACGAAGTGGGTAAAAAAAGTAATTTGGTGATATCAACGGGAGGAGGCGTGGTTTTAGATCCCGAGAACTACCTACCTCTCAGGCAAAACGGAAAGATTTATCGTCTAAAAAGGGATTTAAATTTGCTCGCAACAAATAATAGGCCCTTATCCAAGAACTTAAATGAAATGTCCGAGATAAGGGAGCCATTTTATGAAAGGTTTAGCAGTGCAGATTTTGACAACAATGCTTCGCCCGAAATTTTAGTTAATAAAATAATTGAAGACTATCTAAAAAATCCTATGATTTAAAATCAATTGAAATTTTTCCGCTTGTGCTGTTTACTACCATAGATTTATTTGAAGGATTGGTGTTTGAGTTCATGTTAGGCAAAACCAAAGGACTGCCATTTTCAGTAACTGATATCTTACCTGAAACTGAAGATAAGCTGGAGTTGTATTCCAAAGATGAGCCTTTACATTCCAGGCTAGTGTTTCCCGATACTGAATTTATATTGGTATCCCCTTCAAATTTACCCTTCATTACTAAATTTCCGCTTTTCTTTCCAATATTAACATTACCCCAAATATCTCCAGTTAAATTGGAGCTACCTGATGTGATGTTTAAGTTTAAGTCTACTGGCAAAGAAGACTCTTGATCCAAACTTAAATCTCCGCTTAAAGATTTGATATTTATGCATTCTGGGTCCTTTAGACTAATTTTGCTACTTCCTGATTTAGAGTTTAAGTCAAATTTGGAAACAAAAATGGGGCTTACACTCAGGCTCCCACTATCGGTTTCAACAGATACATTTTCAAGTTTTTCAGAATTAGGAAAATAAACCTTTATGTAACGTTTTTGATTTGAAAAATCCATCCAAGAATTTTGCGGATGAAAATCCAGCTTAAGTGTGTGATCGTCAAGCGTTAATGTAGGGTCGGCATCTTTTGTACGTTTGCATACCTCAAGGGCAAAGTGGTCAGAGTTCAGGAGTTCAATATCACTCGCCCCTGCGGATATCGACAAAGATTTAAATTCTTCTAAATTTGTTTGAGTAATTACTGCGTCACTCTTCGCACTGCATCCTCCAGTAAAAATCATTAGCATACTTGCCAAAACGAGTGAAAAGTTTTTGGTTAAGTTTTTTTTCATATTTAAACTCTCCTTTTATTTAATTTTTAGTTTCTTTTCTAAGCGGAGCTCTTAAAAATGCCCCCGGTTTAACTGCTTTGTTTAAGGGTATCAAAAGTTTTTGAGTTGGATGAGGAGCACACTGCATTTCGTTACCGTTTTCGTCAAGGATTTTTTCAACTGTAATTTCAAAAGGCTCGCCTTCAGGTTCAAGAATTTCTAATTTATCGCCCTTAAAAAACCTATTTCTTTGAGATACCCTGATAAAACCCTTTTCAGAACCTTCACAAACTGCCACAACTTCATATTCTCGGACGTATCCTCCGCTATCGTAGACTTGTCCGGGAGAGTTACCGAAATAAAATCCAGTTGAATATTCTCTATGACTGATTTTATATACTTCTTCTTTTATCCAGTTCTCAAGTTTGTAGTTACAGGGGTCTTTATAAAAAAGTTTCAAAGCGTGCTTATATGCATTTGTCACAACTGCCACATAATACGCCGATTTTGCTCTTCCTTCTATTTTGAGGCTTGTAATACCTGCTTCTAAAAGCTGAGGGATATACTCAATCATGCATAAATCTTTAGAATTAAAGAAATAAGTACCTTTATCGATTTCAGTAATTGGGAAATATTCACCTTTTCTTTTTTCTTCAGTTAAGTAGTACTTCCACCTACATGCTTGAGCGCAATTTCCTCTATTGGCATCTCTACCGGTAAGGAAATTGGATATTAAACATCTTCCCGAAAAAGAAACGCACATTGCACCATGAACAAAAGCTTCCAACTCAAGACTTTTATCTGTTTTAGCTCTGATAGTAGATATTTCCTCAAGGGAGAGCTCCCTAGAAAGAACGATTCTTTGAGCACCCATGCTATGCAGCTCTCTTGCAGACATATAGTTTGTTATTCCGAATTGAGTTGAGATATGTACAGCGGTTTTTGGTGCAAATTTCTTTGCAAGACCTAAAATACCCATATCAGCTATAATAAAAGCATCTACACCTAAATCTTGAGCGGTAGAAAGAAATTCCGGTATACGGTCAATTTCATCATTCCTGGGCAAAGTGTTGCAGGTTAAATAAACTTTTTTATTCTTCTTATGAGTAATTTCAATTGCTTTTTTTAGTTCATCAATATCAAAGTTAGAAGTGGAACATCTCATGCCAAACTCTTTTCCTGCTAAGTATACTGCATCGGCACCAAAATTTAAGGCAGCATTTAATTTTTCCATATCACCTGCAGGGGATAAAAGTTCTACTGTGTTATCTTTCAAATTAATTCCTCCGAGCTTTTTATATAACTATTTTAACAGATTTTAGAGTTTTTTTCAAGATATCCCTTTAGGAGTGTATAACGGTTTGTATTTGTGATAACATTCTAATTTAGATATGATTTTTTGGAGGTATTTATATGATATACGTTTTTTTAGCGGATGGATTTGAGGAAATGGAGGCTATTGCTCCGACCGATGTTTTAAGAAGAGCAGGATTTGGTTTAAAAACAGTTGGAGTAAAGGGCAAAGAAGTAACAGGAACTCAAGGGATAAAAATCAAAGCTGATATTGATATCAGTGAAATTGAAAAAGAGGGCATAGAGGCTATAATTTTGCCGGGAGGAATGCCAGGTACTACAAATCTTTACAATAGTGTTGAATTAAGAGAGATCTTGAAGTATTGTTTTGAAAGAAAAATTTTAGTAGCAACTATTTGTGCTGCACCAAGTATTCTGGGTAAGATGGGCTTTTTAAAAAATAAGAAGGCATGTTGTTATCCGGGGTTTGAAAGCCAGCTTGAAGGGGCAATTTTAACAGAGGATTTAGTTTGCCATGATGAAAATATCGTCACTGCTAAAGGTCCGGGGGCTGCTATGCAGTTTGGATTTGAAATTTTGAGAATTTTAAAAGGAGAAAGTTGCACCAAAGAAATTAAAAGCGAGATGCAATATCTTAGTGATGAAGTTTAATAAAAGATTACCCTTGACAGCCACAAAAATATGATGTATAATAAATCCTGTAAGTTTAATGAATTGGATATTTAGGAGTTTTATTTATGAATATCATATTGAATTCACAATTTAATAATTTATATAGCTATTACGGATAATCAGTTTCCGTAATAACCTTCGTTGGCCGTTGCGGATGCTGAATGCAACCGTGATGGCTTTTTAGTTTTCAAAAATCTAGAGAGCCAAGCTATGAAAATAGTTTAGGCTCTTTTTGTTTTGTTGGAGGAAGTAAATGAAATTTTTTTTGATTTACAACTACGATACTTACTACTTTATAACTTATCCATTTAAAAAAATATATAAAGGATGTGAACTGGGATGATTAAAAATAAGAACATGATATTAGCTTTCGCAGTAGTGGTTTTATCTAGCTTTGTGTTTTTCAAAAAAACGGATGAACATAAAATTGGGATTATACAATTCGTAGAGCATGAAGCACTTGATGCTTCCCGTGAAGGATTTGAAGATGAAATTAGGAAATTAGGTTTTGAAGGAAAAATAATTTATAAAAACGCCCAAGCTGACCAGGCTAACTGTACATTGATTGCTAATCAATTAGTAAATGAAAAATGTGAATTAATTTTGGCTATAGCCACTCCTGCCGCTCAAGCAACCGCTGCGGTTACCTCAAAGATACCCATTGTAGTCACTGCCGTAACCAATCTTGAGGAAACGGGTCTTGTTGATTCTAACGAATTACCCGGAAGAAACATTACAGGTACCTCCGACCTAGCACCGATTGATAAGCAGATAGGTTTAATCAAGAAGCTCAAACCTTTAACTAAAAAAATAGGAATTTTATTCTCATCTAATGAGGCAAACTCCAGATATCAGGCAAACATAGCAAAAAGTGAAGCTGAGAAAATAGGTATTCAGACTGAATTTTTTACTTTTTCGCAAGCTTCAGAAATAGAGCAAGTAGTTGGATATATGTTGAGTAAAGTGGATGCTGTGTACACACCTACCGACAACACCGTTGCATCCAATATGAGTTTAATATCGGGTTTAACAGCTCAAAGCAAAAAGCCGCTAATCTGTGGGGAAGTAAATCTGATATCTAAAGGTGCAACTGCC
>CAKVBG010000041.1 GCA_934725345.1 uncultured Eubacteriales bacterium
CTTTTTTTGGTTTGTAAGTAAAAACGGTTATCTTTTTTGCTTTTCCGTTTTTCATTACTTTACCAGTTACAACTGCTGAACTTACTAAAGGATTTCCTACATAAAATTGTTTGTCGTCCTGGCCTGCAACAACATCAAAGTTAACTTCTGAACCTTCTGCTACGTCTAATTTCTCAACGTAGATAACATCACCTTCATTAACTTTATACTGTTTGCCACCTGTTTTAATAACTGCGTACATCTCTTGCTTACGCACCTGCCTTTATTTCATCTCGCTACAGTAGGTAGAGATAATCTCGTTTGATAAACCTACAATATGCGGCAAGGGTAATTTTATCATTAATAGGAAAAAATGTCAAGAGAGATTAATCTAAATAATCTTTCAATTTTTTGCTTCTACTGGGATGTCTGAGTTTTCTCAAAGCCTTTGCTTCAATTTGACGAATTCTCTCCCGAGTTACATCAAATTCTTTTCCTACTTCTTCCAAAGTATGAGGGCGACCATCCTGTATACCGAATCTCATTTGCAATACTTTTCTTTCGCGAGGAGTTAAGGTATCTAAAACTTCTATAAGTTGCTCTCGGAGCAAAACATTAGATGCTTCTTCAACCGGTGCAAGTGCATCACTATCTGGAACCATGTCGCCTAGATGAGTATCGTCTTCCTCACCTATTGGAGTCTCTAACGAAAGAGGGTCTTGAGATGCTCTCATAATTTCTTTTATTTTATCCACAGGCATATTGAGCTCTTCTGCCACTTCTTCAGGTGTGGGTTCATGACCATTACTATGCAATAACTGACCCGATACTCTTCTAACTTTATTCATAGTTTCAACCATGTGCACCGGTATTCTTATGGTTCTGGCTTGATCTGCAATAGCTCGTGTGATCGCCTGGCGAATCCACCAAGTAGCATAGGTAGAGAATTTAAATCCCTTAGAGTGGTCGAATTTATCTACTGCTTTCATAAGACCTAAATTGCCTTCTTGAATCAGGTCCAGAAAATGCATACCTCTGCCCAAATATCTCTTAGCGATACTTACTACCAATCTTAAATTTGCTTCTGAAAGACGTTTCTTAGCTCGCTCGTCACCCATTGCTACTCTTTTTGCAAGTTCGAGTTCTTCTTCGTTGCTAAGTAGCGGTACCATCCCGATTTCTTTCAAGTATAGTTTAACAGGATCATCCGGT
This sequence comes from uncultured Eubacteriales bacterium, assembly GCA_934725345.1. GTDB lineage: Bacteria > Bacillota > Clostridia > Oscillospirales > Acutalibacteraceae > UMGS1491. The sequence goes on from CAKVBG010000041.1 coordinate 1,192, forward strand.
AATAGCCCACTATCGAACTGTCCCACTTTCGTAGCACTTGAAGTTGACGAATCTACGTCATCTAAACCCTCGACTATATCCACTCCCAAAGACTCCATGGAATCATACAGCTTTTCTATTTCATCTGGGTCAAATTCCATCTCACCCATTGCTTCGAGTATTTCACCTGTGCTCACATGACCCGACGACTTACCTTGTATGGCTAAATCCTTGATAACATTATCTATATTTCCTTTTTTTTGATTTGATCCTTCCATTTTTATGCCTCCTCCTCTTTCGTTCAAAATCTAAAGCTTTTGTTTATTAATGAGATGCTTTAGGTTTTACTCAAATTTTCAATGTACTGCTGAATTTCAGTTTCGGAAACATTACTTACCTCTTTGAATTTCTTTTTTTGATTTTCTTCCTTGATTATACGAATGTACTCTTCTATACACTGCTTAGTTCCCATGCTTTTGTTGTAGCCACAAATTATCTTTGTTATTCTTCCTATTTCTTTAAAAGAAAATTCATCGTTTGAGAAAGTAGATATATCAACTGATCTTTTTTGAGACATTGCATTTTCAATACACTGGAAAACCTTTTTATTAAACTGGGTCAAAAATAAGTCGGAAGAAATATTGTGAATTATAGTATTAGCAGACTCAGCATCATTTATAACGCACGCTATCAGACTTTCTTCTGCAAGAGCCGCTCTTAAATTAGAGCTTTTTTCTTTATTTATGTCATCTGAAGAAGCTGATGTCAACTTAAGGATATTTTTGAGTTCTTTTGCTTTAGACTTGCGAGAATTTTGCTTTATGTACTTATCTATTTGAAGCAAAGCCGTGGATTTCCTGATGCCTGTTTCGTCACTGACTAACATCGCATATATTTCTCTTTCCACTGCACTTTCACATTGTGCTAATATCTTTGCCGCTTCTGTTAAATACTTCACCTTTCCATCCGACGTTTTCAAATCACATTGTGATTTCAATCCGGCTAATCTGTACTCCAAATCATTCTTGGAGTTCTCGATAAGACCTTTAAATTTAATTGAAGCATTTTCTCCCTCCGCTCTTAAAAATTCATCTGGGTCCTTAAACTTTGGAATAGAAATTACTTTAACCTTTAAACCGCTGCTCTTTAAGAGTGTAATTGCTCGCTCGGATGCTTTTTTCCCCGGAGAATCCGAATCATACGCTAGCACCACTTCTTCGCAATAACGAGATATTATTTTAACTTGAGCGGTAGTCAGGGAAGTCCCCAGCGTAGCCACTGCACTTTTGAATCCCGCTTGATGCAAAGCAATAACATCCATATATCCTTCGGCGAGTATCAGATGATTTTCCGAAGATTTCGCAGCAAAATTAAGAGCAAACAAATTACTACTTTTTTTAAAAACCATTGTATCTGACGTATTCAAATATTTAGGCTGTTTTCCTGAAAGAGTTCTTGCACCAAAAGCAATAACATTACCTCGAACATCTATGATAGGAAACATCAACCTATCAGAAAATCTGTCGATTGTTCGCATATTTTGCGATTTATATGCCAGATTTGAAAGAATTACGTCTTTTTCATTATAACCTCTTTTTGTCAAGTAGTCTATAAGGGAAAATCTATCGTCCGGAGAAAACCCTAGACCAAAACGAGTAACTATAGATGGTTTAATTCCTCTACTATGCAAGTAATTACGAGCTTTTTCGCCTTTTTTATCTAATAAACACTTATGATAAAATTTCGCTGCTTCTCTATTGATTTGATAAATTAATAATTTTTTCTTGTATATTTCATCTTCTTCATCACTAACCTCAAAATTCATGCCGCATCTATCGCATAGATTTTTTACTGCTTCAATGTAGTCGTAATGCTCTATTAGACGCAAAAATGTTATAACGTCACCTCCGGCACCGCACCCAAAACAGTAAAACGAGTTACTAGAAGGATATACGCAAAAAGAAGGAGTTCTTTCGGCATGAAAAGGGCATATACCCATTAAATTTCTGCCTTTTCGCTGAATATCAACGTACTGTGAAATTATTTCGGTTATCTCATTTTTTTCTTTAAGTTCAGCTATAAAGTCATCGGAAAGATTCATAAACTTCATACCCCCTGTCTCTCAGCTATGAACATCAAACCTTGATTTTTCTTGAGCTTAAAAAATTTTCGAGGATCTTGGAAGAAAAATATCTTTAAATAAACTTATGGCAAACTGATCAGTCATTCCGGCAATGTAATCACAGACGGCTCTGTCTAGTCCTTCTTCAGAATTCAATATTCTAAGATATTCGGGTATTTGATTACTGTTATTCTTGAAATGATTATAAAGCGAACTTATAACAAACGGTACTTTATGTTCTTCTGAAATAGATTTCTTATCAAGATAAACATTTTTATACATGAATTCATGAACATCTCTGAAGGCTTCTCCAACGCTTGGTCCTAGAGTGATAATTCCATCATAGCTATTTTCAATCACCGCAGATACTAACGCGTTTATTATTCCAGAAATCTTTCCACCAATTATGTCTTGAAAATGCTTTGGCAGCGAGCTTAATTTTAAGATTCCTGCTCTGATTGCATCTTCAATATCGTGGTTTATATAGGCAATTTTATCGCATATTCTAACAAGACGTCCTTCAAGGGTTTGGGCTTGTTCTCCTTCCGTATGACACAAAATTCCATTCAAAACTTCCCAAGTTAAATTCAAGCCTCTACCCTCTTTTTCCAAGACACTTAAAATTCGAAAACTTTGTTTATAATGCTTGAACCCTTCTGGACACAGCTGATTCAAAACCGTTTCTCCGGCGTGTCCGAAAGGAGCATGTCCAATATCATGACCTAATGCAATAGCCTCGGTTAAATCTTCATTGAGTTTCAAAGCTCGGGCAATGGTTCTTGAAATTTGCGCCACTTCCAACGTGTGAGTTAATCTCGTTCGATAATAATCCCCTATAGGAGAAATAAAAACTTGAGTTTTGTGCTTTAACCTGCGGAAAGACTTGCTATGTAAAATTCTATCTCTATCACGTTGATAATCCGTCCGAATTAAACAAGGTTCTTCATAAACTTTTCTTCCACGGCTTTTTCTAGCGCACGAAGCTTTACTAGATAGGTATTTAAGCTCAGTTTCTTCAGTCATTTCCCTTATGTTTAGCATTTTAAATTCACACCTCTCTAAAAGCAAGCGAGATTATAATTTAAATTAAATGCTTGCAAAAGTATCCGATAAAACTTTAATTCCCGAATCATTTCTAAGTATGTCCACGATTTTAGCAACAACGGCATCTTTAAATTTTTGATTTACTAAAAACGTAAAACTTACTTCACTACCGTACTCCAGTTTTTTGATTTTGCTTTCAAATTCAGATAGAATCTTCGTGATTTTTCCATATTGATTATAACTGCAAACTACTGAAACTTCACTGACTTTTTTCATCTCTACGATTCCTGATCTCTCAAGAACCCCTAGCGCTGTGCTAGCATACATTTTTCTTAGCCCTGCAGTACCCAACAAAATTCCTCCGAAATATCGTACTGTTACTACCATAACTTTTTGAAGTTCCAAACTTTTAATAGCTCCCATTGTTGGCATTCCTGCAGTCCCTGAAGGTTCACCGTCATCACAGTATTTTTCTTCCTGGCCTTCATTTACGATATAAGCATATACCCAGTGTTTGGCGGTTTTGTGAATCGACTTTACTTCTTTTAGTTTTCGCTGTGCTTCTTCGCTTGTAAAAACTTTAAAACTATAAGATATAAATTTTGAGCGTTTTTCGGTTTCTTCGTAGATGCTCTCATTTTCAATGGTTTTGTACTCCATATCTTAATCACCTAGACTTAAAACACTAGGCAACGCAACTACTGCGCCGCCTAGCCATACTAAATTTCAAGTCGGAACTAACGAACTTGAGCCAAACGTTTTTTAAATTTACCAATACGTCCGCCGGTATCAACAAAGCGCTGCTTGTCTGTGTAAAACGGATGGCATTTAGAACATACTTCAACCGTTATATCCTGACGAGTAGAACGGGTGTCGATTTCATTACCACACGCACATCTGATTTTAGTACTTTCATACTTAGGATGTATATCTGCTTTCACTCTACATTTCACCTCTTTATTTTAATCAATTAGTTGAAACAAAACTCGTAAACATAATTATACACCAAAAGCTAAATTTTTTCAATAGTATTTTTGAATTTCTCAAATACTTTTATTTTCCTCTTGATTTATTTCTACTTCTCCAATTAAAAAATACACCGTTAGGAAACTTTAGAATCATAAATTATTGCACTTCTACTGTATTTCCTTTTTATCCACTTGCATAAACGTATGCGGTTAAACCGCTGAATCATAATAAAAGGTAAATTTGCAACTATTGGTATCAACGAAAATACAAATGCATATAGAGAAGAATTTACAAAAATCGAAACTATCCAGTACATACATCCCATCAGGTGATTCCATTCCGCACGGCAAGTTTCAACTATAAACCTCTCCAGATAATCCTTATCCATCATTTTAAAGTTAAGTGATCGTTTTGAAAATCCATCCTTAGCAACGTATTGAGGAAGCTTATCTTTCCACTTTTTTATTTTTAAAACTTTGGTGTAAAATTTGCCCTCTTGTTCCCATTTTTTCGGAGCATATAAAAATTTGCGAGCGTCAAAAAATGAAGCATTTAATTTTTTACAAACCACAAGAACCCCCAAATGCCAGGCAATCATAAGCAAAAGGTTAGTTATAACAACTTCTGTTTCTGAATTTTCCATAGCATTTGTTCACCTCCTGTGGTTTTCAATAAACAACTATTATTTTATGTTTTTCATAGCTGTTCGTGCTTCATTTAATTTGGCATCAGCTTCTTTAATTAAACTTTCTCGCTCTTCTCCGAGTTTTTTTGGAACATACCTTTTGTACATATCTATTGCTTCTAGATAAATTTTATAAGCCGCTATCATTTGGTTATAATGATCCCGAGATTCATGCGGCACCCTCGGCCCTAATTTTTCCTCAAGAGCTTTTACAAATTCCGTAAATTTATCGGCGGTTTTTTCAAGATTCTCCGTTGAGGCTTTACTTCCATTATAGGAAGAAACTTGATCTAAAAATCCATCTAATGCGTTTTCGAAATCCTGATTCTGAACGATAACCTCTTTTACATATTCGCTCTTGGTAAACACCTTAACCGAATTTTTTTCGTAAAAGAATATCACTCCTACCACCGCAACAACCAGTAGCAGTGCTACTATTATCCAACTTTTGTTTTTCCCCATTCTTAAGTTCGACTCCTTTACTTAAAATTTGTCTTCTCTTAAGTTATGAACATCCAGATATAATCTTATACAAATTTCTATACTGTTTAAGCTAGCATATGTAAACCGCTTAGCGATTTTACTCTGATTTTTCCGCAATTTTTGCTTCATATTTTTTGCTAAGTCCAAAAACTGCCGCAATCCATCCAAGTGCTACTGCAAAGAATATTGGAACTATAATTAGTAGATGAGCTGATACTCTGCTTCCTTTATCCACTATGTTAGTGAGGGTATAAGTAACAGTTGAGGCGCTCGCTTTTCCTGCTCCTCCGGCAACAACTTCCACTGAAGCTTGACCTTTAGTTTTAATATTTTCATCCAGAGGTCTAAATGCCATGTTGCGAGTTGTGTCAAATAAACAATATTTTACACTTCTAACTAATGCAATTGTTATCAGTCCAGACCACAATATCATAATTGGAATTGAAAGTCCATGTATATGACTCGCACCCATCTTATTATAAACTACAAGCGCAAAGAATACCAACCCCGATAGTAACGTACATATTGGAGATATAAGTGCTGCAACCTTCCATTTGAAATTCCTCATTATTATTGTACTTAAAAGCGTAGTTAAAATGGTGCTAATTCCAACAGTCATTGAAAGATTTCCTAACATTGACGCACAATCATTTGGGTTAGGTAAAGTTGCTCTCATGTGGTCTTTCCAGATAACTTCTATAAAGTTCAAAGTAGTTCCGTAAGCCATCAATAGTATAGCAATTAAACCCACATACCTTGAAGTAAACAGTATTTTAAGCCCCTCTAAAACTCCAACGCTATCTTCTTTTGGTTTTTCCTGCACAATTTCAGGATCATAAAACCTGGGGTCGTTCAACACTACTTTATTTATATAATAAAAAATTGCCATAGCGGCCACGCCAAAGAGAATACAGCAACCAATTAAAATTTTAACATTCCTGTCAAACATATTATCGGTAGTTCTTGAAATTCTTTCCAATGACCCTCCTGAAATGATAACACCTATATTGGCAATCATGGAATATAAACCGTAAAACCTTTCGACTTCATCCTTCTTAGTAATGCGATTCGCAAACTGCCAAAACAGTGAACCTATTACTGCTTTACCCCATATCTCAGAAAAACAGTAAAACATAGTGTACGCCCAGTTTGTTACGCAAGGAACCACATAGTAAAATACCCTCGGTAAAGAATTTTGCAAATTTCTAATGGTTTCCTCGCCGGCATGGATATGCCCCATTTTAGCTTGAGGGAAAAGTACGGTTACAAACAAGAGATAAAACAGCAAAAACGTGCATATAACTATATAAAACGTTTTTTTATTCCCAAATTTGTTGACCAAGAAAGTAAACACAATAGCAAACATAAATGCCATAGGCATTACAAACCATAATTTTAAAACCGGTAGTAGTTCAGTACCTCCACACGTGGCGTACTTCAAAATGAACACGTCTTTTAAATCCTTTATCATCGTATACACAAATAACACACAGAACATCAAAAAACTCATAGGTAAAAATTTCTTAAGTTCGTATCTGTGAATAGGCCAGAAAATGGATTTAAGTTTACCAAAACCAGAACTCTGGGCATCTAATTGCTCAGATTCGTTCATGATAGAATTCCTCTCCTTCCTAAAAATTCAAAGCATAAGTGACTTATTTCGTACTTTAAATTCTCAATTCATAATTTAACTACTTTTTTCGTCATAAACCAGATTCATAAGTTCACGTTTTTAAGCAACCTATGCCTATATAAATTCTATAAATGAATTCTATCACATAAGTTACTTTTTTTCTACAAAATTTTTGTACATTTTTCGGAACTTAAAAATTATTTTTTTATATGTAAATATGGATTAAAAGTTATAAGAATTGAAATAATTGATAAGCTCAGCGTTTATATGTATGATGTTCACATATTTTTAAATTTTTTAATATATTTAATTTTTTCTTGCAATTAATAAAAAAGTCTGCTAGAATAGCAAAGACGGAAAGATTACCCATACTTTTATAAAGTCTTTCCATTGATTAATTTATGTAAGATAAGGAGAATATGTTATGGCAAAATGTCAAATTTGCAGCAAGGCAGTATCTTTCGGGATAAAAGTTTCCCACTCTCATAGACGTTCCAATAAAATGTGGAAGGCCAATATTAAGAGAGTTAAAGCAGTTATCAAAGGCACCCCTCAACACATTTATGTTTGCACTCGCTGTATGAAATCTGGAAAAGTTCCAGTAGCTACTAAAGTGTCGGCATAATGATTCAGTATAACAGTGAATCGATTATAATTTCAAATACTGAAAATTTTGACCTTAGTCAGACTTTTGACTGTGGTCAATGTTTTCGTTGGAGAAAAATTAAGGATAACACATTTGAAGGCATAGCGTTTGGAAAAATTATACACATACAGCAAACCGAGGATAGCATCATACTACAAAATGTCTCTCAGGAAGACTTTCAAAAATTTTGGTACGACTATTTCGATTTAAGTACTGATTACGCTCAGATAGCTAAGACGCTTTCTGAAATCGACCCTATGCTTTCTAAGGCATATCATTTTTGCCCGGGTATAAGAATTCTCAAACAAGAGCCTTGGGAAACACTTTGTTCATTTATAATCTCACAGAATAATAATATCCCCCGTATAACCAAAATAATTTCAAGACTTTGTAGTTTATGGGGAGAGCCAATTTCGGGAATGGAAAACTTTTTTTCTTTTCCCAAAGCCAAAACAATTGCAAACCTTACCGAAGAGGATCTTGCACCTATAAAATGTGGATTCAGAGCAAAGTACATTCTTGATGCCGCGAGGAAAGTTGTTGCAAATGAAATAAATTTTGAAGATATTTCAAGTTTACCACTAGATTTGGCACGTGAAACATTAATGAAAATAAATGGAGTAGGGCCAAAAGTATCTCAATGTGTTCTGCTTTACGGCTTTCACAGGTTGGATGCTTTCCCCGTGGACGTTTGGATGAAAAGAATTATGGCTAAGTACTTTCAAGGAAAATCTCCGGAAATGTTTGGTGAATATGCCGGGGTTGCACAGCAGTATCTTTTCCATTTTTGCAGAACGAACGCGAAGGAACTATTCCAAAAATCCTAAGTCTTCCAGGAATTCTTGGAATTTAAACCC
>CAKVBG010000042.1 GCA_934725345.1 uncultured Eubacteriales bacterium
CGTAGCGAATGCGATATGGAGTAATCTACATACTAGTATTTATAATATGAAGATTGCGACACCAAGGTATAAAAAATAATATATTATCAAATTCTATAGATATACATTTTTTTTAATTTATTATTCAACTGTAACTGATTTAGCTAAATTTCTAGGTTTATCAATATCGCAGCCTCTAAGTTTAGCAACATAATACGAAAAAAGTTGGAGAGGAATTACAGCTAAAGATGATATTACGTTAGAGTTAATATCCGGGATGGTTATCAGGTCATCAGAAACTTGAGCAAGTTTACTTTGATATAGGGTAGAGGTTAAAGATAAGATTTTTGCACCTCGCGATTTAACTTCTCTTATGTTGCTGATCATTTTATCGACGAGTGAAGGCTGAGTTGCAAGAGCTATTACTAAAGTTTTATTATCTATCAGAGAAATCGTCCCATGTTTGAGTTCGCCTGCACCATATGCTTCAGAGTGAACATATGATATTTCTTTAAGTTTAAGAGAGCCTTCCATGCATACGGCATAATCAAAATTTCGCCCTATAAAAAATACTTTTTCATATCTATGATATTTATCTGCTAAATTTTGAATGGTTTCTTTTTCTTTCAAAACTTTCTGAATTTTGTTCGGCAAACTTTTTATATTTTCTAGAACTAGTTTAAATTCCTCATCAGATACTTTCCCGAGTTTTTGGGCTAAGTGAAGACTTAGTATGTACATAAGTGCTAGTTGAGTACTATAAGCTTTAGTTGTTGCAACAGCTATTTCAGGTCCCGCGTGGGTATAAAGGACGTCGTCGGATTCGCTGGCAATAGTGCTTCCTACCACATTTACCACAGATAAAACTCTTGCACCTTTTGATTTAGCTTCACGCAAAGCAGCAATACTATCAGCTGTTTCGCCGGACTGACTTATTATTATTACTAAAGTGTTTTTATCAACTATAGGGTTTCTGTACCTAAATTCAGAAGCTAAATCTACTTCTATTGTTTTTTTAATTAATTTTTCCATAAGATACTTTGCGGCGCACCCAACGTGATATGCAGAACCACAAGCCACGATACATACTTTATTCAAGCTATTTAGATATTCTTGGGAAAAATCAATATTATCGAGTTTTATTTTCATATCTGAAATTCTAGGAGATATTGTATCTTCCATCACTTTAGGTTGCTCCATAATTTCTTTCATCATAAAGTGTTCGTAACCATTTTTTTCTGCGGAGTCAAGTTTCCAATCTATAGTTTTTAAATTTTTTTCAGTTTTATTTCCGTTAAAGTCGTAAAGCTCAAAATCGTTATATTTTATTACAGCTATTTGTTTTTCAGGTAACCTGCAAATAGTTCTGGTTTTTGAAAGCACAGCGGGAATATCTGAAGCGATATAGTTTTCCCCATCACCTACTCCTATTATTAGCGGACTGTCTTTATTTACGGCAATTAGGGTATCGGGGTGATTTTTACAAATTATTCCCAGAGCAAAAGAACCTTCTAGGATATTAACTGTCTTTTTTACAGCTGCAAATATATCTCCATCATACAAGCTCTCAATTAGTTGAGCGATAACTTCAGTGTCGGTATCGGAGGCAAATTTAACTCCTTTTTGAATGAGCTTTTCTTTTATTTCTATGTAATTTTCTATAATTCCATTATGTACCAATGCTATCAAACCGCTGCTTGAAACATGGGGATGTGCATTGATATCCGAAGGAACTCCGTGAGTTGCCCATCTTGTGTGCCCGATTCCTAAACTTGACGAAAATTCAGGTTTATTTTCTATAATATCCCTTATTACTTTTAGCCGGCCTTGTTTTTTTATTAATTCCATTTCCCCCGATTTAACGATAGCTATGCCTGAAGAGTCATAACCTCTGTATTCGAGTTTCTCCAGTCCACTGAGTAAAAAAGGCACTGCATTTTTTTTACCTATATATCCAACGATTCCACACATAATGTACTCTCCTTAAAAAATTAAATTGTTATAATTTGAAGTGATAAATTTCTCACAGCATATTATAATGACTATGAAAGTATATTTCAATTTATATTGATTTGAAAACAAACTTTATAATTTATAGATATTTAATCTCATCACAGCAAGTTTTGGAGGCTTTAAATTTTATGTTTTTGAATTTTTGCTCTAGCATAAGTTTAAGTGGGTTAATTATAACGTTTTCGGTTTTAAAATGACCTGCATCCACAACAGTTATTCCAAGTTGATTAGCAAGGAGTATTTGACTGTGTTTTATTTCGCCGGTTACAAAAGCATCTGCTCCAGCTTTTTTTGCATTGATAACGAATTCTCCTCCAGAGCCCGAACAAACTGCCACTGTTTTTATGGTATGATTTGAATTTTGAGTGTATCTCAAGCCTTCACACGAAAGCTGCTTTTTAACAAATTGGGCGAATTCTTCGGGAGATAAGCTTTTCGGAAGCGAGCCTATAATTCCTAAAGAGTAGTCTTTGGTAGTGATTAAAGCGGAAATGTTTTCTAAATTCAAAGTCTTTGCTAGATGAAAATTTACCCCCTGAGCAGCAACATCTAGATTTGTATGGGCGCAAATTGCATTTATTCCGTACTTAACCAGCAGCGCCACAGGGCTATCGAACTCAATTTTTTTAAGGGGGTTAAATATGATAGGGTGATGGCTTATAATTAGCTGTGCACCGAATTTAAAAGCTTCTCCGCATACTTCTTTGGTTATGTCAAGTGCGATAAGTGCTTTTTTTACTTCAATATCTAAGTTCCCTACTAGGAGTCCTGTGTTATCAAAACTCATGGATTTTTCAAATGGAGCAATTTGATCTAAAAATTCATACACATTTTTTACTTTACTCATTTAATATCTCCTTTTTGAGTGGATAGGATATCATTTAATTCTTCAATTATTTTTGAATAATATTGTTCTTGTGCTTCATCGTTTTTAATGATAGCACCTTTTTTTCTATTGTTTAGGTCATTTAGAATTTTAAGAAAATAGAATTTAGCATCTTCATTCTTAGTGGGGATTAAAAAACCAGTATAAATTTGCAGTGGAGAGAGCGTATAGGGTTGTGAAGTAAAAGTTGCTTTCAAAACAGTATAAACTTTCCCCGAACATCTAACAGCAACTTCTTGATGAATTTTGTATCCTTGCTGTGCAAGATACATTCTTAAAACATTTTCATATTTCATAGGCTGGAGAATAAATTCTTTTTGATTTTTATTTTCCCAAGTGCATTCTTGAAGGATTTTAGAAATCAAATTTCCACCCATTCCGGCAATAATTATAGTATCTACTTCACCTTGGTTAATATTTTTCAATCCATCTGAAATACGAGTTTCAATTGAATCTTCTAATCCAAACAATTTTATATTAGACTTAGCTATGTTTAGGGGTTCATCGCGTAAATCACAAGCAATTGCGTAGGATATTTTATTTTGAATTGTTAGATATATAGGGAGGTAGGCGTGGTCAGTTCCAACGTCTGCAACACGGCTTTGTGGAGTTACTAAATCAGCGCATTGCAGTAATCTTTTGCAAATATTTAGTTTTTTGTTCATCAAATCACCTTGAATAATTTTTAAAAATAAATACAAAAAAACGCATACCGCCAAAAACTTCGGAAGAACTTTTAAAAATATGAAAAATAACTTCTTCCGAAAACGATACGCCTTTTCCAAAACTATTGCTACTTATACAATAGCTAACTCTTTGATTCTAACATATCAGACTTAAATGCTTTTTGAATTGTGCGAATTTCTGTGAGGTAACTAGTTATGGTTTCTTCTAGATGTTTCATAACCTTTTGAGCATATTCCTCAGAGGATTTTCTTATCTCTTTAGCTCTTGATTCTGCCTCGGAGATTATAGATTCAGCTCTTGCTTGGGCGGCTTTAGTTATCTCGTTTTTATTTATTAAACTTTTTATTTTTTCTTCAGAAGTTCTGAGCATAAATTCAGCTTCGTTTTTGGTTTTTTCTATTATAGTTGAGCGGTCTTGAACAATCTTTTTAGCCTGAACTATTTCTCCGGGTAAATTTTCTTTTAGCTCCTCAATGGCGTCTCTTATTCTATGGATATCCAAAACCACTTTTCCCCCCGACATAGGCAACTGCCAAGAAGAATCCAAAGTGGATTCAAGAATATCTATTAATTTTTCAATGCTGGTCATCGAATCCCTACTTTCAATAAATTAAATATCTTTTATATTTTCAAATTGATGTTCATACATATTTAGAGCTATTCTACCATAATGATACTTTTTTCGCAAATTAAAACTTAGAATATTTTCGGGCAAGTTTTCGCAAGATAGTGTCTCACACACGATAATTTCAGGTGGAAACTTAAGCTCGGCGAGTTTCTGAAGAGCCTGAAAAAGTAGTTCTGTTGCTTTATAGGGAGGATCTAAAAAAGCGATATCTATTTTTGTTTGTTTGTTTTGAAGGAAATTTAGTGCATCAGTAGTATATAAACAGATGTTTCCGCCGTGATTTACTTTATCTATGTTTTTTTGAATCAATTTAGAGTTTGATTTTTCCTTTTCCACGATTATAACTCTTTCAGCACCTTGGCTAAAGGCTTCTATGCCTATTTGGCCCGTGCCTCCGAATAAATCTAAAAACACCTTACCGCTGAGCTTAAATCTTAAGATATCAAACAAAGACTTTTTAATTCTATCTTTTGTGGGGCGTAAATCTTCATTCTTGAGCGACTTTAATTTCAGTCCCCGCACGTTTCCTGCATTTATGTGCATACTTATATTCACCTTTTAAGCGTATTTACAAATTTCAGCTTTTTCAATTTTAATTTCTTGGACCGGTTTGTCTTCTGAGTTTGTTTCTTGATTTGAAATTTTATCTACAACGTCCATTCCTTCGAATACCTGTCCAAAAACAGTGTGACCTCTACCAGAAGTGCTGTAGTAACCGTCTAAAGTAGGGTTACCACCAACTTTTTCGTATAAATCCTTAATTTCGGAATTTAATTTAGACATATCAACTGTGGTACCGTACTGTTTAGTGTAGAGAGAAGGGTTTTTCTTATATTCCTTGTATGGTTCTTCGAAATCTGCCCAAGTGAAAGACTCTGGGCTACAGTCATTTATAAAGAACTGACTACCATTTGTGTTAGGCCCACAGTTAGCCATAGCAACTGCCCCTGTGATATTAAATAGTTTATCACAGAATTCGTCTTCAAAAGCTTTGCCCCAAATGCTTTCACCGCCCATACCTGTACCTGTAGGGTCTCCGCCTTGAATCATAAAATTTTTTATAACTCTATGGAACGTAACGCCGTCATAGTACCCTTTTGAACAAAGGGCTTTAAAGTTTTCGACTGTTTTCGGACATTCTTCAGGGAAAAGTCTAATTTTGAATTCACCTAAATTAGTTTTAAACACGGCAATTTCTTCCTGTGAAGCGGGCTTTTCCAACTGATATCCAACTTCCTTAGTTGATTTTTGAGCCTCAGCGGTGGAAGTTGTATTCGTGCTTTGAGAATTATTTATTTTAACAGGATAAGTTTGCTCGGAATTTTGAGAACATGCCGTAAGAGAAACTAAAGTACAAGATAATATAACCATACTTACCAATTTTTTCAATTTAAATTCCCCTTTCAAGTACTGTTTGAAAAATTATTATACACATCTCTAGCACGTCGTGCAATACAATTCAAAATTAACATAATCCAGTCTTATGCATATAATGGTAATAGAGTTGATTATGAAGCTTTGAGAGTGAACTTCGATTAGCTTTTTGCAACTCTAAATTATAAGGATACAAACTTTAAAAGGAGGACAAAAATCATTATGGAATACGAAAAATCATATATACCTCGTCCAGAGATGTGCCCTGTGATGGGAACGCAAGAGGTACTAATTGGCGTACCGGTTGAAGTAAAACCTTTTGCTGAAGTCGGGAGAGTAAAAACGAAATGTATTGGCGGTCCGATTATAAAAAGAGGAAGTTTATCATGTGAGGGCAAACCTAGAGAGACGTGTAAATTTACTATAAGCCAAAAAATGCGTATAGAAGTACCTGTGGCATTTGGAGCAAAAACTCAAGTTGGTCAAGCGAGAGTTGATTGCAACTGTTCTGAGGAATCTCATGAGCCTTGTGGCGGTGAAGGTTGTTCAGAGCAACCAGGTGATTGTCCTGGTGTTATGGGATAAAATAAAAATTTGATTGAACTTAGTACCTTTTGAGCAGTAATTGCTTTGAAAGGTACTTTTTGATATCTTTGGAGGAGCCCGATTATTTTATAAGTTCTTTGATTTATATCAATTATATATAAAAATTCAACTTTATTCCAAAATAATATACAAAACGTAATTTTTTCGTAACAAGTTATAAGTATTAAAAATAAAATATTGCAAAATAATATTAATTGTATATAATTGATAAAAGAACATGTGCAAACCCAGCGGTTCAATCACTGGGGGTGTTATTTGAAAATAATTCAAAAGAAAGAGGTATGTTATGTCAAATAGGTTATTTCAGAATATAATTCAGCAAACTTCAGAGGCTGTTGGGAGAACAATCGGAGTGGTGGATGACTCATGTGTTGTAGTGGCTTGCAGCGATACTTCAAAAATAGGTGAGACAATCACCGAAATAAAACCGGAAGCTTTTCTATCCACAGATATTTTCACAACCGGCAATGCGACTTTTAAACCTTTTGGAAATCCTTCTTGTCCGGAATTTGCGGTTTTCGTAATGAGCACAGACGAGTCTAGCAAAAAAGATGTTGTTGTTCTTTCAGTTGCAATGAACAGTGTAAAGCAACAGTATGACGACAAATACGACAAGGTAAGTTTCATTAAAAACGTTCTTCTTGATAACATTCTCCCAGGAGATGTTTATATCAAAGCTCGTGAATTACGTTTCAACACCGATGTGAACAGAGTTTGCATGATAGTGAAAATAACTTCTAAGTCTGACATTTCTCCTTATGAAGTTCTCCAGAACTTGTTCCCAGATAAATCAAAAGATTTCGTTATAAGCATAAACGAAAACTCAATTGCACTTGTTAAAGAAATAAACAAAAGCATTGATATGAGATCCTTAGAAAAACTTGCAGCTTCAATAGTAGACACCTTAGCTGGGGAATACTACACTCACACAGTGGTGGGAATAGGAACTGCGGTTTCAAGTATTCGTGAGTTGGCTCGCTCCTTTACAGAAGCACAAATTGCTATTGAAGTAGGGAAAGTTTTCGATACCGAGAAGAGTGTTATCACTTACGACAATTTAGGAATCGCTAGATTAGTTTATCAGTTACCTGCAACTCTTTGCGAAACCTTCTTGAAAGAAGTATTCAAAAAAGGCTCTGTAGAATCCATGGATAAGGAAACTTTATTTACAATTCAGAAATTTTTTGAAAACAATTTGAATGTTTCTGAAACTTCTAGAAAATTATTTGTTCATCGTAACACTTTAGTTTATAGGCTTGAAAAAATAAAGAAGATGACAGGCCTTGACCTCAGAGAATTTGAAGATGCAATAGTTTTCAAAGTGGCACTAATGGTAAAGAAATATTTAACATCTAATCCTGTAAAATTTTAAAACTTGATATTTTTGTCATAATGTTGTAAAATGTATTACGAGGGCGACATTTGTTGAAACGTTCCGAGTACATACGCACATTTTGTTAGAAAAACTGAAGATGTGTTGCCTGAACCACGGGTGACACATTAACTTTTATAGTTGAATGGGGGCTATATGATAGAATTTAGAAATGTTGTTAAAGTTTACGACAAAGACAGTCGAGCACTTGATGGTTTGAGTTTTATGGTTCAGGAAGGTCAATTTATCTTTGTAGTTGGTGCTTCGGGTTCAGGCAAGAGCACGATGCTTAAGCTTCTGACCAAAGAAGAGAAACCTACAACAGGAAAGATAATTGTAAATGGTAGGAATCTTTCATCAATTAAAAGAAGGGAGATACCATTTTATCGAAGAAATTTAGGTGTGGTTTTTCAAGATTTCCGATTGTTGGAAAAAATGAGCGTCTTCGACAATGTAGCATTTGCAATGCACGTTACTGGTGCGAATCCAAAAAGTATAAAAAAGAGAGTAAATTATGTTTTGGATTTAGTCCAGCTCGGCAACAAAGCAACTCGAAAAGTTTCAGAGCTTTCAGGAGGAGAAAAACAAAGAGTTGGTCTGGCAAGAGCTTTAGTGAATAACCCTAGGATAATTATCGCGGACGAGCCTACTGGAAATATAGATCCGCACATGTCTTTGGACATAGTGAATTTGTTGGCTCAAATAAACAAGTGCGGAACAACTGTTATAATGGTTACTCACGATATTTCTCTGGTAAAGCTTTTCGACTTTCGCGTGGTTGAAATCTCCAAAGGCAAGTTAATAAACGATACTGAGCTTAAGGAGGTGGCAAATTGAACTGGAATTCTATCAAATATTCTTTGAAAGAGGGTATAAGAAATGTTTTTTCGAATGGAGTTATGTCATTAGCTTCAATATCGGTTATGGTATGCTGTATGGTTCTGACGGGAAGTGCTATGTTGCTTTCCATGAATTTGAGTAAAATTTTAAAATCGGTTGAAAACCAAAACAGTGTTACGGTATTTTTGAAAAAAAATATTTCCTCAGATGAAATTTCCAAAGCAGAGGAGAAAATTTCCAAAACTCCTAATATTTTAAAATGTGAGTATTATTCCAGTGCTCAAGCATCGGAAAGATATAAAGAAGTGCTCGGGGAGATTTACGAAACTTTACATAAAACAGGTAATCCGTTTCCGGAGGCATTTCATGTTACGATGGTAGACTTATCGCAGTACGAACAAACCGTTGAAAATTTAAATTCAATTGAGAGTGTTGATTCCGTCAGTGATAGAAGCGAAACAGCTCAGAAACTTGCAAATTTAAGTAAATTTATATCTACTTCAGGCATCTGGACTGTATGTTCGTTGGGTCTTATTTCGATGTTTATAATAGTTAACACGATACGTTTAACAATGTATAGTCGCAGGATGGAAATCAGCATAATGAAATCGGTGGGAGCAACAAATAGTTTTATATGTGCACCATTTATAGTAGAGGGAGTTATTATAGGCATAGTAGCGGCTTTCATTTCTAGTTTTATACTCAACTTAACTTATTATTGTTTTGTGGACGTTGTAGGCCAGATTATCAGTTTCCACGGAGTGTATTTCAAAGATATATTCTTCAAAGTTTTAGGATATTTCTCGGCAGCAGGACTATTCTTTGGAGTCGTTGGAGGAATGATTTCGATAAGGCGTTATTTAAAAAAGGAAGGTGTTAATTTTGCAGGATAGTTCTAAAAAGATAAAAAGAATTGTTTTAGCCTGCTCTTTGGCCATAGGTTCGATGGCTTTTCATCCAAATAGTAATGTGATATCCTCAATAAACATTAGCGAGGAGCAAAAGCGAAAATTAGATTTAAAAAATGAAGCA
>CAKVBG010000043.1 GCA_934725345.1 uncultured Eubacteriales bacterium
AATCAAGTGATATATGGTATTGAAGTAGTTTCGTTCTCCGAGGATAAAAACGAAGTCGAAAAAATAGAAAATGTTTCTTATGAAAAAGATAAAGTTATGAATATAATTACTCTACTATATGAAAATGCAGTAGATATAACTCATTTTAAAGACGTTGTGGAAGACTACATAAGCGCTTTATAATCCTGCGGCTCAAAGGAAATTTTATATATTTCACGGTTGAGATGTATAAAATAAACTCACTTTGACGGTATCTTTTTAAGTTATTTTGAAATTTAAAATTATATATTGACATTCCTTTTTCGATTTGATATAATTCAAGTCGTTAGAGGTTTGCATGTTAGCCGCTGTGATGAAATTGGTAGACATAAGAGACTCAAAATCTCTCGGTAGCAATACCATGTCGGTTCGAGTCCGACCAGCGGTACCATAGGAAGTGTGTCCACCTATTTTTGAGTGTAGGTGGATTTCATTTTGGTTATTTTAGTTGGTGGGAAGTAGTTATGTTTTAAAATATTTAATTTCCAATATTATTGCACTTAAGCAGTTTGATGTATATACTATGATATAGGTATCTTGACAAACAAGAGTAATCTCAATAGTATTTGAAAAGGCGTTCTTTAGCATTATAAAATAAATATTGTGAAAGGGGAATGAAAAATGGTATTAGAAAGGTTAAAAGCCATTTTGAGTGAGCAATTTGATGTGGAGGAGTCCAAAATTACTCCTGAAACTAAGTTAATCGAAGACTTAGAAGCAGATTCTTTAGATTTAGTAGATCTAATTTCTTCTGTTGAAGATGAATTTGATATAGAAGCCGAAGATGAGGTAATGGCATCCATAGTGACAGTAGGAGATATTGCCAACTATATATGCGACGCAACTGGGCTGGCTCATGATTAATCTTATTAAAAGTTAAATATGTATCTTATAGAATCCACTCGTAAATCGGGTGGACATTTTTTATAATATAAATGATAATAAACATTGTTTTGCATTTTTCAATTTTAAGCATAAAAAATAGCCTCTACAAAGTGGAGGCTAAAATCAATTGTGGGGATAAATCAAACTTTTATGTACTATTTAAATTCGTATCTATACATTTTTTCAGGTCCAAAAGGAGTTGTTATGATTTTTTCATCGGTAACGAATCCGGCTTTTAGAACTGAATTTCTTGAAGCTAAATTTTCAGGTTTACTGGTTGAAATCAAATGACTATAGTTATAAATTCCAGAAGTTTTTAGGCTTTGTAAAAGTGATACTACTGTTTGAGCGCAAAACGTACCGAGTCCTTTACCTGCAAATTTTTTATCTATAACACGTCCAATTTCCGGCTGAACACCAGAACATCTTAGCGGTCCTACTCCAATAAATCCAGCTGGTTCACCTTCGCTTAAAAGGATAAATGCCAGTGAATTTGGAGTATCTGAATTCCACATCCTTGATAAGCGTCCTTCAAAAGCTTTCTTAGCTCCATCTTCGGTACTCAAAGTTCCATGGCCATAATATTTCATATGCTCAGCGTTTTCTGGGTTTGAGTAAAGATCTGTGTAAAAATCCTGATATTTAGACGTCATAGGCACAAGTTCTTTTTTTTCGTCTTTGGATATCAGCAAGGAATGTAGTTGCTCTGAGTCCATTTTTAATTTGTCTGCCAATTTACAAGTGCTTTCAGGCGGAGCTGCAAACACATGTGTACAAAAAAATAAAGCACTTAAAGTTAATGCAATGAACTTAAATTTCTTAAACATAAAACGACCCCTTTTCTCAATTTGTAACATCATATCATATTTTGAAACTAAAATCAACAAAATAATCCATAGTACGGATCATTAAATTATTATACAAAGTAATCTAGTTATAGGGATTAGAAGTGGTCTTAATTTTTAGATTACCTTCAAGTGGATCAAACGAACGCTTACCATCATCATATAAATAAGTAATATTAGAACCTAATAATCTCCACGCTACTTCTGGAACCGCAAAATGATGTCCACAGAACTCAACCTTTGTAAGACGACGATTGAGTATACTTTTTAGTTCAACAGGGCCACCTAAAATATCTTCGATTTTCTGAAGAAAATGTCCAGAATCAATGACACCTCTATCATAACCTGTAAAAGTCAAATGTTTCAAAGGTAAATTTTGTATAACAGCCATTCTAAAAAGCGCATCCAAAGTACGATCTCTCAAATCCATTACTAAACTATCAAACTGAATTTCGATAAACTCTTTACTTCTTAAGATTGAAATTAATTTGCTCGGTACGGCAGCATCAAGAAACTCGTAATTATCACCACGTACAAATGCTTTGTCGTATCTTATATCAATTAAAATCCTGATCGTTGTATCTTTTTGATTCTGCTTCTTGATTTCATTTAGGATATCTATATTATCAGAAAGTTTTTTTAAGAACTCTATACTTCTAGGTGAGTTGAAACACAACGAGTTTAAACCATGTGAATTTACAACTATAGTCTCCAAACCAGAAACAAGTCTCAAAGCTTCAGGGTTAATATTTATAAATTGTTCTATGTTCATAGTTTTCAATTGCTGAAGAGCAATTATAGATTTTTTACAAACGCTATTAAAGTTTCTTTGCAGAGGAGGATTATGAATGTCACAATTTTGTGCATAAAGAAACACATTATGCAAATAAACAGGCTCTAATCGTGTTTCCGCCCTATCAGTATTTTTTGGAAGAACTGAGGTAGCAAAACCAGTGTTGGTAGGATTAAGCTGATTGCTTATTAATATTTCTCTATTATAATTAAATTCTCTTCCAAAAAAATCTTTCAAAATTTGCACATCTTGATTAACAGAAGGAGACGTACTAAAAATCACTACATTCTCTAAAGGAGATTTTCCAGTAAATTCTGCGTACATGGGGTTGTCATTTTCAAATACACATTTCAAAGCTTCACCACAACGACGGAAATTGCGCTTACGAAGAAATCCTTCCGCCCGTCGTACTCCTGAAGTATTTCTGATCCAATCATTCGCTGTGAACGTAGGGGTAGTATAAACTAGTAAAGAGTTAGTATTTTCCAATTTATGTTTGCTAATGATCCATCTATAAACATCCATTATGTTAAGTACACTATTTCCAGATGTATCGTAAGGATCGGGGGCAAAAGGCATTATGTAGTCAAATGAAAGGCTAACATCACGAGATCCTATATTTGTTAAAATATCGTAGAACCAACTAGATTGGATTTTCCACTGATATGTCACACCACATGTACTACCACCCCATAAACCTACAACTTTCATTTGAGGGTCAGGTTCGTTGTACATTTGAACTCTTAGGTCACGATTACTAATAGCTTCTTTGACTATTATGTCGTATAAATGCTTGTAAGAAAGTCTAACATTTCTTACCGGACTATTTCTTCTTTCCAAAAGATTAAACATTTCATCTCTAAACTTAGGCATTTCCAAAGTAGGAACTTGAGAAAGATCTAGCACGCCATCCCTACTAATGTGATTTTCCAAATAGCTTCTGATCTGTTCTTTCTCTGTTTTGTTCATAGTTTCTAGTAGAAGATTGCCGTCTTCTGGTGGCTGATCAACTGCAGAACCGGGGGCAGGCGCAGGCGCGCTTTGTGTGGTCTGTCCGGACATTTTGTCATCTCCACCAGGCGTAGCATAGATCGGAGTAGCCACAGCCATCAATGATGGAAGCACAAACGTGCCAAGTAAAATTTTTGCAATAGTGTTGTTTTTCACTATCATAACCTCCATTAATTTATTATAAATTAATTATAACTCTATTTTTGCTATTTGTAAATAGTTTTTTATAATTTTATTATTTTCACAAAAAATAAGATAGTTTAATTTGCTATGTTAATATTATGAACATTATTTTAAAAAATAAAAACACCGCCCAAAGCGGTGTTAAATTAGCAAAACTATTTATACAGTTATTTAAGGTTTCTAGCCATGTCCATAATTTCTCTCATCTCACGAGCTTTGGCTTTTTTAGATCTAACATCTAACCACTGCTTGAATTTAAGCAACCCCGCTCCAATGCCCATTGGCACCAACGAAGACACAGCAGATCCTACTACTGCTGTAGCTGCTGCAATGTTCATCTGATTATAATCAGCACCGTCGTTTTCAGCAGCAGACATCGCCCCGAATGCACTTCCTATCATCGGCATTCCACCGACAGCAAGCCCTGTTAGAACTGCTTCTCCGTCAGAAAATTTGTCGCCACCAGCTCCAGCTATAGTTTCTAATTCTTTTTCTGAAACTTCAAAAATATTTTTCATATAAATCCTCCTAAAATATTTATTAACCTCTTTATGGTCTAATGATAACATAATTTTTGATTTTTGTCAAGTATAAAATCAAATTTTTTTAAAAAAATGACATCTGATTGCTTGTAGGCATGTTTTTTAATACACCGGCGTTTTCTAAAGTTTCTATTACGGCTTTAGTAACTTTTGAGCGCACTTGTATATCGTCTATTGAAAGATATTCTCCTTCTGCTCTGGAATCAACTAAACTCTGAGCTGCCGATTCACCAACTCCGGAAAGGGAACAGAATGGCAAACGAATTTTACCGTCTTCAACTAAAAACTTGTATGCATCAGATTTATATAAATCTACGGGTAAAACCTCTATATTTCTCGCAAGCATTTCATTTACAATTTGAAAAGTAGAGTAAGCACTAAGTTCCTTAGCGCTAGCTTCTTTTCCTTTAGCCATTATTTCACCCATTTTTCTTTTAACGCCTTCCTTGCCTTTCATCACTGATAACCCATCGAAATCCTCGCCTCGTACTGTAAAGTAAGCAGCATAATATTCCACAGGCTTATAAACTTTATACCAGCCAAGTCTTAGAGTAGCAATCATGTATGCCGCGGCGTGAGCTTTTGGGAACATATATTTTATTTTCATACAAGAGTCTATGTACCATTTAGGCACTCCATGTTCTTTCATGACTTTTAAGTGTTCGGCAGTTAGTAATTTCGTAGCTTTACCTTTTCGAACTATTTCCATTATGGTAAAAGCGGTTTTAGGATCGATTCCTTTGTGCATAAGATATACCATTATGTTATCACGTGTTCCGATAACTTCCGAAATGGAGCATATTCCTTTTTTAATCAGCTCATGAGCATTACCATTCCAAACATCTGTTCCATGAGAAAGACCAGAAATTTGAAGTAAATCGGAAAAGGTTGAAGGTTTGCACTCAATAAGCATTTGTCTTACGAAATTTGTTCCAACTTCCGGAAGGGAAAAAGTTCCTGTATGGGAATCAATGTCCACGGGTTTAACCCCAAGGGCAGCGGTAGAAGTAAACAAAGACATTACTTTTTTATCGCTCATAGGCACGCTTTTAATTTTAATTCCAGTATAATCCTCTAGATACTTGTAGATCGAAGGCACATCGTGACCGAGTTCGTCGAGTTTACATATTGTATCATGGATTGCATGGAAGTCGAAGTGAGTGGTTATATTATCGGATTTTTGGTCATTAGCTGGCCGCTGAACGGGACAAAAATCATATATTTCTTTCCCCTTAGGAACAACTACCATTCCTCCCGGATGTTGTCCGGTTGTTCGTTTTACGCCTGTGCAGCCCGTAGCGAGACGAAGCATTTCAGATTTTTTAAGCACTGCGCCATGCTCTTCGACGTATTTTTTTGTAAATCCTATACCTGTTTTGGTAGCAACAGTTCCTATTGTTCCAGCTTTAAAAACGTTATCCTTTCCAAAAATTGTTTCGGTGTATCTATGGGCATCATTTTGGTACTCTCCTGAGAAATTGAGATCTATATCCGGAGTCTTGTCACCATCGAATCCTAAGAAAGTTTCAAAAGGGATATCGTGACCGTCTCTAGTATAGGGAGTACCGCACTGAGGACAATTCTTAGGTGGCAAATCAAATCCCGAGCCATAGCTTCCGTCAGTAACAAATTCAGAATTTTTGCATTTATGACACAAATAATGAGGAGCAAGAGGATTAACCTCAGATATACCTGAAATCGTAGCAACAAATGAAGATCCAACTGAACCTCTGGACCCAACCAGATATCCATGTTTTTCAGAATCGGCCACTAGTTTTTGTGCTACCATGTATAGCACAGAAAATCCGTGTTTAGTTATGGCACCGAGTTCTTTTTCAAGGCGTTTGGCAACTATTTCGGGTAAAGGGTCGCCATACACTTCTTTTGCACGAGACATAGTAATGCTTATAAGTTCTTCTTGAGCTCCCGGAATTGAAGGGGGATAAACTCCGGGGGGGATAGGGGTGATGTAGTCAATCATATCGGCAATTTTATTTGTGTTTTCCACAACTACTTCATATCGTTTTTTTTCGTCCAAATATGAAAACTCTTCCATCATTTCAGCGGTCGTGCGCATATAAAGAGGAGCTTGATTATCAGCGTCGTCGTACCCTTGACCGGCCATTAAAATTTTTCTGTATTCAGAATCATGGGGATCTAGAAAATGGACGTCTCCTGTTGCAACCACGGGGATATTGAGTTCTTCTCCTAATTTTATAATTGTTTTATTAAACTCTTGAAGATCCTCCACTGATTTTGCAATTCCTTCTCTAAGCATAAAAGCATTGTTTGCTAATGGCTGAATTTCAAGATAATCGTAAAACTTAGCAATCTCCAGCAAATCTTCCCAAGGTCTTCCCGAGGTAATAGCTCTGAATAATTCTCCAGCCTCACATGCACTACCTATTATCAACCCTTCTCGAAGTTTTATAAGCTGACTTTTTGGTATTCTAGGTTTTTTATAAAAATAGTTTAAATGTGCAAATGAAATAAGCTTGTATAAATTTTTCAGTCCAACTTGATTCTTAACTAAAATCGTCATATGATAGGAAATTAATTTTTTAGGGTCCGAGCTTGAAAGAGAAGTGTTTATTTTAGAGATATCAGAAATATTACCTACGTTCGATGCCATTTTAAGCAAAGCTATAAATATATATGCAAGTGCTTTGGCGTCATCGGAGGCTCTATGATGATTAAACTCTGGGATTTTTAAGAACTTAGCAATAGTATCTAATTTATGGTTTTTTATGCTCATAATCAGTGCTCGACTTAAAGGAACAGTATCTATGTAAGTAAAATCAAAAGATAAACTCATCCGATCTAAAGCAGCTTTTATAAATGAAACATCAAAATTGGCGTTGTGGGCAACTAGCACAGGGTTTTCTCCGCAAAACTCTACAAACTTTCGAACCGCTCCATCTTCTTTAGGTGCCCCTTGGACCATGCTTTGCGTAATTCCTGTTATTTCTGTGATTCTCGGTGAAATTTCGGTTTGAGGGTCCACGAACATTGAAAACTCATCTAAAATCTCATTATTTTTTATTCTATATGCGCCAATTTCTATAATCCTATCCAGCTTAGCATTAAGACCAGTTGTCTCTAAGTCAAAACAAATGAACTCATCATTAAAATTTTTTTCTTGTTCTCCCGTGACGATAGGAAGCATATCATTTACGAAATAAGCTTCTACTCCATATAGTATTTTAATATCTTTGCCGGATTTCTTTATTTTAGCGGCACAATTCATTGCTTCCGGGAATGCCTGAGCTACCCCGTGGTCAGTGATAGCTATCGCACTATGGCCCCAATTACTTGCCCTCTCAATTAAACTCGATGCACTGTTCATGCCGTCCATAGAGGACATATTAGTGTGAAGATGTAATTCAACTCGTTTTTTGGGAGCTAAGTCTGTAATTTTGCACTTTTCAACAATGTTTATACTTTGGGGTTTCATAACCAGTTCTTTTTCAAAAGTATCTTCTGCTACAGAACCCTTAACAAGAAGAGTCATGCCAACTTTTAAACTTTCAAGATATGAGCATAAGTTTTTACTTTCTATTATTTTCAAAATTAAAGAGCTGGTGTAATCGGTTATGTAAATACTGCAAATTACCTTTTTGCCATCTTTAGTAGGCCGCATATCAATAGAAAAAATATCACCCCAAACCGTGGGGGTAACAGATTGAGAGTCCACCTCACGAAGAGGGATTGTTTCGGACTTTATTTTATTACCGTAAATTGACCGTGCGGATTCTTGAAAAATTTTAGGCATCAAATTATCTTTTGTTCTGACTTCGATAGGAGGATTTTCAACTTGAGGGATTTCTTTAAGTTTATCCTTAAGTTGTTGAGGTTCTGATTTTTTAGTTTCTACCCAGGGAGGGGTATCAATTGGCTCTTCTTTTTTAGCCGAAGCCAAGGTGGATTTTTCTTGGATAACAACAGTAATTTTCTTGCCTAATTTCTGGCTCAAAAACTCAGCTATTTTCTGGTCAATTCCCTTGCTAACCATTAAACTTTTACCTTTGTTATTTAGATTTAGAGTTACCGTTTCGTCTCGGAGTTCAGCTTTGCAATCTTTCAAAACTCTAGCAATAGAGAAAGAATGGTTGCCAAATTTTTCTAAAATCAATTCGGTAATTTCGGGTTGCTTTTGAAAATTTACATTAATTTTCACTTCATTTAATTTCAGTTCAGATGAGCAAATTAACCGCTGAACTTCCTTAATGCACATAGGATTTATTTCTGATTGAGAACTTAAATTTATTTCAAGTGTTAAATTTGATTTGTCGATAGTCAAAGAGTCGATAGCTGAGTCCAGTAAACTATCGTCTGGCTTAAAGCCGTTTAAATATTGAGAGAAAATTTTTTTGAACTTATTCAATTTGAATCTCCTTTTTAACAACTACTGTTTTCCTGTACCATTAAATCTATTTCGTTAATTAGTTCTTTTAATAGGTCTTTTTCTTCAACTTTTTTAATTACTCTCCCTTTTTTGAATATTATACCTATTCCGTCTCCACCGGTTATGCCAATATCTGCTTCCTTTGCTTCTCCCGGACCATTAACCACGCAGCCCATAATTGCTACTTTCAAATTAATTTTGTAATCCCGAAGCAGCTTTTCAGCTTCGTTTGCTATTTTAACAATATCAATCCGAGTGCGACCGCAGGTAGGACATGAGGTTATAGTCACTCCCTGGCTTCTAAGCCCCAAAGACTTAAGTATTTCCAAACCAACTTTAACCTCTTGGAGGGGGTCAGCAGTCAAAGAAACCCTTATGGTATCGCCAATTCCCTCAAGGAGCAAACCACCGATTCCAACAGAAGATTTAATAGTCCCTGAAAAAGCGGTTCCACTTTCGGTTATTCCCAAATGTAGCGGATATGAGCACTGACTTGCAACGAGTTTACAGGCTTCCACATTCGTGACAACATCCGAGGATTTCAAAGATAGAACTATGTTTTCAACACCATAATTTTCTAGTAATTTAATTTTACAAAAAGCACTTTCTGCCATGGCTTGGGGAGTAATTTTACCGTATTTTCGGAGGATATCTC
>CAKVBG010000044.1 GCA_934725345.1 uncultured Eubacteriales bacterium
ATATTTTCCGGTGGAGCGAATTCTCCGCGCTTAAGGGCATATCCCATACGTTGAAGGTCACTGGAATATTTTTTGCCATTCTTTAAATGGATTTTTACTCCAAAGTCCATGTATACGGTGTATCCGGGACGAAGTACGTCTCCGCTTGGGCCTGTATGCCCGCCTTTTTTTATATTCGGTCCTACTAGCACGATAGGGCAGAGTTCTTTTTCCCAAGAAAATTCTTCCTTAACTACACCATAGTTTCTGAAGTAATTGGGTTTGAAGTTAAAAATATTCTGCACAGTTTTCATTATTTGAATTTCGGTCATACCTATTCTTATTTTTTTAAATGAAAGTTTTAATATATCTGATGCCCTTTTTGCAGCCAAGCTTAAATAGACAATATCTTCTTCAGTTTTGGTATCCAACAAAAAATAAATCAACACATCACTCGACTGAAAATTTGGAGCAGGTTTATTGTTTTGAGAATAGAACCTAGAGATATTATCGGTTAGGAATCTGTAAGTGCCGTAGCCTATGACGTCTATTTGAGAATCCATTTTGTCGGAAAAATTAAGATATATAGTAGTTGGAAATTTTAAATTTTTTAAAACCTGATTCATATTTTCCAACATCGAATTTTCTCCGTCGTACATTAGTCTTTCGCCTTGGAAATCTTTTACGTTTTCAAAATCGAGACTATGTGAAATTAAAAATTTTTTCTCGTCACTGATTATTGCCAAAGCTGGAACTATTGTTTTATCGGTTATAAATTTAGAAAAGTAAGGATCGCAATTTTCGCTGCTATACATAATCCATGCGGAATTTTTAGGTATGATGTTCTTCATATATATTTCTCCTACCCACATTATAATCTTTACATTTTATGATAAAATACTCATAGCTATTATACTACTTTGTATCTTTTTATCAACAAACCAGGTGAGGATGATTCTTAATAAATAAAATTTCAAGCATATCTCAAAGTGCCTGTGTGGTGTCTTTAAGTATTGCGCTTAAACAGATAGTTTTAATTCGGTTTCCTTTTGGTGGTTCAGTGACCCTAGGGAAATATGTACCATTAATTTTGCTTTCATATAAAAGCGGCACAAAAACTGCAGTGCTTGCATCTTTTGCATACAGCGTGATAAATTTAATTTTTTCATTTAAAATTCCGCCTGTAAAGAATTTTTATTATTTTGCTTTGCTGATTTTTTTAGAATACTTTTTACCCTACATGTTAGTAGGATTCGTTTCTTTTCTAGGATGGGGTATAAGGAATAAAAACTTAAGAATTTATGCTTCGGTAGTTACACTATTTATTTTAAAAATTTTACTATCGAGTATTTCAGGGATAGTATTTTGGAGTGAATACATTCCAAAAGAATTCAATATTTGGAGCTACTGCATAATTTATAATAGTGCGTACTTGATACCTGAATGTTTAATTACTTTAATTCTACTAAAATGTATGATTTCTCGTAGTCACAACTTTTTAAGCGGTTGAATAATCTGCTTAGGGAGGGGTGATATTTTTGGCAATAAAAATTTTCATAGATCAAGGGCATAATCCTCAAGGTGTTAATGCAGGGGCTGAAGGTTTTGGACTCTACGAACAAGATATTACATACAACGTGGGTATCTACTTAGCAGATATGTTACGAGCGGACGATAGATTTGAAGTAATGACCTCTAGAAAAACTCCGGAAGAAGTGCTCGGAATTAATAACTCTTCAAGTTTAGCGGCACGAGTTGATATGGCAAACAGTTGGCCTGCAAATTATTTTTTGAGCATCCATACAAACGCTAATACCAATCCAGCTATAAATGGAAGCGAGGTATATGTGTATCAAGAGTATTCGCAATCTTATTATTTGGGTGAAAATATACTTTATAGTATCGTTGATAGATTGAAGACCAAAAACAACGGAGTACGTGTGCGGCCTTCTCTTTACGTTTTAAGAAAAGCGAGTATGCCTGCGGTACTGATAGAACTTGCTTACATTACTAACCCCGTGGATGCTGAAAAATTGAGAAATGATCAATATCAATTTGCAATGGCAATTTATGAAGGACTTTTGACTTATTTTGGATTCGAAAAATAAAATAAAAAAACTTTTGACAAAACACTATGAGATTTGCTATAATAAAATCATTAGATATTTTTGGAGATAGCAAGTCTTTTAGTTTTATTTTAAAATCATACACGGGACGTGCCCCTGTAGTTAAATGGATATAACAAACCCCTCCTAAGGGTTAGTTATCAGTTCGATTCTGGTCAGGGGTACCAGATTTTTTATTTATATTTTTGATATACTGTACAAAATTTATTACATGTGCTATAATTAACTATATAAATAAAAGAAAAGGATGTGTAGTATATGGGTAATAAATTTGGATTTTTGAGTAGTTTGAGGAATTTTAAAAAAACATATAAAAAATGTACAGCTTTAAAAAGTAAAGTTTTTAAAGATAGTTATGATAAACTTTTAGATGAAATAAAGGAGGATAATAAAAAATTCGGTGTAAAATCAGGAAAACAAGAAGTAGAAATCTGCGAATTAAATAGATTTTTTCAAGCTACTATACTTAGAATTGAACAATGGATACTATCAAATGAAAATGCAGGCGATAAAACAAAAGATAAAAAAATAATGCAAAAGTACACTGAAAATTTGAATAAGAAGCGTAAGGATACTTTGAAAGAGTTTTCTAATTGTTGCAAATCATGTATAGAAAGCTTAAGTGAAATTGATAAATATATAGAAAAAGCAAAGAAAGACGGTAATGCTAACGTATCTTCTGCTGCGAATGGAGATGAAGGTGCGACAGCAACATCTTTTGATGCGGATACGGGAAAAGTGGAGGTGTCTACGAGTACGGAAACAGGATTTCTTAGTAGATTCGGGAAATACGCTTCAAGCTGGTTGCAGGGTCCTGATCCAAAAACTTTAAAACAACCTGGGAAACAATACTGTAATTTTTGTCAAGTAATGGATCTATCTCCGAAAGGGTATGACTTATTCAGATTATATGTATGCGGAAGATTTAATATTTCTTTTGTTAAAAATATAAATGGTATGTATTTTGATTTTAAAAATTACAACTTTAATGGTAAGGAAAATTACACCGATCCTGATTTTAAAGAAAGAAAAATTTACCTAGTTAAAAGGATAGAAATATCTTTGGATTGTCCAGTAATAAGAGGCGGAGGTGTGGTGATTTATATTTATATATCACCCAATAAATCATACTATGGTAATATTATAAAAAATGCCATAGAAGGTAACTGGGTAAAAGTTGATGGAGGCGATTTGTCCCTCTTTAAGTAGAGTAGTTTTGTTTCAATATTTAAAACCGAAGCTGTTTGAGTAGAGAAATGCATCTCACTTACAAAACAAGAGCTTCGGTTTTTTTATCTATTTTAATTTAAAGTTTAGTTTCTTCTGTTTCTATAAATTAGTAGCAGCCTGAGGAGCGAAATAAGGGCTGAAAAAGTAGCTGAAATATAAGTGAAGGCGGCAGCTTTTAGGACCACTTTTGCACCCTCTTTTTCATCATCTGTGAGGATACCTGTTTCCTCGATGGACCTGAGCGCTCGGCGGCTTGCATCGAACTCTACTGGAAGAGTAACAACTTGGAAAATTACAGCAAATGAAAACATTAATATGCCCAAGTTTATCGCGAAACTCCAATTCGGGACCAGTGTCCCTAATAGTATGAAAGGCATTGCTAAATTGGATCCTATTTGAGTCAAAGGAACTAGCATATGACGCAAACGCAGAGGAAAATAGTTTTTGTGGTTTTGTATTGCATGACCGCATTCGTGTGCCGCAACACTTACAGCCGCTACCGTTGGTTTGGAATAAACGTTTTCCGAAAGACAAATCTTACTGTTTGTAGAATCAAAGTAATCAGTGAAATATCCGTGAGTAGGGTAGATAGAAATATCTTTGATGTTGTTGTGTTGCAAGATAATGTTAGCGGTGCTTAGGCCATCCAATTTTTTATGGGACTGTATTTTAGAATACTTGTTGAAGGCGCTTTTAACTCTAAAATTAGCATATAAAGAAACTATGAGTGAAATTATCATGAGGAACCAGTAACCGTTGTTAAAACTATAATATGAATACATACTTACATTCTCCTTTACTATAAATTCTGCTTATATTATACTACTTAGTAGCAATAATATCAAATATTTGATTAATTTTCAGTTCGACATACACACACCAAAATAAGATTTACATATACTAGGATATTTGTGGTTATTTAATAAATATAAAGAATCTTCTTGACTTAAATGATAGCTAAGTGATAAAATTTAGGTAAGAAATGTAGAAATGCATTTCTTAAGATTTTTAAAATTTTGGAGGACTGATAATTATGGCACTTATACCTTACAATATGCCTTGTGATTTTGATTTCTTTTCACCTTTTGACAATATCTCATTGTGTTCAAGCATGAAAAACATAATGAATACTGACATAGTTGAAGGAGAAAACGAACTTAAAATAGTTATGGATGTTCCAGGAATTAAGAAGGAAAATTTAAAGATAACTCTTGAAAAGGGAGTTTTAACTGTTTCGGGTTCTACTCAAGGTGAATCTGAAGAAAAAGACCAGGAAGGAAATTATATAAAAAAAGAACGTCATTCAGGAGAGTTTACAAGAAGCTTTAACGTTAATAAGAACTTAGATAAATCCGACGTAAAGGCTAAACTGGAAAACGGTACTTTGACTTTAACTCTTCCTAAAAGTCAACCGGAAGAAAGTAATTCAAATGTTATTGACATAGAATAACTTCAGATTAGTATTTTACTTAAGGTATCCATCAAATTGGTGGGTACCTATTTTTTTATTGACATTTATTATAATTTTAGATATAATGAATAATTGTTCCGAGGTATTTGGAATAAATTTATTAACAAAGGAGAGTGTTTGATATGATATTATCTACTAAAAAGAGAATTGATATTGCTGAAAAGTGTAAAAGGAGATTGGATATACTAAAGAGACAGGATACTACTGTAACGAGTGTTCCCAAGCCAGGGGAACTTGATATTTTGAAAGAATGCTATAGTGAAGGCAGCAAACCTGGTATACTAGTTGAGCTTGCTAAATGCAAGGGACTTGGCAAAAGTAAATTTGCAGAGATAGTAAAAGAAATGAACCAAGAGCGTAAAAAATTCGCTAAGGATTTCGCCAATCAAGACGATTATTATAATATAGTTACAGAAATTGTTTCAAAGAATGAATTGGATAAACAAACTAAAAGTGATATTGAAAATTTAAAAAAATTATTTAAAGAAATTAAAGATATTCAAAAAGAAGCTTGTGAACATGCTTGCGAGCAGAGAGAAGCATGGCACAAATTGAACGATGATGGGCGTTACGATGAGGCTGAAAGGTATGGGTACTATAATAAAACTATACGTGAAAATTTTAAGAGAACGGATATTTTGTGGTTTCAACAAGGATTAGTAAATAAAGTATTGTTCGCCTCTGTATCCAGTAAATCGGTTCTTATTTTGGAAGACGGATTTACAACATGGAGTAATTCTTTTGAAGAAGCTAAGAAATTGGCAGATCGTTTTTTTGCCGCTAGAAATGAAATTTTAACCATTTTTAAAAATAACAAAAAATTGGAGCCGTATCTTCTAACGGCATCGAATTCTAAAGAGGCTGGGAAAGAGATACAATCCATACTCAAACGAATAGCAGAGCGTAAGAATTTTGTTAAAAAGCAAAGTCAAGAGTGGGGGCATTATGCCAATAAAAAAGGCAAAAACCAACCCAAGGAGGAATGGGATAAGGTAAAGTTAGAAGTTGCGGAGTACATGAGTAAACTCGAGTGGAAAGACGAGAGTACAACTGAATCAAGACTTAAAGAAGCATTTAAAAATTTTAGAAAAAAACAAAATAACTATAGCGATGGTGGTTTGACCAAATTGAAAAAGTATTTAGAAGAGAAGTGTAAGCCTGTTACAGTAATAGAAGCGCCCCCTGCCCAGGCACAAAGTAGTGAGAAGACTGATCTTTGGAACCTTTTGGATTGGTCTCGCAATTAATCGAATGCTTTAGAATACATCTCAAAATAAGCTCCATGCTTAGAGATTAACTCTTCGTGTTTTCCGCATTCTTTTATTTCGCCATCTTGAATAACTATAATCAAATCGGCGTTTTTGATGGTACTTAGTCTGTGAGCTACTACTATAGACGTCTTTTGGGCCAAAATTTTTGAAAGATAGCCCTGCAGACGGTTTTCGGTTAAGGTATCAACGCAAGCGGTGGCTTCATCTAGGACTAATATGGGTCTGTGCGCAAGCACGGCCCTTGTTATACATATCATTTGTTTTTGTCCTTCTGAGAGGTTATGTGCATTTTCTTCAATGATGGTATCGTAGCCCTGAGAAAGAGAGGCTATAAATTCGCTGATTCCCAACATCTCGACGGTCTGTTTGATAGTTTCATCGGAGGCATTTAGGTTTCCGTATCTTATATTTTCCAGTATACTTGCATTATAGAGCCAAGATTCTTGAGTAACAACGCTGAAGTACTGCCTATACTCTTGGAGGTTTAAATTATTTACATTTTTTCCTCCAAGCAAAATTTCCCCGGAAGATAAATCGTAGAAGCGCAAAAGGAGCTTGAGAATAGTAGACTTACCGCTACCGGTTTCTCCAACAATTGCAATATTTTTCCCCTCTTCTACTTTGAAGGAGATGTTTTTTAAAACCAGCTTGTTTTCCTCATACCCAAAGGATACATTTTTAAACTCTATATCAGTATTCAGAGGGCAAGGTAGCGGTCTATCTGAAGTTTCTTCGGGCGAATTTAAAAATTCAATTATTCGTTTACCGGCG
The DNA here is from genome assembly GCA_934725345.1 of uncultured Eubacteriales bacterium. Taxonomy (GTDB): domain Bacteria; phylum Bacillota; class Clostridia; order Oscillospirales; family Acutalibacteraceae; genus UMGS1491. The sequence continues at coordinate 6,849 of CAKVBG010000044.1, forward strand.
GCATATGCTGACTGAAAATTTCCTCCTATGGAAGAAAATTCGATAATGGGTTTTGTAATTTTATCTGAATAGGCAACGAAAGCCGTGATATCACCTATTTTTAATCCTCGTACTATAGAGAAATACCCTCCCAAAATACAGCACAGCACATACGAAACACTTGATAAAAAGCTCATGATAGGCGACACTATACTTGAAGAAAATCCCGAATGAAAACCTTCTTCTTTTAGAGAAGTGTTTAGAGTATTGAATTTGCTTTTAAAGTAATTTTCCGCACTGAAAGTTTTAATAGTTTGATATCCTGAAAAAGATTCATCAACGCAGCTGTTTATTTCTCCAAGGGTCTTTCTATAGGAAGTAAAATACTTTTGAGAATTTTTGAATATTATTATCATTATTATGAGCATTAGAGGGAATATTCCTAGAGAGATAAGTGTCATTTCCCAGCTAATAGAAACCATCATCCAGACCGTCCCGATGGAGACTATAACTGAGGAAATTAACTTTCTAATGGTATCAATGAAAAGCGAACTTACAGATTCAGCATCGTTTACAACACAAGAGAGTATTTCTCCTGTGTTTTTTTCTTCGGTGCATTTAAGAGAGATTTTGCTTATTTTTTCCGATATTTCGCTTCGGATATCATAAACTATTTTGACCGACGTCCTTGAAAATACATATCTACCCAAGCATGAGCAAAGACCATCAACAGAATATAAGACTAGCAAAAAAGCAAGTAGATTAAATATATAGTTGAGGTCTATGCAGGGGTAACCGAAAGTATCCGTCGCGGATAGGGCAGTAATACCTTTTCCGGCAATTTTAGGACTCCATACAGCAATCAACGACTCAACTACACTGAATATCATTACTATTAAAATACTAAATTTATATTTAGAGAAATAGCTCAAAATTTTTTTATTTGTATTCTTAGATTTTGAAACGTCTTTTTTCATAATTTAATCACCCACTTGAACTCTAAGCATATTGCGATATATATGGCAGTTCTGGTAAAGTTCTTCATGATTTCCAATTCCAACGATTTTTCCCTCGTCCATAACAATTATTTTATCGAGGTTTTTAATTGTTCCTATTCGCTGAGATACTAAAAATACGGTTTTGGAGTTCAGGTAGGACAGAATTTTATTTCTAACCTCGAATTCTGTTTTAAAATCCAGGGCAGAGAAGGTATCGTCAAACAAGTATATAGAAGCTTTCTTGAGGAGTCCTCGTGCCATACAGAGGCGTTGTTTTTGTCCACCAGAAAGGTTAGAACCAGCTGGAGCGATTGTGGTTTCCAGGCCTTTTTCTTTTATGAATTTTTCCATTTGAACGATTTTTAAAACTTCCATCATATCTTCTGAAGTAGATTCAGGGTTGCCAAGTCTGAGATTAGAGTCCACCGTCCCCGAGAATAAAAAATCTTGTCCGGAAACGTAACAAATATTTTGAAGTATACTGCTTTTTTCAAAAGATTTTATGCTCTTTTCTCCTAGGAGAATTTCTCCTTCGTCTGGGTCGTACAAGCGAGTGATAAGTTTTATTAACGTGCTCTTTCCGCTACCAACATTTCCGATAATTGCTATTTTACTGCCTAAATTTATTTTAAAATTTATATCGGTTAAAGTGTTTGTGGAATTTGAAGGGTATTTAAAATATACATTTTTAAATTGAAGCTGAGTAGTAGAGGCAAAATGTTCTGGTAAAGGGATATCAGCGGTTTGGGTTTCTTCGGGCACGTTTAATACTTCAGATACTCTTTGCATAGAAACAAATAGTTTTGGAATCATGGATAGCATAAGTGATACCATAACAAATGCACTCATTACAAGCATCGCATACTGCATAAAAGCAACTGTTTCTCCTACCTTCATTTCATAGCTGTTTATTTTTTGGGCGCTTAGAAACAAAATCAAGACGGTTAATAAATTACCCCAAATCATTAGGGCAGGGGAAATAAGAGCTGTTATTTTATTTATAAAAAGTGAGATATCAGCAAATTCAAGATTAGACTTTTTAAACCTTTCCAGTTCGAAGTCTTGATTTCCAAAACTTCTGGTTATTTTTATACCGCTTAGTTGTTCTTTAAGAACTAAATTAAAATTATCTTCTGTTTTTTGAAGCAGTTTAGCTCGCGAATTGATTGATTTAAATCCTTTGAGCGTTATGAATGCACTTAAGCTTCCTCCCAGTAGGATTATCCAAGCCAGGGAAGGAGAAGTCATAAGCACCATAACTATACCTCCAATCATCATGATAGGGGGTATAAACATTTGGGTAATGAGTATTAAAAAGGATTGCACTTGCTCGACGTCTGTTGTAACGCGAGTTATTAGTGAAGAAGAGGAAAATTCAGCTGTTTTGGCATAAGGAAAGCTCATTATTTTATGAAATACGTCTTTCCTAAGATTTGCTGATATGTTGCAGGAAATTTTGGTTGTCAATTTACTC
>CAKVBG010000045.1 GCA_934725345.1 uncultured Eubacteriales bacterium
CACTTATTCCCCCGAGAATTGAGTTCATATCAAAGGCGGAAGAAAATATTAAAGAAAGAGCCGCCGGGACTTTGGATATGTTAGTTATTATTATAAACAAACCTGCTAATAAATAGGTGGCGGCCATGGCCGGCACGAGATATGAAGATACAATTCCTATTCTTTTCATACCACCAAAAATAACCCATGCAACTAACGAAGCGAAAATTATTCCTACTACCCAAGGCCAAATGGTGTGTTCGTAGTTAGGGATATAGTATTTAAGAGCTGACGACATATTGTGAGCTTGCAGAGTATTAAATCCGCAAAGACAACAGAATATGAATAAACAAGCAAACAGCACTCCAAGTTTTTTCTTTCCAAGCGCTTGATGTATGTAATAGGCGGGACCACCCATAAAAGAACTGCCATCCGGGCTTTTAACCTTGTATATTTGCGCTAAAGTGGCTTCGGCCATTGAGGATGCTGAACCTATAACTGCCATTATCCACATCCAAAACATCGATCCCGGGCCGCCTATTACCATCGCTGTGGCCACTCCTGCAATATTTGCCGTACCTACTTTAGATGCAGTACATATCATAAGGGCTTGAAATGGAGAAACTTTTTTACCATCAGATTTCTCTCGGATAGATTTTAGAGCCTCTGGGAAAAGACGTATCTGAGCGAAGCGGGTAGAAATCGTAAAGTACAGTCCGCAGACTATAAGCAACCCTACAAGGACATAAACGTAAATACAATCACTTATATTGGTGAGTAAACTATTAAACTGTTCCACTAAAAAACCTCCTGTATTTTGGGATTATATCTTATTATAAATGGCTTACACAATAATTTTAAAGTGTTTAACAATTATATTTTTTTAAAAATTATTTTAAGGGGAAAATTTTTGATAAATTTAGCGGTTGAAAAACATGATATAAAATATGTTAGGAACATTAACATATAACCTGATCGATTTATGTTGTAGTATTATGTCGGAGGGTGAAAATATGTCAAAAAAGTTGGTAATTAATCCCAGAATGCCCAAAGGTGAAGATGGATACAAAACTTTTTCAGTTCGGATTAAAAGTGAATTGGTAGAAAACTTGGATGAACTCGCCTTAACTACAGGTAGAAGCAGAAATCAGTTAATTGGAATTATGATTCAATTTGCGCTTGAAAACTTTGTAGTGGAGGAATGCGAAACTTATCATAAGAGAAAAAGATTCGGATAGTTTAAATTCGAGTAATTTGGTGAATTAACAACTATAAATAAACATGGAGGCCACGAATTTATTTCCATGTTTGTTTTTGTAGAAAAAATTTTCTATCATCAAAGCCTTTATTAGATATTTTATTTCTCCTCTTAAGGTTAGTTTTTTTTAGTACCAGCATTTAGAAATTTTGTTTTTATATCACTATTTTGTGTTTTAAGGTTATCTATTTTGTTTCTGAGGTTTTCAAGTGCTTTTTTAGAAAGCTTGTGAGCCAGCCTGGAATTGCTTTTGTTGTTGAACAGTTTACTTGATTCGTTTACATTAAAAATTTTCTTTATTCTATCGCAGGCATCATTAATAATCTTTTGACGATTTATTTTGGGATTGTTAAGCGCCTTTTTTTGCATCCGCTTGATTTTTAACAACCCTGGATTTCAATTCCGAGCGCACCTTATTGCACCAACGATTAAAACCTCCGAAATAGCCTCCGAGCTGTATATTATGGCCCTTCATTACTTGATCATAGAAGGCATTAGAAAGTTGCTGAGACAATCCAGTATTGAAAGAAATTTTATAATAATCTTCTGGAGGAGTTGTTTGATTTAAATAATTTATTTTAATTCCTAGAATATTTCCTATAGAAATATTGTTGCCAAAATTTTCAAGTGCATCACGAAAGTATTCTGCTGCATCTTCTTTTCTACCACCAATAAAATCTATTTCTAAAGAAAGGTCTTGAGCAAACTTTCCTTTGGTAAGATAGTTTTTTGCCATTTGAAGATAATTTTTCATGTTAATATACCTCCTTTTTGGGGGTGAAATTTTGTTATTTAAATGTAAATATTTAACTATTTTTACAAAATATAGATTTTTTGAACCTCTTCGAAAGAAATCGCTCAGATTTCTGTTAAATTTAAGTTAAAACACTAAACAAAATCGTAAAATTCTCCTCAAAAACCGTCGTGAAATTGTATAAAACTTTGCCCTTGCAAAAGAAAATCGTTGGGTAAAAATACCTGCTTTTGAAAATGTCAAGTTTTTGGCAACCTCGCCTCCGAAACGAGAAAAACTCTTACATAAAATGTAAAAATATGGCATAATATGGTTAGAAAATTAAAGTTTTGTTCACAGTTTGTTCAAATTCTGATTTTTTACAAATTTTGGTTAAAATATTATCTTTTATATCCTAAAACAACCACTATAAAAGATTAAGTTTGAGTATTTCTGCTAAAAAATCGCAGCCTTAAAATTTTTCCCCAAAGGCCACGATTTTATTCTTTTAAAGCTTTTTTGTCTTAATTTTAGGCTGTTTAATTACCTGAATTCAAGAATTTATAAGTTGCTGGTGAGCTGTTTTCGCTAATTTTTTCAAGGATGCTACTGCTGGTTACTACTTGGTCTAGTTCGCTACACAAACCGTTTATTAAGTCGTCCGCGTCGCCTTTCAACCTAGAATTACTGCTAACGAACAGTTTTTTGATAATACTTACCCCCCGGCCCTTAAAAGCTTCAGAAACGGCCTTTACGCCATCACGAACGGCTTTTTCACGCTTTGCTTTATCAAATTTCTTACTCGATAATTTAGTTATTGCAGCTTGATTTTTAGAAACAGCTTGTTTCAGCTTTGCAAACACATATTCACTCCACACCCGGAAGCCGCCAAATAAGCCACCTTTACTCATACTAGCGGTTTCTTGCATCACAGTTTTTTTAAATAACTTATCTATGCACTTGTCATCGCCATCCGCTTTTTTGATGCTGCTGCTGACATCTGGCTCAATACCTAATATTACATCTAGTTTTAATTTATCACTATTCATCAGCTCTGATTTAAACCCATTTATGGCTTGTACAAAATCATTTCTTACCGCTTCACCCGTTTTATTATCATCCGTGGTTGTCCCTTTGGTTAGATACTTTTTAGCCTTTCCCGCAAGTTCTTTGCCTTTTCCAATTAAATCCATTTTAAAACACTCCTTTTTGAATTATTATTTATACAGCCAAAGCTGTATATTTATATATTATAACTTATAATTTTTATTTGTAAAGACTAAAATTATTTATTTTTTATATTTGTTCAAATTATAGCATGTCCCAATGTCTTAAAAAATAATCCTCTGGTATAACCAGAGGAGCAAAATTTATATCTTTTCTTTTTTTATTTTAAACATTTTTCTTAAAAAAAAACCTAACAACTTGGGGCTTTTCACTACAACAACTTTCATTCACAAAACCTCCCTATATCAAAGTCAGCGTTTGACTAGCGATAAAGATAAAATCACTAACATTATAGATATAATTATTATAATAATCGATTCAGGAAACAAAAATGAAAGTATAAGCCCCAGTCCGAAAGCAAGCGATAAAACACCTTGCTGTTTGTAATTACACATAAAATTCACCACCATCGTATATACGGGAGAAGATGAGACTGAAACTTACAGTTTAAAGACCTCTTTCTCATTATACACAAAGTGAGTGCAAATTGTGTTATTTAGATTTACGTTCCTTAGTTTTTTCTATAACTACTGCTGTTGCAACCTTTAAGGCTTGGGATAGTCTTCTTCTTTCTTGATTATCAACAGGAATTCCATTTATCATTATATTTTTCTCTTTTTCTATGAAGTCAGAAAACTGGTTTACTATACTTGTAAGGTCCATGGAATCGGACTCTTCTTTTTCGTCTTCCAAATCGAGTATATAATCCCCGGAGGTATTGAGTTCTCTGCAAACTTGCTGAAGTGTAGCCTTTCTAGGTTCACGTCTTCCTTGTTCGTACATTCCGACTGTTGATGGAGAAACGTTGAGCTTTTCGGCAAGCTGAGCTTGTGTAAGGCCTGATTTTAATCTCAATTTTTTCAATTTTTCACACAACTTGCTTTCGATAACGGCTCACTTCCTCCACAATAGAATTTTACAACCCGAAAAATTATTGTTTTCAAATTTTTCTATCTTATGATATACTATTCGGGGTGCGAATTTAGTAATAATATGTCGAATCTGGTTAAATTGTATAATTATTATATCACCTACACGATTAGTGTTCAATAACTGTGCAAGAATTTATAGTTTTGAAACGAATATTGTTTTTTGTGGCATAATGTTAAAAATAAAAATGTAGTTGACGGATTAATATACATATGATACTATATTACGGGGATAGAAGAGAGTTAGTGATTGATGTTAAGTTTTGGTTAAATTTATTATTTTTTGTGGTCAACTACACTTTTAGTGTAGAAAAAAGGAGGGCTTATGTGCTATTTTAAACTTTATGAGGAATATTTACAGGAAATCGACATACTCAGAAATTACATCAAGCACTTAAGAAATCAATCAAAAATTATGGTTTTCGAAAATGACCGTCAGCTAAAAAACAGAATTTCTATTCTTTATGAAATGTATTTAGATATGAAACATACCGCCGAGTATCTTAATAAAAAATGTGAGGTAATGGAAAATGGGAAACAAAAGTCTACATCTAGACGAATTTACTGAATCACTTGTAAGCCTTTCAAAATATAAAGAAGAATCCCAGATTGAAAAAGGAGATAAATCATATCAAAAAATGATAACTGCAGTAAAAAACATTATGCAGGGTGAACTCACCCCTAGGCAAAAACAATGTATACTTCTTTACTATGGTGATAAGATGAAAATGAAGGAAATAGCAAAAAATTTTGGAATTGGAGTATCTTCCGTTTCCAGACATATTAAAAAGGCAAAATGTAGAATAAAAAAGACAATGGAGTATTATTTTTAGTTGGTTTTTTATCTCGAATTTGATGCCGCATCTCTATTAAAAATTATTAAATTTTGATGTAGAAATGTTTTTTCAAAACACTAGAAAAATTATTCGATAAAAAATTATCTTAATTGAGACAATATTCCATAATTTGGGTTTAAATGGTAAAATAGTTTAAAAATACCAATAAATTTACAGCGTAGTGTGACATAAACTTCTTCAGTAGTACTTATATAATTATTTCCATCGATAAAATTTCAAAATTAATTTTTAGGTGGCGATGGAAGTTGAAAAGTTCAGTAGTAAAAACTAGAGGAAAAATGTTGGACTACGCAAAAAATTATTCGTTGAGGTTGATTTTTGCTAAAGTAATTCATTTTACAATTGCAATGTTAATTTCACGAGGTTCCGTATTTGGGACTTGCTATCCTTTTGGACTCTCTTTAACAGCAGCCATTGGAACTGAAAATTTGGTTCCAACTGTTATGGGTGCAATTTTAGGTTATATAGTTCCTTTGGGAATGGGCTGCGGAATACGATACGTGACCGCAATAATTTCAATAATTGCAATGAAATGGGCTATAAATGATATTGAAAAAATTAAAAATAATGCATTAACTGCTCCGATGATGGTTTTTATTTCTATATTTGTGACGGGACTTGCAACTAATCTAGCACAGAGTGTAGACAAATATGCTATTTTCATTACTGTTTTAGAATGTTTTGTGGGAGCGGGCATTTCATACTTTTTATTTCGCGCTTTCAATATTATATATGAAAAGAACGTACATCTTTTAAATGCCAAAGAGTTTACATATGTAATGATAAGCTGGAGTGTTTTGCTGATATCCTTTCTAAATATTTCTATTCATGGAGTTTCACTGGGAAGGATATTTGGAATCCTTACTATACTTATAATTACATATATTAAAGGTATATCTGCAGGTGCACTGACAGGAGCTATAGTAGGTGCAATGTTTAGTTTGGCGAGCGGTAAAGAATGCTGTACACCTTATAGTTTCTGCGGAGCAATAACCGGTATTTTTTCAGCATATGGAAGAATAGGAAGTTGCATAGCGTTACTTATTTCTTATATAATCATGTCTTTTGGTCTTGGGAATGCTTCATATACAGTAGTAGGAACCTACGAGATGTTAGCGGCAATATTTTTGTTTTTGGCCATGCCTAATTCGTTTTTTGCCAAGATGAAAGTTCATTTCCCTTCATTTGAAGCCATTTCAAACAACGGCCGCTTTATGCACTATTTCAAAGATAGATTAAAATTAATTTCAAGTTGCTTATCAACAATCCCTGAATGCTTAGATAAAACTTCGGCTGACCTTAAAACTTTAAATTCTATGAGCATGGAAGAATCTTGTTTGGATTGTGTCAAAAACCATTGCGCAGGATGTTCAAGTAGGAAATTCTGCTGGATTGAAAATTCTAAATACACCTACGAGGACGTAAGAGGGTTAATAAATAAATCTTCGGCGGACATTGGTAGTAAATTCACCAAGGAATACACTTCGATGAGATTGTGTAAAAACTCAAAGCAAGTTGAAGATATAATAGATATCGCCAAAAAAGAATTTTTAGCCACAAAGCTTTTAGGTTCTCAAACGAAAAAATACAAACATATTTTGAAAAATTATTTTGAAAAAATTACTTATCTAATGGACTGTATTGGAAGTGAGGTGGATAATTATAACGATATAGATGAAGCGCTTTCTATAAAGGTAGAAAGAGCACTTAATAAAAGAGGTATTTTAAAAAGTTCTGCAAAATGTGTAAAGTTAGGCGAAAATCTAGCAGTAGAAATAGAGTCCCATATATCGCAAAAACATAAATTTACAAATAGTTTTGTTGATGAAATTTCTATGATTGTGGGAAAAGATTTAGAAGCGCCGATAGTAAGCTTGGAGGACGATATTTATAAACTCCGTTTTTTGGAAGAAAAGAAATACAAAATAAACTTTTCTATCAGTCAACACGCTTTCAATGGTGGAAAATTTTGCGGGGACAATTGCAAATGTTTTGAAGATGGAAGAGGCAAATGTATAGTAGTTTTAAGTGATGGAATGGGTAGTGGAAGTGAAGCTGCTTTAGAGGCAAGTTTGGTGGCAACGCTTGTAAAAAAGTTCTTTAAATTAGGTTTTAGCTCCGATCTAACAATTAAAATGATTAATTCCATTTTGTTGATGAATGAGAAAACAGAATCTTTAGTAACTATGGATTTACTATCTATAGATTTATTCACAGGGATGGTCAAATCAATAAAAGCCGGTTCTCCTTCTACCTTTTTAATTCGTCAAAACGAAATAAGGAAAATTAGTTTTTCATCGTTGCCGGTTGGCATATTAAAGGATACGTCTTTCTCGGAGGAAAATTTTAAAACTCAGCCGGGGGACATAATAGTTATGCTTTCAGATGGAGTGACGGATATTGGAGATGAGTGGACTTTAGATTTACTTAAGAATATAAACAGCAACATTCCTTGTGAAATTTCCAAGATTATAGTGGGTGAAGCGGTGAAGGCAAGAAAAAATTCACGAGATGACGACATAAGTGCTATAGTATTATCAGTGGAACAAAAAAGCTAATTTAAGTGCAGTATGATTAATAAAATAGAAGATAAACGCAAATGTGTTGTGTAATATAAATAATTATGAAATTCATCTGCTCTGAATTAGTGAATATATAAATGATAATATTTTTTTAAAAAAGTATTGACAAAGGAGGTTGAAGGATATATAATTATATCATAAGGTGTTTGAGTGATATCAAATAAATTTTGTTACTTTAAGATGTCACTTGAAAATTAATTTTTTGGAGGAATGGATAATGTTAAAAAATCAAATTTGTGCTTTAAACGACAGTGAATTGGAAGCAGTTGTAGGTGGAGAAGACAATGCATTTGTTAAGTTTATGAAAAATACCGGCAACACAATGTGGCAAGTTCCAGCATATGCTGTTTATCCTAAGAAAGAAGATAAAGGTGGCTTCTTTGAAAAAAGAAAAAATGCTTTAGAGAAAGCTATTCATTTTAACGGAAAAGATAAAGCTGCAAAAGCTGCTGGCGTTGTTGGTTGCTGCGCTGATGGTGCCATCGTTGTTGGTGGCGTTTCTGTTGTTGCTGCTGGTGCTGTTTTGGCAGTTAAAAAATGTTTGCACAAATAATTCTAGTTCAGATTTCTAGTTGATGTTTTACATAGTCGGGGATATTCTTTTCTCCGGCTTTTTTGTGTCGATTTTCAACTTTATCTTAGAAGGAGAAAAGGTAATATGAACTTAGAAAAAATCATTTTTTTAGCTGACGAACAATCTCTAGAAAACGTGGTTGGGGGAGGAGAAAAAGTAGTCTCTTCAGACCCATGTGTTAATAATGTTTTGAAGTTCTATGCAAATTTATTACCATTTGTTTCCACCAAACATGTCAAAATTACTTACGATGTAGGCCCGTGGTCGGGAAACGAAAAAACTCAATCACGTAGTATTATTCAGGAAGCTACTCAGTCCGATATGAGATGGGGAGAGCTTACCACAAGAGAAAAAGTGGGCGTATCAGTGTCAGCGCTAGGCGTGGGAGCAGTTGGAGCGATTGGAATAGGGTCTTTGATCAGTAGTAAATTTCTAAAATCGAATTCCCCTAAACCGACTGTTT
>CAKVBG010000046.1 GCA_934725345.1 uncultured Eubacteriales bacterium
GTTGACAACTGCTAACTTATCGCTTCCCACTAAACCAATCAACCACTGCACCTTGTCTCTTCCTTTTTAATCTACCTCGAACTATTAGTTTTTTGATATTAGTAGTAACTCAAAGTTGTTAACTGAAAAATCAATAAAATATAACAAAAAAATATCTATACACCATTTGATTTTATGATAAAATCCAGTCGTACTAAATTATAATAGGAGGGAATTAAATGCAAAAAAAGAAAATCTTATCTATTTTAGGCATTTTGTGCTTAATGATGAGTTTTGTGTTACCCGTTTTTAAAACCCATGTACACGCAGAAGAAGGAAATCAAGTAACCCTTAATTTCATCGGCGCAACAGTACAGGAAGGAAAAGCTATTTACAAAGATGATAGCCAAATTTACACATCAGAAGTCAGTTTGGTTACAAAAAATCTCGACGAAGGTGACACCTACAGCGATTGCTCTATCACGGAGAATAACATGAAAATTGACCTAAATGAAAAAAATTATTATCTTAAAGTGGTAGCTAAAACTTCGGTTGAAAACCCAGATGAAATTCTCGGAGCTGTGAGCCGTTCGCCATTTAACAAAATGTATATCAACGATACGAAGTTTGATATAACTTTAAATCCATACGTTGGATTGCATACAGAATCATTCAGCGGAAACCTCACTATCAGACTCGAAAAGGAACCAGATTCACCCTCAGGACCAAAATATCCTGACAACGTTGAAATCCACGCAACTTGTGATGATTCTAGCATGGAAATTCACTTTAACTCCGTAAGAATCGGGAAGGAGTCCAAAGAAATATCAGGAAATGCAAAGGGATATGCAAGTGGTGAAACTCATAATTTAATTCGCATTCAGCTTGCATTTGGAGAGGGGAATATTGGTAGCGTGACCGTCAATGGCGAGAACATCGCCTTACCAGAAGGCACAAAAGATCACGTAGAATTTACTCTAAAACCTGCTAGTAGGTACGTAATAGAAGTAAAAAAGGCCCAAGATACCTCAGGCACACCGCGAACAATTATCTGGGCTTCAAATAAAGAAAATAATTCAAGCCTTAAAGACAATGAATTGGTAAAAAACGGTACTATCGAAATAATTGATATCAAAGACTCACATGGAAATTCCATAGGCTTGGAAAATGTAGACCAAGATATCGAAAAAAACAATGGCTTTGCAAGTGTTCTGCCACATTCGAAGGTAATTTTGAGATTAAAACCAAACTACGGCTACCAATTGACTTCAATTAAAATAAATGACGAAACTTTAGCAGCCGGAGAACAAGAATCTACTTTTGAATACATCATGCCTGATACCAATGTCCATTTTAGCAGTATCTTCGAAAAAGTGGATGATAAAGTAGTCACGGAATCAAACAAAGTAAAAGATGGGAAAATAGAACTTGATGGCTCAGAAATAAATTCCGGTTCAGTAGTGCTTTCCGTGGACGACGTTAACTTAACCGAAGAGCAAATTTCAAATTTCAAAAATCAAGCTGATGGATATCAACTCTCATCTTTTTTGAACATACGCTTGGACCAAGTACTATACAAAGGAACAGAATCAGATGTTTGGTCAAAACAATTGAAAGATTTAAATAACCCTGCAACTATCACCCTAAAACTTGAAGAAGGAGTAAAAGGAAATGAAGTCGTAATAGTTCACGAGAAGCACGATGGAACTTATGAAGTCATCCCTGCAACTTACGATTCTTCCACAAATACTATCACTTTTAAAACTTCAAGTTTTTCAAACTATGCAGTAGCAAGTAAAACCGCTACAACAGATGCATCTCCAAAAGATACATCTACGAACAACATCATCAAAAAGAATAATAGTATAATACCGCAAACCGGGGATAACATTGCTAAGTACTTTGCAATTTTTGTTTTATGCGTTTTGGTGTTAGTTGTGTTTTTAATTATCACTAAGAGGAAAAAACAAAATACAAAAAAATAGGAGGGGAAAAATGAAAAGAGGTTTATTTTTATCAGCACTTACTGTGTGTGGCCTTGCTTTACCCTTAATGTTTGCAAACACTAATAAAACTCAAGCGGTTACTATTACAGATAACGGTGAATATGCCTTAGTGATGAGTCCTAAACAGTCGGACACTGACGCAACCATAAATGGTTCGAAGGAGGGTAAAATTTTAAAGTTTAATTTTGACAGTGGCGAAGAATCTGTGAAACTTTCTGATTTAACACAAGGAATAACGCCTTACAATGGGAAAAATGAATTTTCAGGTTGGGCCCTTTCATCCAGCGATAGCACGCCGGCTCCGGGTGACACAATATTAAAAAAAGAGGATTTTAGTTCAAAAGGAAAACTTGAAGGCATAGAATATGAAAAGGGAAAAATTATATATGCTTTATTTAACGGTAACCAATTACAAGATTCAGAAACATATGGCATTGTATTAAACGCTTCCGGAGGGAAAATAAACGGAAAAGATAGCTATTTCTCAAGCGGTAAAATTAGTGATTTTCAAACAATGGACTTGTCTCAATATATACCACAACGAGATGGGTATACATTTTGCGATTGGGGTCGTACGGAGATTTTTAATGGAAATCCTAGGGGAGAAATCATAACTTCTATCGACAAAGACTATTTAGAAAACTACTATCTTAAAAACGGAAATTGTAATTTAACACTTTATGCACTCTACAAAAGCAATCATTTTTACGGCCCAGATGAAAATGGTAATATCTATAACCCAGATATACCGTCAGACCAGAGACTTCCTTCCTACGTGCTTATACTAGACGCCAATGGAGGAACCATTGATGAAGAAACCTCCAAGAGATACGACTATGACGACGGAGGAAATAATTATGCAATGCCTATTTTTCATTACAAACCAGGAAGATCAGGATACAAGTTCAAAGGTTGGAATTCTAAAAAAGATGGTACAGGAAAACACTATGATTTGATTCAACAGGAAAATTGGCGCACAGATGGAGGCGATTTCGACAGAGATTTATTGAAGAACACCGGACACTATTACACATACCTTACTCTCTACGCAACTTGGGAAGGCACACCGATAGACGATGATGATAATACAGAAGAATCTGGAAAAGAAATCTCAAGTATTACAGATATTAAGGGTAGTGTTCAGTTCCTATATGAAACAGAAAATAATTATACACTTGAAATTAGGAAACTGGATATCCCCAAAGAACTGGCAGACAAGAATGTAAAATTCTTAGTAGATATAAATTTACTATGTAATGGCCAAGAAATAGCGGAAGTAAATGGTAGACCACTGAAAATCAAGCTTGAAATTCCTGAAGAATTAAGGAGTTACAATAATTATCAAGTTGTTTATATTGGAAGGGTGGGTCAAATAAAGGAAACTTTGCCCGCAACTCTGAAGGATGGATATATAATTTTTGAAACTTCACACCTGAGCCAATACGGTGTAGTGGCAACGAATGTAGAAGAAAACACTCCAAATGGCGAGAAGGGATCAAGCGAGGAAGAAAATGGCAACAACTCTAATGAAGCTAATAAAACTAATGAGACCGATGAATCTTCTAAAACATCTGATGATTCTGAAAATTCAGAAAACCCCCTAACGGGAGATGCAATAACCACAGCAATAACACTTTTCACTGTCGCATCGTTTGGTATATCTGCATTCCCTCTCTTGAGAAAGAAAAAATAACTTTTTAACTATGAAGACTAGCCCTTAACCGCTAGTCTTTGTACTTAACTGAAAGGAAATCAAATGAAAATTATTAAAACTATAGTTTGCTTAGTTCTCCTCGGAATTATGATTTATTCCGGAACCCAAATTTATAACTGGTACGAAGAAAATGTTCAAAATACCAGTATAGCAGAAAAACTAAACAAGATGGCTGTTACTAAAAATGAAGCTGAAAATCAATACGCCGTGGACTTAAGTTTGCTTAAAAGTCAAAATAGCGATACTGTTGCATGGATCAAAGTAAATGGAACAAATATTGAGTATCCAGTTGTAAAAAGTGAAAACAATGAATTTTATTTAAATCACAGTTTCGATAAGACCAATAATTCAGCCGGATGGATTTTTGCTGACTATAAAAACCAATTCGACGGCACCGACAAAAACATAGTCATTTATGGACATAACAGAAAAGATAAATCAATGTTTGGAAGTCTAAAAAATATTTTGAATCCTGAGTGGTATGGTAACCCAAAAAATTCTGAAATAATATTCATTAAAGAAAATGAAAATTGTATCTATAAAGTATTTTCAGTTTATCAAATAGAAAAAGAAAGTTATTACATCACAACCGAATTTGATAGCAATACTGAATTTGAAAAGTTCCTTGAAACAATAAAAAAAAGAAGTCTCAAAAACTTTGAAGTAGATGTTTCTGAGACAGATAGTATTCTAACACTTTCAACCTGTGCGAGTAATGATGATTACCGAATAGTTCTTCACGCAAAGAAAATTTAGTAGGTAGTATTTATCAAAATAGCTACATTTTTAGATTAAGTTAAAAAAATTTTTATCAAAGCCACTATTAAGAGCCTACTTGTTGTTTAAGAGGCTCTTTATTTTAGTCATTTATTTTCCACACGCGGTTTATGTTTATTTTTTCCTTTTCTTTCAAGCATTTGAAAATATCTATATTCAGGATATTAGCTACAGAAGTTAGCACGATAAACACATCTGCAATTTCGCTTTCAATGCTGTCGTAATTACTAATTCTATTATAGTCCACAGATGCCCCTGGCGAACTTTTACGTACCGCTTTTGCAAGTTCCCCTATTTCTTCAGTAAGCAATAAAAGTTTATCTTGGACCGTTTGGTTTGAAAATCCTCTTAATTCCAAAACTTGCTTTATGTAGTTTTGTACATCAAATAACGTAGAACTTTCCTTCAATTTTTCAAACAACTCTTTTTGATTTTCCATTTATAAAACATCTCCTAATTTTGCGTATTGCATCCACAACAAGATATTAGCATTACTTTGCTATACTTACCACAATTTTTCTTTCGGTATCCGTTGTTGCCAGTTTCCTACCTCATTCTTAAAACCATAAAAAACTATCGAACAATCTAATCCTATAATAAGAAATGTATAAAATTTATTCTATCAAACTAACAAAATGAATGTCAATAGTTACACTAATATGGATAAAATAATAATTTGTGTATACTAAGTCCGCCAATAACAACTACTGGCGGATAACTCATGTGTTTTCAAATTTTGTAGTCTTAAACTGTGTATTCTTTCTTTCGGTTGTAAACTGCTATTCCTAGTAGTCCCGCAGAACTTGTAGAAAACAAAAAGGTCCACAAAAGCATATTGCTGTTGTCTCCGGTTTGGGGGTTATTTGAATTATTCCCAGATTTTACCATTTCAGCATTATTTGAATTTTCTTGAGATTCTTCCAATTTTTTGATATCAAAATTTGTACTGCATTCACCATCCGTGTAAACAAACGTTAGCTTATGCTTGTCTGTAGAAAGAGTTTTAAGATATTCATTTTTTAAAGTAACAATAGTGGAACCTGAAGTAGATTCATAATTTTCTTCATCAACCCAGGAATCATCAACTTTAATACCTACAAATTTTGAAAAATCTCCATTTGCACGGAAAGTCAATGTATCGTTGTTCTGCTCCCAAGAACTGTTCATGCCTTCAATAATTTCGTAATGGATCGGAGCGGCAATTAAATTCAACTTACAATTAAAATGATATCTTGTATAGTAATCGTCTCTTGTTTCATAGATAGTATTTTTCCCAGTTTGTTCGTCACGAGTAGTTCCCGTATAGGTTAATTTAGAGCCGGTGTAGTGTGTACGCACAAATTTCAATGTGTAAGAAGTACTTGTATCAATATCACTTACTAGAGTCATTACTGCTTTATTCTCAGCTTTGTTTCCAACCATTTTTATTAAAGCTTCTGAAGTATTCTCTGTTTTAACAAGACTGTTGTTGTCGCTATTTGCAAATTTATAATATTTAGTTCCTTCTAAATCAGCCATAGCACGCAATGCCATCGATAAATTATCTTCTTTTGTAAAGTCAATAATATAATCAGAGTCTTTTTTTAGATTTATGTCTTCCGTTACTTCACAGTCGGCATAATTATCTCTGACAGATGTTTTAACTTCTGTGTTGCCTGGTGGAATGTCTGTAACTCCTTTAACTTTTGTATTGGTGAACAATATAGCTCTTATAGTCTTATCGGATGTTACTGTTATTACTGCACCGTCACATTCGTTTCCATTTACTTTAAAAACTCCCCCATAAAACACATTGGCTTCTGGAGATTTGCGAGGGAAAACATAGCCGTCCTTTGCTTTCAATGTAATGTTGAATGTGTAATTTCCCTCTGCTGTTGGTTTAAGGTTTTCGCTATTTGGTGTAATTCTATTTGTTTCGCTTAACCATTCCTGTTCTTCAATAGTATAATTGCTGTTTTCATCAACCGTTGCAAATGGTACGTCTTCAAACGCCCACAATTCATTTGATACGCCGTTTAGGTTTACTTCCGTGATATCTATGTCGCCTTCTGCTGCGAACGTGGTTATCGGGACAAATGACAAAACCATGCAGAGCGAAAAAAATATCGCCATAAGTTTCTTTGCTGACCTAATCTTCATAACATCTTCTCCTACTTAAAGATTTTTGGGCTAGAATTTGCATTTTTACTTTTAATTACAAAACTAAAAAACATACATATCTACAGCGACTTCAAATTACCCCCCTCTTTTTCAAAGTTTAGAACAAACACCACCCAAATATTTTTGTGACTCTTGCTCATAAATAAGTATATGTAAAAAACAAAAATATTCAAATAAATTTATATTAAAAAATTAAAGATTTACCTAATTTTTTGACTACAAGAGTATCAGATAAAAGTATCTCAAAAAGTAATAGTCTTGCATATTGTAAATTAAGACCATTACTAAGTAAACTATGACAACAATATGGAAGTAGGAATTTATTATGAAAAAAAGAGCTTTAATAGCGTTTTTATGCGCTTGTGGTTTTTCGTTATCTTGTTTTTCATGTCCGATACTAGCAGCCACAGTCTCGACGGTCACTTCAAATGCAACAGTAACTTTCACTCCCGGAACAGAACCAAGTAGCCCTGTGGACCCTGATGATCCAAGTAAACCACTCGACCCACCAGGACAAGAAACAGGAGAAGCCGGACCGCTTAGTATTGACTATGTACCAAATATCACGTTTGGAAGCCAAGCCATATCAGGTTCTCAGCAAGTATATAACGCCAGCGAACTAAAACCATTCGTTCAAGTTACAGATATAAGAGGAACGGGAGCAGGCTGGAATGTTATTGCAAAAGCAACACCTTTTAACGACGGAGCTGGAGATAGTCTTAAAGGTTCTACAATTTCCCTTAAAGGGGGCTACGCTCTTTCTGCAAATACATCCGCAACTAAACCCACACCATCAGATCCTGTTACTTTGACGACCGACAACGCAGAAGCAACTGTTTTAGTAGCTGCTGAAAACTCAGGTCTTGGAACTTGGGTAGACAGATGGTATCCCACTGAAACTACTGCCACATCCAATGATAACGTTACATTGACTGTTCCATCAGGAAGCGCAACAGCCAAAACCCATACTTCTACCATCACTTGGACTTTAGCCGACGCTCCTATTTAAAACTAATCATCGGAGGATACCAAATGATTAAAAAAAGGCTTTTACATTTTTTTGTGTTTGTATTTTTAGGTATTTTATCAACGGTTTCTGTGTTTGCAAATGAAGGAGTTTATTTTTCTGTCTCGGCTGTAATTCCAGAAAATCAAATTAATAAAAATATTAGCTATTTCGATTTAAAAGTTACACCTTCAAGTTCACAAGAATTAAAGGTAAAAATTTTCAACAACAAAGAGCACGAAATTAAAGTAAAGGCCATGGTAACCCCCGCAACAACATGCCGAAACGGATTCATAAGCTACACTAACATCACTAATTACGATGAAAGCTTAAAGTATCCGCTTTCGGATATTCTTAAACTAAATCAAAGTGAATATGTAGTTCCGGCGGGAGGTTTCGTAACAGCAACTGCACTACTCAACATGCCTGCAGAGTCTTATGATGGAATTATTTTGGGAGGACTTGTTTTTACGAAGGCAGATGATAGCTCTGAGGCCAAGAAGGAAGATCAAATGACCGCTCAAATTGAAAATGAGTATCAGTACGTTGTGGGTGTTATGCTTTCTGAAAATGATAATAAGGTCCTTGCAAATATGAATTTGAAATACATAAAATCTACACTTGCAAATTATCATACGAATCTAGCTATAAATCTTCAAAATGATATTCCCGTTATCATTCCAAATCTAAAAATTTCAGGTACAGTCTACAAGAAAGGAAATTCAGAAATTTACAAGTTCACAGAAAAAGAAAACATAAAAATGGCACCTAATTCCAACTTTGACTTTATGATTGATTGGCAAAATCATAAATTTGAAGCAGGAGAATATAGAGTTCATGTAATAGCTCAAAATGAAGAGTACTTTTGGGAATGGGATGAAAATTTTACAATAACTCCAGAACAAGCAACCGATACCA
>CAKVBG010000047.1 GCA_934725345.1 uncultured Eubacteriales bacterium
ACGTAATAATAGAAACTATAAAGAAATGGATGAAAAAATTTGAAGTTCCTGTTTACGATGAAAAAAACCACTCCGGTTTAGTGAGACATATATACATAAGATATGCTGAAAGCACAAAAGAATTTATGGTTTGTTTAGTTATAAACGGTACCGCTATACCTTTTCAAGATAAACTCGTAGATTCCTTAAAGGCATTGGATATTGATATAGTAAGCATATGCATCAACGTAAATAGGGGAAAAACAAATGTAATATTGGGTAAAGACTTCAAGTTCATTTGGGGAAAAGACAAAATAACAGACTATTTATTAGGTCTAAAGTTTGATATTTCTCCGGCTTCGTTTTATCAAGTAAATAAAAAGCAAACTGAAGTTTTATATTCTTTGGTCAAAGATAATATCGAGTCTTCTAAAAATAACGTGCTATTTGATTTATACTGCGGAATAGGAACGATTGGCCTTTCACTATCTTCAAAAGTTTCTAAAGTTGTTGGTATAGAGGTGGTAGAGGAAGCTGTAAAAGATGCTACCCAAAATGCTAAGCAGAACAACATTAAAAATGCAAAGTTTGTATGCGCTGATGCTATGGAATTTGCAAATAAATTTAAGTTAGATGCATGTGATGAAAAAACTATCATTATTGACCCTCCAAGAAAAGGGTGCACTGATGAGCTTATTCAGGGTATAATAAAAATAATGCCTGAACAATTGATATATGTTTCTTGCAATCCTGCTACTCTTGCCAGAGATTTGAAAAAATTTTCTCAGGGTGGTTTTAAGGTTCAGAAAGTTATCCCGGTGGATATGTTTCCACGAAGCTGCCATGTAGAGACAGTTGTTCTTTTGAGTGGAGGAACTCTTGGAAATATTCAATTGAATGACGCATCAGATATTTAACCTATAAGTGGTAACTCCTCTTCTTAACTACATTAGGCGTGTTGGCTTTAAAGCTAGTTTGAGTTTGTTTGCATTTTTCAGATTATCTGCCGACGAACAAATACTCATAACTACTAGAAATCAGCGGTCGTAACCGATAAGAAAGGAAGATTTTATGTCATATTTAATTGACTTGAAATCTTATCCAGTAAATATAGCATTGAATTTGCTTTTGAAGGATAGAACAACTAAAAAGAATATCATATTTGCCACAGATGCGTACGACGGTATTGATTTTGCAGTTCCTATCACTAAAAAAATCCTTTTTGGTAATACAGTTGAAATTCGTCCACGTGTACTAAAGGATGTAAAAGAACAGACATTTCGTACACGAAAAAAAGCAGAGGTATTTACTCCTTCATGGATTTGTAATAAAATGAATAATCATTGTGATACAGAATGGTTTGGTCGTGAAAATGTGTTTAATGTTGAGCAGGAACATGTTTGGATTTCAACAGAAAACAAAATTGAGTTTCCAAAGGAAAAATCCTGGAAAGATTACGTAAACTCTAAACGATTGGAAATCACTTGTGGAGAAGCTCCATATCTTGTATCACGTTATGATGCTGCAACTGGTGAGCTTATTCCGATTCATAACAGAATTGGAATTTTAGATAGAAAGTTGCGTATTATCAACGAAAACACTCAGACACGTAAGACGTGGAATCAGTGGGTTTATCGAGCATTTGAAAGTGTGTATGGATATGAATACCAGGGAGATAATTTGCTGATTGCCCGAATCAACCTCTTTGAAACCTTTCGTGAGTATACACGCAACAGATGGAATGAAGAACCAACAGACTCATCATTAAAGCGTATAGCAGATATTATAAGCTGGAATTTATGGCAGATGGATGGAATACATGGTGTAGTTCCATATATGAGTGATGTATGTAGGGCAAAAGAGAAAAACGAGCCTCATCAGATGACCATGTTAGAAATCATGGGAATTGCTGATAAATCCAATCCGGAATCCGAAGAAGCAGTTCCAGAGACAATAGACTGTAAAATCTATGATTGGAGAGAAAATAAAAGTGTAATGTACAAAAGTATGAAGGAGGGATAAGGTCATGAAATTTGATTTTGTTATTGGAAATCCGCCTTATCAGGAAGAAAATAAAAACAATGGGCGACAAAGTCCTGTATATAATTATTTTATGGATGAAGCATATAAGATTGCTGACTGTGTAGAAATGATTCATCCTGCACGATTTTTATTCAATGCTGGTCAAACTCCTAAAAGTTGGAACAAAGAACGTTTGAGTGATAAACATTTTAAAGTTTTGCAATATGAAGATGATGCATCAAAGGTATTTTCTAATACAGAGATTAAAGGTGGTATTGCAATAACGTTGCGTAACGAAAATAGAAATTTTGGAGAAATTGGTATTTTTACTGAATTTGAGGAATTAAATGGTATTTTACATAAAGTTATGTTGGTAGAAGGTGACAGTCTTACAGATATCTGTGTAGGTGCTGTACCATATGCGTATACAGACATATTTAGAAAAGAACATCCTGAATTAGTAAATTTAGCAGGTGAATCATTTGATTTAAGGACGAATGCTTTTGAAAAATTATACAATAAAGCTTTTTATGAAGAAACTCAGTCTGAAAATGATGCTGCAATAGCAGGCATGTATAATAAAAAGAGAGTGATATTATATATAAATGAAAAGTATTTAAAAGTTCCAGATAATTTTTATGGGTATAAGGTTATTTTATCAAAAGCCCAAGGGTCTGGTAAATTTGGAGAAGCTTTATCCTCAATGATAATTGGTGATAAAAAAATGGGACATACGCAGACATTTATATCCATGGGAAATTTTAAAAGAAAAGAAGAAGCATTTCATCTTGAAAAATATTTAAAAACAAAATTTACAAGATGTATGTTGAGTATTTTGAAAAAAACTCAGGATATTACTCCGTATAAATGGAAATATGTACCACTTCAAGATTTTACATCATCCTCAGATATTGACTGGTCACAGTCTGTTGCCAACATTGATGAGCAGCTTTATAGAAAATACAATCTTTCTGATGAAGAAATCGACTTCATTGAGACCAATGTAAAGGAGATGGAATAAATGCGCAAGCCTAACATTAAAGCCGCTAAGAATGTTACGCCGATGATTTATGCGTATACTACTCCTGAGATTGCAAGACATAACGGATGGACAAAGATTGGGTATACAGAACAAGATGTTAAAACACGTATCAAACAACAGACTCATACAGCAGATGTAAAATGGAATCTGGAATGGACGGGCAATGCCATTTTTGATGATGGTTCCGGCGAATGTTTTACAGATAAAGATTTTCATGCTTATCTCAGAAAATCCGGCGTTGAAAAGGAACTAGGCAAGCGCAATGAATGGTTTCATGTGACAGGTCATGAATCTAAAATCATGTTCTACGATTTCAGATCAAATCATGGTATTTTACAAAGTTTGGTCGCGGCTGTACCGTATCAGCTTCGAAAGGAACAGGAAGATGCTGTTAACAAAACAATTGCATATAAAAATGATCATGAAGGTGGAGAATTTTTGTGGAATGCCAAACCACGCTTCGGTAAGACATTGTCTGTGTATGATTTTTGTAAGAAGTCGGGTGCGAAGACAGTACTGATTGTAACAAACAGACCTGCCATTGCTAATAGCTGGTATGAGGACTACATAAAGTTTTTGGGAACAGAATCAGGATATCTGTTTGTGAGTGAAGTGGATGCTTTAAAAGAAAAACCATGCGTATTATCAAGAAACGAATATAAAAATTCATTATTAACTCGTAGTGATGAAACATGCGGAAATTGCATTGAGTTTGTAAGTCTTCAAGACATAAAAGGGTCAAAATATTTCAGTAAAAATGGTGTTGATAAATTAAGTGTAATTGCTGAAATGACCTGGGATGTACTGGTTATTGATGAAGCTAATGAAGGTGTTGATACATATAGGACTGATGTGGCATTTGAGCATATAAAACGAAAATTTACATTGCACTTATCAGGAACACCGTTTAAGGCATTAGCAAATAACAAATTTGCTGATAATGCAATTTATAACTGGACATACGCAGATGAACAAACCGCAAAGCGTGATTGGGATACATCTTCGGAGGAAGAAAATCCATATGCTGTGTTACCAAGGATGAACTTGTTTACATATCAAATGTCTGAAATTGTAAAAGCTGAGCTCCAGAAAGGCATTGAAATTGATGGAGAAACAGAAGAATATGCATTTGATTTGAACGAATTTTTCAGTACAAATAATGGAAAGTTCAAATATGATTCTTCAGTTGATAAATTTTTGGATGCACTAACTTTACAGGAAAAATTCCCATTTTCAACACCAACATTAAGGAATGAACTCAAGCATACATTCTGGTTGCTGGATAGAGTGGACAGTGCTAGAGCATTAGCTAAAAAGCTGAGTAATCATCCGATATTCAAGGATTACAAGTTAATTCTTGCCGCTGGTAATGGTAAGATAGATGATGATGAAGAAACAAAGAAATCATATGATAAAGTTATGGATGCCATTAACAAGTACGACAAAACCATCACATTATCTGTTGGTCAGTTGACTACTGGAGTTACAGTTCCAAAATGGACAGCCGTATTGATGCTGAGTAATGTAAAAAGTCCAGCTTTGTATATGCAAGTTGCATTTCGTGCTCAAAACCCTTGTTTATTCAAAAACGGTTCGAGCTATGCAAGGAAGGAAAATGCATATGTATTTGACTTTGACCCGGCAAGAACACTGACTATTTTTGAAGAATTTGCAAATGATTTATCTGCTGATACATCAGCGGGTAGGGGAGATTTTGAAACTCGTAAAAAACATATCAAAGAATTATTGAATTTCTTTCCTGTAATTGGTGAAGATGAAAACGGTGAATTAATCGATTTGGATGCTGAAAAGGTATTGACGATTCCAAGAAAAATTCGGTCTGTTGAGGTGGTAAACAGGGGATTTATGAGTAATTTCCTGTTTCAAAACATTTCGCAGGTATTTAATGCCCCACAGGCCGTAATGGATATCATTTCCAAACTTCAACCTGCAGATGAGCCGAAAGGGAAAGTAAGTTTCTCAGAAAAAGTAAAAGAA
The DNA here is from genome assembly GCA_934725345.1 of uncultured Eubacteriales bacterium. Lineage (GTDB taxonomy): Bacteria > Bacillota > Clostridia > Oscillospirales > Acutalibacteraceae > UMGS1491. The sequence goes on from CAKVBG010000047.1 coordinate 5,042, forward strand.
GAGTTGTCATTGAACGATGAAGGAGAAATTGAGGTACCTAGTGATATTATCATCGGTGTGACGAATGATGTATTTGGTGATAAGATTTTTGCGCCCGCAGAGGATGTAGTTTCAACTTTATCCAATATTATTAATACACCTGAAAAAGCTACATCTGCACTCGATAAATTGAAATCAAATGCACATAATCAAATCACTGCAAATATTCTTGAAGAAGCCAAAAACATATATGGTTCAGAGATGAAGCTGTCGGACAAGCGTAAGTTGGAATCAAGAATCAATAGTGCTACTGACGATTTGATAGATAAATCATTCACAAATTATACAATTGATAAAAATACGATTGAACAAAAGAGAAAAGAGGCTTTGCAGGTTCGTCATGAAACAGGAAACTCAACAGCAGAAATCAATCAAGAATTTGATAAAAAGATTAAAGAAGCAGCAGAAAAGTTCCAAGAAACATTGAAAACAGGTTTAGAAGAACTTGTGGAAGAATCAAAGAAAGACGTAATAAAAACAATTGAAACAAATAAGCGTGAACGTGAGAAATCTATAATTGAAGAAGGTATTCGGGATTATCTAAGAGGATTTTCGAGAACTATTCCCTCGTTTTTGATGGCGTATGGTAACAAAGATGTGACACTTTCCAACTTTGATACTATCATCCCAGATGATGTTTTCCAAGAAGTAACAAGTATTACACTTGACCAATTTAGATTCTTGAGGGATGGTGGTTCTTACACTGACCCTGAAACAGGAGAAAAAAGAAAATTTGAAGGTCAGTTGTTTGACGCAGTTGTGTTTGACGATTCAGTAAAAGAATTTCTTGCATTAAAAAAGAAATTGGCAGATTATTTTGATGAAAAAAGTGTAGAAGACATTTTTGATTATATCCCACCGCAAAAAACGAATCAGATTTTTACACCAAAAACAATAGTGAAGAAGATGGTTGACGTGCTGGAAGAAGAAAATCCGGGATGTTTTGATTTACCTGATAAAACCTTTATTGATTTGTACATGAAATCTGGTATGTACATTGTGGAAATTGTAAAGCGCTTATATCAGAGTAATGAGATGAAGCGTTTGTATCCAGATAAGTATACAAGACTTAAACACATCTTTGAAAAGCAGGTATACGGACTGGCTCCAACAGAGATTATCTATAAGATAGCAACAAGTTATATTCTTGGATTTGATGAAAATATGAAGATTACAATGCATAATTTCAAACAGGTAGATGCTCTGACGTATGCAAAAGATGGAACGCTGAAAGAAAAACTTGATGAGCTTTACGGTAATTGATATTATTGTGTTATTGAATAATTCATATGTTAACAGGTCATATACAAAATTTGGTATATTGCCTGTTCTTCTTATTTATATCTTGTGAAAAACATTACAACAATAAAAGTGGTTAATTTAAGCAATAAGAGAAAGCGGCGCAGGTGGTGAAAAGGAAAGTAAAATAAAAATAGTGCCTTCAGACTAATTTAAGCTGAAGGCCCTGAAGTTATATTTATTTAACAAATAATTTATCAGTTAAAACATCATAGCAGATAGAAACTTTGCAATTTTTGAATGATTTGGCATTTTTGGTTTGGAATATTTTCATGGCAAATCTAACATCATTCATTAGAGTATCAACGCCTCTACCGCCGGAATTTTCTTTTTCGAATTTTTCAGAGTAATGTTCAAGAGCGGACTTGTCCCAAGAAACTGTGACGTTGAACTGTTTTTTATAGAACTCGATGATGTCTTTGCTCTTACGGTTCATAATTTCAATGTAGTCTTGTGTAGTAAAGTCTTTAAACTGAACGTTACAGCCTTTATATCTGTTGTATAAGCTTTCTTCGAGTTCTTTGAGTTGCTCTTGGGTTTCATTTGAGGTAGCAATCAATACAGATCCAGAAACGTTTTGACCGTTAATTTGTCCCGTGTCGCCGAAGTTACGCAGCATTTCATCCACGCTGCCTCCGATAATCTTACCATTTTCATTGCGCATACTTCTTTTTTGAAGAACGCTATCTAAATTACGCATTTTATCCACTTCATCAAAGCAATACAGTGTTGGAATTTTTGTTCTAATTTGCTGAGTTAGCTGAGTATCTACTGAAACTTTAACCTTACCATTGTCTTTAATTACAGGTTTAGTCAAGCGCGTGGCTACGGTTTGAGCTCCATTTCCGCGGTCTTCAACAGCATCCGACATACGCCCAACATATGAACGCAATCCCATTTCTTCTTCTATTATTTTCATAGTTGTAGATTTACCTGTTGCAGGGGAGCCTGTTAAGTACAATAGCAAACCGCCTTCGAATTTTTTGCCTAAAGCCTTAGCTTCCAGCATGGATTCAAAATATCCGGTTAAGATTTCTAAAATTCTGTCAATTGCTTTATCTTGTCCAACCAATTCGTTGCGTAATCTTTTTTCGATTCTAGCAAGGGTTGTTTGATATGTGGTGACGTTTATTCCTTTATGGGAAAGTTTATAAAGCAGTCTTTTAACTGAGTTACTTCCTGATACATAAAAATTCTTAAGATTTTCAGTAATATCCGTAGAAGATTTAAGAATAAATATACCTGCAACAGCCGGTAAAGCCATTTTAGCTGCTTTGGCTAAATCGGCATAAACCTGCTTACCGGTATCTACTCCGAAAAAAGCCGTGTCCAGTCCATCTTGTTGATCCGCATCTGCATTTTGCTGTAAGTTTCGAAGTCTTGAGACTGCAAGAGCAGCGCCATCTTTAAGAATAAAGTTAACAATTTGTTGTTTTTGGTTGCTGTTGTATTTACCTAACATCTCAGCTAGTTCACTATTATCTGCATCTTTCTTTATTATTTCATCACGAATTTTTTTAAGTTCTTTGTCGCTAAGAGTTTTTATTCCCAGAGCTTGTTTAAATAATGAGATAGGTGAAAGAGGTTCTATACCATGTGCCGGTGCAGGGCAAGCTGCAACTGAGCCAAAAGCTAGCAAGCCTGCCAAACTCTTGCTTAAGAGTTTTTTTCTGGAGTCATGTGCTCCACCGGATACAGATGCTAATTCAGAATCGTTAACATGAGAAGTTTCATCAATTCTTGAAGCAATCACGTTGTAGATTAAATCTATAGTTCTTTGGGGAAGTTTTCCTTCTGCAATTTCTTTATTGACTGCTACAAAGTCGTCTAAAGCGTCTTGGGGAAGAAAAATTCCTTTTTCTTCTAGTTTAGATTTTAATTCTTCAGCACTGTCTAAACTCAAAAGTGTTG
>CAKVBG010000048.1 GCA_934725345.1 uncultured Eubacteriales bacterium
GCATTCCATTAAGCTTTTGAGCGGGCAAATCGTCAACGATTATAGCATCAAGCTCCCCACTAATGATATCGCTTGAAGCGTCGGAGATTTTATTATATCTTACAATTTCAGAATTTTTATAATTTTCAGAGCAGTATATATCTCCAGTTGTGCCAAGCTGAACACCTAGTTTCTTATTATTTAAGTCTTCCGAAGATTTTATAGTGCTGTTTTTAGGTACTAAAACTAATTGCTTTGCCACATAATATGGATTTGAAAAATCAACGCTTTTAGCTTTTTCTTCACTTTTACTCATCCCTGCTATGGCAAAGTCGCAGTTACCATTGATAAGCTCCAAAACCAGTGCATCAAAGGAAACATCATTCATTTTAAGCTCTACACCTAAATGCTTTGCTATCTGTTTTGCTATATCTATATCTATACCCAGAATTTCCTCCCCTTCACGGAATTCAAATGGCATAAATTCAGCATTTGTTGAAACTTTAATATACCCTCTTTGTTTAATTTCCTGAAGGCTTGCACCAAAAACTTTTCCACAAACAATCATTCCGAAAAACAAAACCACGCTTAAAAATTTTAAAAACTTTTTTTCCATATTTTTATCCTTTTTCATTATGTTTAATTCTTGTGTTTTCTGCTGTAAAAATAGGGTACTAAGGTTGTGGCAACATTTTCAAATTTTCGGAGTTCTTGCTCGATAAAGAAAGTCGTTTGGTTGTGGTAAATCTCATCTAATATACCGCTTCCGCTTATTCGAGTTAGTACTACTGTTAAATTTTCACCTGGAGTAAGTTCTGCACGACGGCCATCCACATACTTTATTATTTTAGCAACTATATCTCTATAAGGAGTGTAAATTATAGTTAAAGGCACACCCATTTTAAGTTCTTCCCATTGACACTTTAAAGTTTCAGTTTCTTCTTCAGATACCGAGACATGCAAGACCGTGACATTAGAAGTTATTTTGTTTGCATAATCAAAAGTTTTTAGTGCTGCACGATTTATCTTATTAACAAGCACAACACATGGAAAAACGTCCGAACTGGGACTTTCTTTATAGTGGTATTCCCACCCCAACATACTGATACCCTTTAAAAATTTTAAATAATGCTTTTGAGTAGAAGACATAAACCACATCATCAAAGGAATTAATATTAAGAGCACCCAAGAGCCATGTATGAACTTGGTAGTAAACACTACTATAGAACCTATAAAAGTTACGAGTGCACCAAATCCATTTATTAACGATTTATATTTCCACCCTTCTTCTTTGGATTTTATCCATTTTACAAACATACCAAATTGAGAGATAGTAAATGAAATAAAAACTCCAACTGAATAGAAAGGTATCAAACGATGAGTGTCAGCATTAAAAGCAATTAGTAACAAAGAACTAACAATAAAAATGAACATAATACCGTTTGAAAAACTCAGTTTAGTTCCCCTTTGAGAAAATTGCCGAGGCATATAGTGGTCTTTTGCAAGAATAGATAACAGTATAGGTAGTCCACTATAAGAAGTGTTTGCTGCAAGAAGTAAAATTAGAGAAGTTGTAATTTGCAGGGCATAAAACATTATCCCATTGCCAAAAATTGCAGTAGCCATTTGTGAAAGCACGGTGGTCTCTTCGAGTGGATACGCTTTGATGACCGTGGCTAAAAAGCTCGTTCCGCCAAATATGAAAACTATTATCCCACCCAACATAAAAAGAACGTGTCTAGCGTTTTTTTGGCAAGGTTCTTTGAAGCTAGGAATTGCATTACTAACCGCCTCAACGCCCGTCAAAGCTGAACAGCCCGACGAAAACGCACACAAAAATACCGCTAAACTCATACCTTGAAGATTACCTGAAATGATATGTGAAATTTGCTCGGGAGAGTATTGAATAGGCTCTAATGTGCCGGAGAAAAATCTAACAATTCCTGTGAAAATTAAGGTTATCATACAAAATATAAAAGCATATGTGGGTATGCCGAAAATCTTAGAAGACTCCCCTATGCCTCGTAAATTTATAAAAGTTATCACACCTACGCAAACCAAAGAAATTATTATTCTATACGGCTCTAAAGATGGGCAAACAGCTAAAATCGCCGCTGTAGAAGAAGATACGCTTACCGCTACAGTCATTATGTAGTCTATCACAAGACATGTTGCCGCCAATAAAGAAGCATTTCTACCAAAATTTTCTTTAGATACCACATATGCGCCCCCGCCATCGGGATAGTGATTTATAATCTGTGAATATGAAAAAATTAATATAAGCAAAAGTAATATTATCGGCAAACTTACAAGCCCAACATAATTAACCGCCATAAGCCCCAATGCAGGCAATAAAGACATTAAAATTTCCTCCACAGCGTACGCCACGGATGAAACCGCATCACTTGCCAAAATAGGCAAGCCCCAAAACCTAGAGAGTTTTTCGTTTTTTAACTGATCATCTTTCAAGGGATTTCCTAAAAGAAATTTTTTCAAATTTTTTAAATTTTCCACGTTTTAGCATCTCCATCCTTGCTTATTTTGAATAAAAATTAAAATACCGACTAATGTTACCATAAAATTATTAAATATCCAAGTCATGAGATAGGAGCATTTAAAATCAAGCCTTTAATTCATCTAGTAACCTCAATATTTCTGCTCTTCTTTTTTCGGTAAGCTTAGTGTTTATTATCAACTTGCCCTTTTCATTTACAGTAAGAATCATGCCTTCCCTAGCACCAATAGGTAAATTTTTTGGAGCAATAATCCACTCTTTCCCGTTTTCATCCTCACAGACTGCTATTCCGCTCTCCTCAATTCTATCTACTGCTAAAAATTCCATGAACTCCTCCTCGCATTTAAAATTTATTTTTCTGTTGTAACTTTTAAATTTTTACCGTCCGTAAGCATTACGATCGTGCCGTTTAAGTCCGTACGATAGATATTTTTACAGTATTTGCTTATCCTGTTTATAACGTCCTGTTTGGGTAAATTATTTCTATCCGGTGCTACGGAAACTACCGCATACTGCGGAAGCACATTGGCTAAAAAGTTTTCTCCACTTGAAGTTCTGCTACCATGATGTCCAACCTTTAGCACCGTAGACTTCAGGTCGTATCCTTTTTCTAAAATTTCGTTTTCCTCTAATTTTTCAGCATCTCCAGTGAAAAGGAAACTTATATCTGAATATTTTATTTTTAAAACCACAGAATTGTTATTTATATTGGTATCGTTGGAAATAGGTCCGAAAAACTCAATTGCCATATCTCCCAAATTAAGATTTTTTCTACCTTTCGTAGACTCAACTTTAACATTTTTTTCTTTTAGAGCTTTCAGCATTTTTTCATACGACGTACTAACAGGGATAATTTCATTTGGAACTTGCGGTTGAATAAATTTATCAACTTTGAATTCTCGAATTACTTCTGCCATCTGACCTATATGGTCTCTATGAGGATGAGAAACTACAACTAAATCCAATTTTGAAACGCCTTGTCTTTTGAGATACTCCACAACTACATTCGTAGGTTCTCTATCTGCAGCATCGATTAACATATTATATTCTCCGCATTTGATGTACGCACAGTCTGCTTTGCCTACGTTTAAAAAATGTACGGACATTTCGTATTTATTATTTCCATCGATTTCTTTAGGTACGTAATCGGAAATTCCAATATTTTTAAATACGGTTCGCCAGTTGAGATTTTCTATGTTGTTATAGCTCATGAACCCCGAAATTAAGACCATCACTAAAAACGATATCCAATACTTAAGGCCTTTTTTCATGCTTTTAAATTTTCTTCTTTTCTTCTTCAAGTAAATTTTCCTCCAGCTTAGTTTACATCTGATTTGTTCATGTTCATTTCTAAGAATTGTTGATAGTTTATGAGAACCTGTCTGGGTTTAGAGCCCTCATGCGGCCCTACGATCCCCATTTGTTCCATTTCGTCAACCAAACGCCCTGCACGAGCATAACCCACACGCAATCTACGCTGAAGAAGTGAAGTAGAAGCTTGTCCTGCCTCAACAACACATTTTATTGCTTCTTTCATCATGGGGTCTATATCGTTATCTGACGTTTTCTCCGTTCCGATATTTTCTTTAATTGAATTTTTCTCAATTTCATCAACAATACTATCGTCATAATTGCTGTTTTGAGAAGTCTTGATAAACTTTATAACCTTTTCTATTTCTTTATCCGTAACGTAGCACCCTTGAACTCTTATGGGCTTAGATGATCCTGCAGGCGAAAAGAGCATGTCACCCCGCCCGAGCAATTTTTCTGCTCCGCTCATATCCAAGATGGTACGCGAATCTATTTGAGAAGAAACAGCAAGTGCAATACGGCTGGGAATGTTAGCTTTGATTATACCTGTTATAACGTCAACCGATGGCCTTTGCGTTGCAATGACTAGATACATTCCCGCTGCACGAGCCATCTGAGCTAAACGGCAAATGTAATCTTCAACGTCATTTGGAGCCACCATCATTAAGTCCGAAAGCTCATCTATAATTATAACTATTTGAGGAATCTTTTCTAAAACTTCGCCATCTTTTCCCATGACTCCCGGAGAATTTTCCACGAATTCATTGTATGATGAAATGTCTCGAACATTATTTTCTGCAAACCGTTTGTATCGTTCGATCATTTCATTAACTGCCCATCCCAAAGCACCTGCAGCTTTTCGGGCATCGGTTACAACTGGGACGAGTAGATGCGGAATTCCATTGTAAATTCCCAGCTCAACTACTTTGGGGTCAATCATCAGCAATTTAACTTCACTTGGTGAAGAATTGTAAAGCAAACTGATAATAAAAGAGTTTATACAAACAGATTTTCCCGAACCTGTGGAACCGGCTATCAGTAAGTGAGGCATTTTTGCAAGATCCGCTACCGTTACCTCTCCAGAAATATCTCTACCTAACACAACAGTAAGTTTACTTTTGGCGTTTTTAAACTCAGGAGAAGTAATCAGCTCCCTCACGCCTACCATACTTATCACTTTGTTTGGAATCTCAATTCCAACTGCTGCTTTCCCGGGTATAGGAGCTTCTATTCTAACTCCCGATGCAGCCAAATTTAAAGCAATGTCATCTGAAAGAGTGGTTATTTTACTAATTTTAACCCCTGATGCCGGCTGAAGTTCATATCTGGTTACTGCCGGACCTCTGCTTATATCTACAATTCGGGTTTGAACGTTAAAGCTTTTTAAGGTGTCTACCAAGATTTGACCGTTGCTGTTTAGCTCGGTACTTATATCTTCTTCCTTGGGAACAACCGGCTTATTTAGAAGCTCCACAGACGGGAAAATGTATTCTTCTCCTTCAGAACTTTGCTTTTTCGGGCATTCAAATTCTTTTGCCTTGGAAGACTCTTCTGATTCAGATGTGGCCTCCGACTCAATTTTATTGTTTTTTACTCTCGATAAAAATTTTTCGGTTACTTTTGAAATATCTTCCACCACGGATTTGCTTTCCACAGCAGGCACTTTAGCCATATCTTCTTTTGGTTTTTCAAACTTAGACTCTTGAATGGTAGAAGTGTGTGGAATTTCATTAAATTTAGCTTCTGAATTTTCCTTAAATTTAAGTTTGCCTATTTTCTCTTTGATAACTAAAAACGGCCTTGAGATAATGGCAAAAAATTGAATCAACGAAGTTTGAGTAAGAATCAACGAACATAAAACCGCAATTAATAAATCTGTTATCCTAGCACCTATCGTCCCAAATGCCCAGATCAACATTGCCCCTAATAATCCTCCCAGGAGTCCGGAGCCAAAATCTAATTTGGAAGCTCTGTAGCACTCCCAAACGTAACTAAACCAATTTGATGTTTGACCTTCAGAAAGGGGGATTGAAAATACGTAAAAAAGTGAGCAAATTAATAAAATTAAAAAAACTAAAAGTCCAGTGCTCATTCCTTTGTAGCGAGCTTTCTTCTCCATTGCTACCATCCATGAAACGTATCCCAAAGCTACCGGAATTACAATAGATCCTATTCCAAATAAACCTAAAATAAACTTATGTAAATGAAACCACAAATTCTCCCCTGGAATCACGACCAAGAAAAATAAAAGTATAGAGATGAAAAAACCTACAACAGATAAAATACCATTTTCATACCCACTGGCGTCCCTTTTGGTGGGAGATTGCTTGGAAGGAGGTTTCTTAACCTTATAAGACTTGGAAGTTCTTTTTTTAGTGTTTGTTCCTTTAGATTCCTTCATAATTTACAAAGACACTCCAGTGAAAATATTAACTCCCATAAATTTTTCAACCATACCTATTACAACTGAAATAAGCCCGACTATGAAAGTGTATACCACGAATATCATCATTTTGTCGGTTTTTAAAAGCCATTTGAACACTTTGATAGATAAAAATCCCACAACCGCTGAAACAACCATTCCTATCATCACAGGAGTTAAGTCAATAGAAGAAATTAAATCTTGTTCAAAAGCTTCTTTTAGTTCCAAAAGTGAAGCGGCAACTATTGCAGGAATTCCTAAGATAAATGAATAATCAAGTGCGGTTTTTTTGTCAACTCCACGCATAAGACCCGTAGAAAGCGTAGAACCCGAACGCGAAATCCCCGGAAAGATAGCTGCTATTAGCTGGGTAATACCTATCCATAAAGAATCCATATATGTCATGTTTGTTCGGCCAAAAACAAGCTCACTGCCTTTGCAATTTACATCTCTAACTTTAACGCTCTTAACCGCATTTATACCCTTCTTGAGCATAAAACTTGTGAATAGCAAGAAAATTCCAACGATCAAAATGTTACTATCCGCAGAAAGTTCCTCGGCAACGTCCTTAACGCTCATCCCGCTCCCGGGAACGGGTAAAAATAACAGAAACAAAGGCAATAAACCAATTACCAGGGAAATTATTTTCCTCTCATCGTCTGTTGCGGAATTTAATTTAAATTTACCACCAAAAATTTTAGTTATCATTTTGAAAAACGCACAAATAAGCTCTAGGATTTCTTTTCTGTAAACCGCTAAAACTGCTATTAAAGTACCGATATGAAGCATAACATTAAAAAATAAATTATTTTCCCTAACTCCTAAAATATGCTGGGAAATCAGTAAGTGACCACTGCTGGAAACCGGTAGAAACTCGGTCAACCCTTGAACTATACCTTGAATAACTGCATCAAAAATACTCATTTACAACTGCTCCTTATATTTTTTAACTACTTATGATTGTATGATGATTTTATAGTTTAAATTATAATTATAATAATTTCAAATAAATAATACAGACTGTGTGAAAAATTACAATCATACAGTCTGTTAAAATCAATTTTTATTTTTTTCTGAAATTTTGTAAAGTTGTTCAATTGCCTCGGCTAATGTTCCGCATTTATCTATAAGGCCTTCTTTTACTGCTTCTTCTCCTTCAACAACACTCCCGATATCTAAAGCCATTTGCTCTGTGTTCATACAAAGTTCATAAAACCTTTTTTTAGAAATTTTAGAATTCTCTACCACAAAATTGGCAATTCTTTCCTGCATTCTTTTGAAATACTCAAACGACTGAGGGCTTCCTAAAACCATACCCGTGGTTCTCACTGGATGGATAGTCATCGTGGCGGATTTGGCAATAAAAGATTTATCAGTGCATACTGCCAGCGGTACTCCAATTGAATGACCTCCCCCGATGACCATCGAAACACTAGGCTTTTTCATACCAGCAATCAATTCGGCAATAGCAAGTCCGGCTTCGATATCTCCACCAACAGTGTTCAAAAGCAAAAGTAAACCTTTTATTTTAGGGTCTTGCTCAATGGCAACTAGCTCTGGTATGAGATGCTCATATTTTGTGGTTTTGTTTTCTGAAGGTAAACAAGTATGACCTTCTATTTGCCCTATAATTGTAAGGCAGTAAATCTTTTCGTTTTTCTTTCCAGTTATGACGGAACCTATATTTTGTATCCTCTCATAC
>CAKVBG010000049.1 GCA_934725345.1 uncultured Eubacteriales bacterium
GACTATGAGTTAGACGTTACACCTGTAGAAATTACAGAAAATTTAGCAAATAAAAATGTTAAGTATATCGTGGATATAAACTTGTTAGAAAATGGTCAAGCAGTTAAAATTAGTGATACTAAAATGAAAGTAAAAATTGCATTGCCGGAAGACTTAAAAGGATTTAACAAATATGAAGTAGTATATATTTCAGATAATGAAATAAAAGAAACAATACCCGCAACAATAGAAGACGGATACATAGTATTTGAAACATCACATTTAAGTCAATATGGAATTATAGCAACAAATGTTGAAGAAAAAACTGGACAAGTTAATAATACTGAAACAGTCAATCCTAAAACCGGAGACAATAGCAATTTATTTTTATGGACTTCTTTATTTGCAATAAGTGCACTGTCGGTGCTGGGAATAACCGTTTACAAGAAGAAAAAATCTATAGTTTAATTTTAAATAAAAAATCGGGCTTGCTAATTTAGTGAGCCCCTTATTTCCCCCTTTAATCAAAAAAATTTCCCACATATGTAGAACCTTTTGTCGGAGGAGCTGTATTTTTTGAATTGCAACCTCGGAAAGCAATAATAAATGATCTTAATAGTGAATTTATAAATTATCGAATATACAAAAAGCGGCGAGAATTTTGTATCTAAATAAAACCTGCTATAATGGTCTTTACCGTACATAGTTAATTCTGTGTCTATAAGAGCCATGTCAAAGTATTTAAAAAACAATGAAATAGATATTAGACAAACAGCTTTATATATAGAATTTTGACAATTCTTTATTTAGTAGGAATATATAAATTTGTGTTTGTATGATATAATTCCGATATAAATATGTTTCGGAGCTGAAAGAATGGACAAAGTAGAAGGAGTAGTAGAAAGAATAACTTATCAAAACGAAGAAAGCGGTTATGGAGTAATAAAAATCAGGGCTAACGGCTTTTCTGAACTTTTGACTTTAACCGGAAAATTTGTAGAAATGAATATCGGTACAGTAATTGAAGCAAACGGGGATTTCGTAGTAAATAAAAAGTTTGGTAAACAGTTCTGCGTTAAAGAATATAGGGAGAGTTTACCTGCAAGTATTTATGGAATTGAAAAATATTTAGGCAGCGGTCTTATCGAAGGAATTGGACCTAAATTTGCAAAACAAATTGTAAGTAAATTCGGGAAAGACACGATAAACATAATCGAAAACGATCCCATGAAGCTTCTTACCATTCCTAAAATGGGAGAAAAAAGAACTCGCTCGATTATCAATTCATGGAAACGCCATAAAAATATAAAAAACTTGATGATATTCTTAAGCGACTGCAGTGTCTCGACTTCCCTAGCTCATAAAATTTACAAAGTCTATGGCGAAGAAAGTACTAAAAAATTAAGAGAAAATCCGTACGGAATAGTTGATGATATATATGGTGTTGGGTTTAAAACTGCAGACTTAATTGCTAAAAAATTAGGTATTTCTACAGAATCATACGATAGGTGCAGAGCGGGAATTTTTCATATTTTAAATCAGTTTTCAAAGGATGGTCATTGCTATACTTCTCTAGAGGATTTAGTAAATAAAAGTGCAAAATTGCTTGGTATTCCTGAACATATTGTTGTTATGACGTTTAGTCATTTACGAGATATAAAAGAACTGATTTGCGAAGATAAAGATAAAATTATATATCTTCCCCCTTTTTACCATTCAGAAATTGGAGCGGCTAGAAGAATCTATGAAATTTCTTTGGCTTCAAAATCTGGCAACAATATAGATTTTGAAAAAATTCTAGAAATAATACAAAAAACATGTGATATAAAGTACGATGAAACTCAAATTTCAGCCATAAAAACGGCACTCTCTTCTAAATTTAGTGTTATCACCGGAGGACCGGGTGTTGGTAAAACCACAATCACCAAAGCTATAATCAGTATTTTTGAATTAATGGGTAAAGAAATAGTTCTAGCGGCACCAACGGGCAGAGCTGCTAAACGGATGGCGGAAACCTGTGAAATCCCAGCAAGTACAATTCACAGACTCCTCGAAGGCGATCGCAAAGGAAAATTTGGCAAAAATGAAGAAAACAAATTAGAGGGAGACGTAATAATAATTGACGAATGCTCAATGATAGACGTTATCCTAATGTATAACCTTCTCAAAGCTATCCCCAACGAAATGACAGTAATTCTTATCGGAGATTCAGACCAATTGCCTTCAGTAGGTGCAGGCAACGTTTTAAATGATATAATTAACTCTAAAGTTGTGCCCGTTATAAAATTAAGTAAAATCTATCGTCAGGCGGAGTCCAGCAAAATAATAACTAACTCACATAAAATAAATTTAGGTCAAATCCCTGATTTGTCAAATAAAAACAGCTCTGATTTTTTCTTCATAAACAATGAAAATCCTGAAGATATAGTTTCCAAAATAAAAGAACTGTGCTCTAAAAGACTACCTAAAACCTATAAAATTGATCCAGCTGCTGATATACAACTCCTATCGCCTATGAAAAGAGGGCTACTCGGAACTGAAAATTTAAACGCAGAACTTCAGTCAGTACTAAACGATAATCCCTTATTTATAAAACGGGGTACAAACAAATATAAGCTTGGCGATAAGGTCATGCAGATTAAAAATAATTACGATAAAAACATATTCAATGGAGATATCGGTTTCATAAAACACATAGATTTGGACGAAAACACAATAGAAGTAGATTTCGATGGCAATTTGGTTGAGTATTCATATCAAGAACTAGACGAGCTTGTGCTTTCATATGCCATTACCATACATAAATCGCAAGGTGGAGAATTTCCTATTGTGATAATTCCCGTACATTTCCAAAGTATTATGATGCTTCAAAGAAACTTGATTTATACAGGAGTCACAAGAGCGAAAAGGATTCTTATTTTGATTGGAAGCCCTAGAGCTCTAAGATATGCTATAAAAAATAATGTTTCCCAAAACAGAAGGACTCTTCTAAAAGAAAAGTTAGTTAATAAATTTAATACATAAAACGATATAACTTGCTGAAAAAAATAGCAGGTGTATCATTCGATTTATTACGAAATAACAATTACTTCAATTCTTGCTCGAGGTTATTAAATTCATCAGAATCAAAAAATTCGCATAATGTAATGTCTATTCCGTCACAGATCATTTTTATAGTTAAAATTTTAGGATTGCAACTTTTTCCATACATTATATTTTTTAATGACGAAGGTGATATTCCTGAAATTTCAGCTAATTTATTAATGGTAATGTTGTTCTTAAAACATAGATACTTAATTCTTGCTTTAATTGCACCGATCGTGTTCATAAAAATCAACTCCATAAGTCTTGATAGCTTATAGAGTATAGTATTGTGCTTGAAATTATAGGCTATGTATGATACTATTAGTGTTATGCACAGCCCATAAATAAATTTAATGGCATATTTAATATTTCGGCAAATTTTTCTCTAGTAAGTTGTAGATCTTCTCTTGGTGTTTTAAAATATGCGGTCGAAAATAACATTTCTAATGAACTAAAAAGCCTTTTAAAGAAAAGATTGATAAAAAAATTTAAGCAAGACTCTTGATTTAGTCTTGCTAATTTTAATCTTCAAAGTTGTTATTGGCTACAACTTCAGCTAACTGAATAATCAAACCTATTTGTTTAGAGGTACATTTACTTATTAATCTTGATAAATCATCATTTAATACTTCTCGAGATTTATAACATACACCACTTAACAGAATATCAGGGGAAACCTCCAAAGCATTAGTTATACGAATTAATGCGGGTAGTCCTAATTTTGTTGTGCCACCCTCTATATGTGCTATATGAACTGTAGATAAGTTACTCATCTCAGCAAGCTGTTCTTGTTTTAAGTTTTTATTATGACGTTCTTTTGCGATTCTTCTTCCAATAGCTTTGTAATCTATTTTCAAAACTACACCACCTTATAAATTTTTGAAATTTGCTTATATAGGTAATTGTAAAATTTATAAGTATGCGATATAATGTTTAATATAGGAATACTATCCTAAATTAAGCATTTAAGTTTTACATGCCTTTGTAAATTCATTGATGATATTTAAAAGCGAATTTTGGTGTTCGGGCGATAGTATTCTGAAATTACTTATTATTTTATACTCAGTTTTATTTAAATTGCATTCTTTAGTTATTTCGGCTTTATTTCTTATATCCGTGTGTTCTACTATATAGTCAATAGATACCCTGAAATAGTCGGACATCTTTTTTAGTGTACTTATATCTGGTTCTATATTATGATTTTCGTATTTGTTTACTGATTGCTGACTCATACCAATGACATCGCCTAAAGCCTGTTGACTTATTCCTTTTTCTTCTCTCAATATTCTTATATTTCTTAGCATACAATTATCTCCTTGTGGATTTAGAATAACAAAATTTTATTGTTATTTAAAAATCCTAAAATTAGTTGTTTATAACTAATTCTGGTTGTTCTCATCTACTAATATGAGTTGTCTTAAGGAGGAATAAATATGAAAAATAAAAAAGAACTAATGAATAACATTATAGAAACAAATGTCGAAAACATCTTTGAATTGTTTTATAGTCTTATGAAGGGGGATATAGATTTAGAAAATTTGAGTGATGAAGAAAAAATCATTGCACAATGCATAAAAAATGAATGCACCGATAACCATGGAGCTTTTCATGAACTATATTTTTCTTTAAAAAAAATAAGAAATAGCAAAACTAAAATGTAAATAATAGAGGTATACGAATATATTGTAAAAACTATGTGCAGAAAAATGTTTTTTAATGCTCTTAAACTAGGAATGGTAGTAAGAAAAGCAAAAAATAAAAAATATTATTATACTTTTGAGGATAGTGAATTTTAAATTAACTTAACTAGCAATATAAAAGGACAATACTTGAAAATCGTAGTATTATCTTTGTTTTCTATATTAATTTAAAAAAAGAAACTCGATTTATACAGGAGTCACAAGAGCTAAAAGGATTCTTATTTTAATTGGAAACCCTAGAGCTCTAAGATATGCTATAAAAAATAATGTTTCCCAAAATAGAAAAACTCTTCTAAAAGAAAAGTTAATTAATAAATTTAATACATAAAACGATATAAATTGCTGAAAAAATAGCAGGTTGTATCATTCGATATCTATTCCCCTTTCCTTTTATTTTAGGTTGCTTTTTTACTTAACTCTGTTTATTTGTAAACAGCAATACTTTGTGAAAACTATTCGAGGAGTAATATCTTGCAAAATCTCAGTTGATATTACTCTACTCGATATTTTTTTAAAATTATAAAAAGTTTTTCAAATATTATTTACTGTAACTTATTGCATTTAGTTTTTTATAAAAATGATTAAGTTCCATCATACATTCATTTTTTGATCTATCAATTTCTTCTGGAAGTTTTACTTCTTTAGGCACTTTACTACTTTTTTTATAATCAATTTTAGTTTTAACACTATTAGGATTTCTTAAGATTATATATTTATATCCTTCATGCTCGAGTGTGCCTACTGCAAGGTAAGCATGTGCAGCAGAGATTCCTGTTTTGGTCTTAGAAATTTTAAGATTTTTTTCAAAATTAACATTTTCTAAAATGAATTTTTTGCGATTTTCATCGGTTGTGCTTCCTAATTTTTTGAAGTCCAGTTTATTAGCATTAAGCCAATCGGTGTAGTTTTTTTTCAAAAGGTCGTTTGATACTAGTTGGGACATTGTAGTTGCTGAATCTTTTTTTAAGGAGTTAGCCAAACCAATCACAGCTAATGCAATATCTGCATTGTCAGTTTTTGGTGAACCACTAAAATTCAATATTGAAGTTGGTAATGCAGAAGGACCCTTAAAGCCTACTATAACTACCTTTTTTGATTCTAGTTTATTTTTAATTTTATCATAGATTTTTAGCACTGCATCAGAGTATTGATTCGGAAATGGTTTGATAGTTGAAGTGTCCACACCTTTAAAGGTTTTTTTAATATTTTCACCTATAACATTGTCAATTCCGTATAGACGTTGGTTGGACTTGGCACCTGTTAGGTGGGTTAAGGCTAATGCACTAGATCCACCACCCTTCAATAAATCCCTTAAATTTATATTGTCTTTCAACAATTCTTGCATTGCAGCCGATATAACTGACTCTATTTCAGATTCAATATTTTCTGGAGTGGGAGTGATACCAAAAGCCTTGAATGCTTCTTCAACTTGACGTTTTATTACTGGTCGCATAGTAGTCTTAAGAGATTCCTCTACTTTTTTTGAATCTCCAGCCGCTATATTTTTTAAATGCTTTGCATAAGCAATTTCAATCACTACAGGCCAAAGAGCCGAGTGTGATGTTTTCCAATTTAATGCTTCTGATTTAGATACAGAATAAAAATTTTTTGAACCGGTAGATTCAAATGTGATTTTAACCATGTTTTCAGTAGCTTTGATAATGGGAGGCTTAGTTTCATACAACCCCACTTCAACTTCATTATCATTTTTAATTTTTATTAAAGTGTTTTGTATAAAATCGGGATTATTTTTAGCAATTCCCATCAGATCAGCAAGTAAAAAACAATCATTAAGGCCATAGCCTTTCAATACATAATTGAGGTGACTATAACTCATTTGTTTGATGTCTGACACTCTAGGAATTCTTTTACCATCCCCTTTATCGTTATAAAGAGAATCTTTCAGAATTTGTGTTTTCCAAAGCTCTTTTTTTACTTTCCTTTTTGTTTTCGCTAAATTATTTTTTTCCCCATTTTTTGAGCTTTTTTTAAAATTTTTTCTGAATCAATAGGCATAAATTTACTCCTCCTTAATTCTGTATAGTTTAAACATAATTCATTAGATACATTTCGCAAAACAAGCGAGATGCATATATTTATAATACATCATACAAAAAAATTGTCAACATTTACTCTTAAATAGAACATTTGCCTATTAGATTTTATTATTTTTAATTCTTAATCAGGTAGTTCGAACACTTTCATATTGCACTACTTTTTAATTTAAATACTCAAACATTAGGAAAAATAAAATTTAAAGCCGCCAAGTTTCCTCAAAGCGAGAATCCCTGACGGCAACAATTTGTTATATTTTACACTATTGAACAGGCTTATCTTGAACAGGAACGGATGCAGCAATAGCCCATTTCTTAATCCTTATTTTATCCGAAGCTGTTTCTAAAACTAAAGAATCTGAATCGTCTTTTATACTAACTACTCTACCCACTATTCCTCCGATGGTAGTCACTTCGTCTCCTATTGCAATGGCCTTTCTCATTTCTTCTTCCTGTTTTCTTCTTTTCTGTTGTGGTCTAAACAAGAATAAATACATTCCCCCAATGGCCACAGCGTAAACAAGCAGAGAACTAAATAATTTGCTCGAGTCCCCTAACTTCGAAAAAAATTCACCCATTAAATGTTTCCTCCAATTAAATTTCTAGAACCGAATCTCTTACATTATACACTTAAAACTCCAGGGGAGCAATATTTGATTGGTATTATCGTTAAAATTAATATAAAGCCAAAGAAATCTCGGATATATTTATAGCTTTCGAAGAATTAATTCAAAAAGCTGAAAATTTCTTGACAGTTCCTCTCAGATTACTTATAATAGAAGCAATGTCGCAGAATGGAGCAGCCTGGTAGCTCGTCGGGCTCATAACCCGAAGGTCGGTGGTTCAAATCCACCTTCTGCAACCAAAATGTTAACTGTTCTTGTTGTTAATCAACAGGGCGGTTTTTTTATAAAACCAAAAAATAATTTTTCAAATAAAAGTTTATTCCTTATGTAATATTACTTTGATTTTTAATTCGGCGAATGATTTTGTCATGCTTTACATAGTTAATTGCTATAAATAAGAATAATTAATTAAAAACAAGTCAATGTTTCTAGTATATAT
>CAKVBG010000050.1 GCA_934725345.1 uncultured Eubacteriales bacterium
ATGTTGCGGCTTCAACATTAAAAAGTGAACCGCTTAAAGATCCAAATATAAATTTTATTATCCATCCCACGACAAACGCATATCCTATACCTATAAGCAAACATCCCAATAGTGGAAATATACCTAAATAGTTTCCTCCCTGAATATTCCTAGTTTTTAAAGCTTTTTCAAAAGCTCTCACGGGCCCTGCCTTCATCGCACGGCCGAAAGCCATTTCTCCCACTACTCCTGAGTACCCGAGTACAAACATAAAAAGAGTATATGGTATCAGAAAGGCTGCACCGCCATTTTGACCCAGTTTGTATGGGAAAAGCCATATGTTTCCCATCCCAACCGCTGAGCCTACGCATGAAGCAATAAAGCCAAGCTTGCTTTTGAAATTGTCCCTCGGACTGAGTGTAGAATCCATAAAGCTATCCCTCCAATAAATTTAATATGGCATGATTGTAACTTACATCCCAAATTTTTTCAACATTTTTAAGCATCACGTACCAACATTTTTCTTCTACAGAATAAAGAGATGTTTTTTGGCATAAAAATGTGATTATAACAATAGTTCTGTGAGGAGTAAAAAATGAATGTAATCACAAAAAAGAAGATAGTTAATTTTACTTGCGATATTTTAGCATCTCTTTTCTTTCTAATTGCCGCTAGCTGCTTAATCCTAAAGCTCCACAATTTCTTTTCGCTAAACTCTGAAAATTTGAATCTTTTACCTGCAAAGCTTATTTTGTGCCGAGGAAACTTAAATGAAAAACCAAGTAAGCAAAGTAAGCTGGATGATTCAGAATTTAATATTAGCTTGAAAAACGACAATAATAAAACTACGGATATTTCTAATAATTCAAGCCCTGTAGCTTTGCCGGATGTACCACAAAATCTTGAGCAGGAAGAGCATGACCCCAATGAAAGAAAATGCAAGATAATTGAAACTCATATAGGAGTGGGAGGTGTAAAATGTGAAAATTTCTACGTAAAAAACAGCACTGGTCAAGATTTGAATTTGAATGATTATCTAGCTAAAACTCCAGAAATTAGCATCAAAAACACAGATAAACCTCAGGTTCTCATAATGCACACTCATACTTCTGAAGCCTATATGAACCGTGACGAAGGATTTTTTTACGAAAATTTCTATCCTCGTTCCTTGGATAATTCCAAAAACGTTACTCAAGTGGGAAAAGCTATCACTGAAACTTTAAATAAAAACGGTATAAACACTTTGCACTGTACCACCTACCACGATAGCCCCAGTTATAATGGTTCTTATTCCCGCGCCGCTAAAACTATCCAAAAGGCCTTGGAAGAGTACCCCTCAATTCAAGTAGTTATAGATATCCACCGCGACAGCATGGGCTCGAAAGATTCAGGTAAAATCAAGCCTACCTTTATGTATCAAGATAAAAAAGCCTCACAAATGATGATAATTTGCGGTTGCGACCCCGATAATACAATCGGATTTCCAAACTGGGAAAAGAATTTAATTCTTGCTCTTAATCTTCAAAAATACTGCGAAACTATGTTCCCGGGATTGACGCGCCCCCTTAATTTTTCTAAGGTGAAATACAATGAAAATCTCACTCCCGGTTCTTTGCTAATTGAAATAGGCACAGACGTTAATACTTTACAAGAATCAGTCTACACTGGCTATATGCTGGGAGAATCTCTTTCTAAATTGTTAAATGATTTAAAAAGATAAGGAAGTTTCAAAATGAATAAGAAGTATTTTTTCATTTCAATGACCTGTTCTTTGTTTGTTTTAACTCTTATAGTTGGATTTTCTATAGTTGAAAAAAATGCGGCTACAATTATTTCTGGTCAACCTCCCGTGTTTTTTAGCTATAGTAATTCGGACAATGAATACAAACAATTAAAATTTCATTTCATGGGAAAAGATTTTATGTTTAATTTTTAAAATATGTATTATAATGGATATATCGTCAAAGAAAGTAGGTGAAATTCAAATTGAGGTTCAAACTAGGTAATTGCGTGATTTTTTGTGTTTGCGCTGTTATGTTTGCTTCTCCTGCTTTTGCTGAAGAAAACGAAGTCACTCCAGTTTCGCCTTATCAGCAAAGTGCTTCTTCGATAGACTCTAACCCGCAACCTCCGCCTCAACAATCTGATTCTCCAAAAACTCAAGAGTCTACCGCTCAATCAGCAAAAAATTCCAAACCACCCCAAAAGCAAATCAAAAATAAATCTCAACCAGCTAAATCTAAGCAGAAAAAGAGCATAACTCCTAACCAGCCCAAAGCCAAAGAGACCAACAAGCCGGAGCCGTCACCTAAAGAAGAACTTATAAACAAAATAACAAAGGAGGCTTTTGCTCCACACACTCCACATCAAACAGAGGAACCGAGTTATTTGCCGGAAATATCTGATAGTGAAGTGGATTTTACGTTCATAACCACTAAAAATATTCCCCAAACGCAAGTCCCGGCTGATTTGAGATTAACCTTATTGGCTTGGTTAATAATTTTGTTATCAGCTATCCTAATTTCATGGCTAATAGCATACAACTTTAAAATTCCCCTTAGATACGAACCTCATACACTTAAAAAAGTACCTCATAAAAAATATGTGAATTTCAAAAAATAATTCGAGGAGAAATTTCAATGGAAAAATTAAACTCAAACAGAATTAAAAAAATGCACTTCGTAGGAATTGGAGGCTCGGGGATGTTTCCTCTGGCGCAGATTATAAAATCCCAAGGATTTACCGTCTCAGGCTCAGACATCTCAGATTCTGAAACTTTAGAGAAAGTAGAAAAACTTGGCATAAAAGTATACCATTCCCATGAAGCTTCAAATGCTGAGGACGCAGACTGCGTGATATATTCAGCAGCAATAAACGAAGACAATCCAGAAATACAAGTCGCTATGGATAAAGACATACCACTTATCAGACGCAATGAACTCATGGGTTTTGTCTTTAGTTGTTATACGCACAGAATTGGGGTTGCGGGGACTCATGGCAAAACCACAACTACTTCTATGATAACTTCTATCTTAATAGATGCCGATAAAGACCCATCAGCCATTATAGGAGGGACTTTACCGAAAATAAATTCAAATTGCAGAGTAGGTGATTCAGATTTCATAGTTGGAGAAGCTTGTGAGTACAAAGATAGTTTCCTTTGTTTACTTCCAAATTTTTCGGTTATAACAAACGTAGATGAAGATCATCTGGACTATTTTAAAAATTTTGAGAATGTAAAAAATTCTTTCTCAAGATACGCAGAACAAACTGAAGAATTAATAGTTGCTAACGGCGACGATGAACCGACTTTAGAATGTATTAAAAATGCTACTGCTAAAAAAGTATTATTTGGATTTAGTAAATCGAACGACTTTTATGCTCGATATCTGACTTTTAACGAAAAACAATTTGCTAGCTTCTCTATTTTCCATAATAACTCCCACTTAGTAGATATTTCATTAAGCGTACCCGGGAAACACAACGCTTACAACGCTTTAGCTGCTTTTGCTCTCTGCTACCAATTTGGGATAAGTCCCGCTGTGATAAAAAAATCACTTGAAAATTTTAAAGGTGTTCACAGAAGATTTGAAATCCTCTACAACAGCCAAATAACAGTGGCCGATGATTTTGCTCATCATCCCACTGAACTCAAAAATACTCTTCAGACCGCAATGAACATGGGATTTAAAAGAGTTTGGGCAGTATTTCAGCCCCATACCTTTTCCAGAACTTTTATGCTATTAGATAGTTTCGCAGAAGCTCTATCTATTGCAGATAAAGTAATAGTTTCGGATATTCTCCCTGTACGAGAAACCAACACTTGGGGAGTTAAATCCACAGACCTAACTTCTAAAATTCCTCAAAGTATTTATATACCCGACTTTGAAAAGATCAGTGACTTTCTACTTGAAAATGCTGAGCCTGGGGATTTAATACTCACTTTAGGCGGAGGAGATGTCTATAAATGCGCAAATTTGATAGTTAAAAAATTAAATGAAAAATATCATAATTGAAGTTTTTGAGCCGAATTTTCTTGATTTAAAAGTTACTCTATGGTAGAATCTTGACCTATATTTGTTATCCAAACAAATTAGAATTTAATTTGAAAGGCGATGGATTAAATATGGCAATTTCTTTTGAAAAGAGCAACACCAGACTTAATTTGATGAAGGCATTTGCAGGAGAGAGTCAAGCGAGAAATAGATACACTTTCGCTGCATCTCAAGCAAAAAAAGAAAAATTAGACATTATTGAGAAAGTATTTACTTTTACCGCTAACCAAGAAAAAGAACACGCCAAACTGTTCTATAGCTGTTTGAGCCCACTTAAAGGAACAAATATAACCATTGAAAGCGGTTATCCAGTTGATATCTACGATAAGACGGTTGATTTATTAAAGTGTGCTGCTAACAATGAGTATGAAGAATACAGCACGGTATATAAATCGTTTGGCAGCGAGGCTAAAGCTGAGGGCTTTGATGAAATTTCTGAACTATTTTACAATGTTGCTCAAATTGAAAAAATTCATGGCAATAGATTTTCAAAACTTTCGGATCTTATCGAAAAAGATAAACTGTTTAAGTCAGATTCCACCGAAGCTTGGTTTTGTCTTAACTGCGGATACGTACATATAGGAGCCTCAGCACCTGAGAAATGTCCCGTTTGCAAACATCCCCAAGGTTATTTCATACGTCAAGAATGGATGCCGCTATAAAATAAATAATAAATTAACCCCTACTCAGAATTTTCCAGTAGGGGGATTTTTTATACTTCTTCTACGTTTAAACTTGATTTTGCATTCAAATCTAATTTTGCAAAATGATTTTCTAAAAATTCAAAGTAAGCTTGAGAGCCCACCATTGCTGCATTATCTCCGCACAGGTTTTTAAGAGGCTTAAAAAATTTCCAACCCCTTTTACTACACTCCTCTTCTAACATCAACCTAAGTAAACTGTTAGCCGATACTCCCCCACATATTCCAAGTGAAGTATATCCTAAATTTTCTGCAGCACGCACGAAAGTACTCACCAAACAGTTCACCACGCTCTTTCTAAATGATGCAGCTAAATCGTATATTGGTAGCTCCGAATTTTTTTGTTCTAGTTTGTGAATTATATTTATCATTGCAGTTTTGAGTCCAGAAAAACTAAAATCGTATGTAGATAACTCATCCTTAAGAGGTACGGGAAGCTCAAATATATCGGGATTACCTTTATCTGCAAGTTTATCTAAAGCTACTCCACCGGGGTAATCAAGACCTAATTTTCTGCCTATTTTATCAAAAGCTTCTCCTGCTGCATCATCTCGGGTTTTGCCAATAGTTTTGAAATTAGTATAGCTTGACACCTCAAGTATAGAAGAATGTCCACCGGAAACTACCAAACACAAAAAAGGTGGTCTCAAATTTTGATTACTCAAGTAAAGCGATGCCACATGAGCCTTTATGTGATGCACGGGCACAACAGGAAGTTTTGTTGCAATAGAAAGCCCCTTAACAAAATTAAGCCCTACTAGTAACGAACCCACCAGCCCCGGGGCATACGTTACGGCTAAAGCATCTAAGTTTTTGAAATCCAATTTTGCTTCTTGCATTACCGTTTGCACCAAAACTCCAATTGATTCGATATGATTTCGAGAAGCAATTTCAGGTACCACCCCTCCATAAATTTTATGAATATCAATTTGTGACGCAACCTTAGAAGAAACTATTCTTCTGCCATCTTCTACGATAGCTGCAGCGGTATCGTCACACGAAGATTCAACAGCAAGTATTTTCAATATAATCATCCTTCTGCAAAGATTATTTACGGATATAGTATCAAACAAATAAAACTATGTAAATAGAAACTGAACCACGCTATATCTGCGTGGCCCTCAAACACACTTTATTCCCTTATTGTTTATTGAACCTACATATGCGATTATAGTCAACAGTTAAGTCTTTATAGCGGTTTTTAAGTTCTACAATAGCCGCTTCATTTTCTTTAATATCGGACGATACCTCAAGCTCATTTTGTTTTTCTTTCTCAAGCTTTTTGTTTGCAGATATACGTTTGTACCAAGGTGCTTGTTCGTATTCTTTTTCAGCGACATGAACACAATATACTGCCTCTGAAAGCTGCATCTCAAGATCGTGTCTTCTTGAAATTTCTCTATCATTTAGATCGATGTTAATTTTTTCCATCTCACTAACTAAATTTCTCAGCATTTCTTCCGGAGAAATTTCTACGGGTTTATTTTGTTCAACTAAATTTTGTTCTGTTTTTATCTCTTCGGCTTTCAAAGAAACCCCAGAGCCCAAAATAGTAAACACCCCTACGAATCCACAAATAAACTTCTTTATTGTTTTTGCCATGTAATCCACTCCTTACTTTAATTGACCTTTAATATTTATATTCTAACACCAAATTCAAAGTTTGTCAACTATATTTTAAATTAATTATGAGTATATCAAAAACTGATACCCCACTAGGTATCAGTTCCACAAGAGAATATTTATTATCTAAAACTCACTATCTTCTACCAAGTATTTTCTTGCCTGCCCATTTTACAGCTTTGTATCCTCCTACTGCTGCTACTGTCCCAAGACCTATAGCTGAAAGCCCCAAAATCCCAAGACCTACTCCCACACTTGCACCCGCAACAGCTTTACCTTTAACATCTAGACCATCCCATGTTTTTATAGCATCGTCTAGCGCATCTTTTGCGGTACGTGGTTTTGCAGGATGTCCCGGTGTCTTCACTATCGTATTCAGTGGTACGAGCGACCCGCCTACTTGGCTACCTCCAGCAATTTTCTTTAAGTCTTCTTCAGAAAGGGAAGTGGAATTTCTAGCAATCATTCTATTTACCAAATCCCCTACAATACCAATTTCCTCCAAAGATAGTTCTATTCCCTTTTGCTTGAAAGCCTTCTGAACTTCTTCAGGAGTCTCCATTTTTAACACTTGACTTGAAAATTTTTTGTCTTTTAGAATTTCTTGGATTTTTTCGTTTTCCATGATTCAAAATTCTCCTTTCAAATGACTTTTTAAATAACTACCCTTAAGGGTTTTTGTTATTATACAAGTCTGATATTAATTTGTCAACATAAACAAAAATTATATCCCAAAACAATAAGTTGTTTTTTGATAAAAACGATCCTTTTACTGTTGTTCAAATGATATTGCCAAAACAGGGAATAAGAATTTTATCAGTAGACACTAAACTACCAAACATATTGATCCAATAAATGCAAATAAAGAATTCCGTCGTCTAGTATTTGATATAAAATTGGCTATCCCTCATGGAATAGCCGGTGTTTTTTACTTATTCACTTTACTTCTCATACGAAGTGTTTTATCTAAAATACGTTTGCGGATACGTAAAGATTTAGGAGTAACTTCTAACAGTTCATCGTCGTCTATGAACTCTATCGACTGTTCCAAACTCAAAACACTTGGCGGAGTTAGTTTGAGCGCTTCATCAGAACCCGCAGCACGCATGTTGGTAACGTGTTTCTTTTTGCAAACGTTTACAGTGATATCTTCGGCTTTAGGTGTAGAACCTACCACCATTCCCTCGTAAACTTCAACTCCAGGCCCGACAAACAATTTACCTCTGTCTTGAGCTGCAAAAAGACCGTATCCCGTGCTAACGCCAGTTTCATGAGCAACTAAAGACCCATGATATCTTTGAGTGATTTCACCTTTGTAAGGTTCATAGCAATCAAATAACTGATTGATAACCCCTTTTCCATTGGTATCTGTTAAAAATTCTGACCTATACCCAATTATACCTCTAGAAGGTACTCTGAACTCTAAAAGAGTCATTCCTCCTTCTTTAGGAGA
>CAKVBG010000051.1 GCA_934725345.1 uncultured Eubacteriales bacterium
ATAAACAAAGTTTCTAAATTTTCACTTGTATTCTTTAGAAAAGCATATGTAGAAATTGGTATGGCATCTTTTTTAAGTTCTCTTTTAAAATTTGCACTTAGAATTTTTCTTTTGGTTATCGTTATGGGATGCCTTGGTATTGATGTTACTTCAATATTGACTGCAATAGGTGCTTCATTTTTAGCATTGGGAATTTCCATAAAAGAGAGTCTTTCGAATTTTATAAGCGGTATAGTTTTGATAGTAAATAAGCCTATCCACGTGGGGGATTTCATAGAATTTGAAAATTCATCTGGCACAGTGGTTAAAATAGAAATGCTGTTTACAACTCTTCAGACACCTGAGAAAGATAAAACAGTTATAATTCCTAATGCTCGACTAGTTTCTAGCGTTATCGTCCGAAAAAGCGAATATAATCTTAGAAGTGTAAGTCTTGATTTCCATACCTCAAATCAAATTCCTTATGTTGAGGTAGAAAAATTTTTAACGAGAGAGTTTCTTAGCAATAATAGCATTCTTCAGCTACCCGCTCCTCAAGTCAAAAGTTGTGACAAAAACACTAAATTTAACATAACAGTCTGGTGTCAAAATCAGTATGCAGAGAAGGTTAAAAGGGATTTAGAAGCTATCTTGGTTAAACTCTCTCGTAAAAGTGGTTCTCTAGTGGAAATAGATTATCCAGAAAATATAAATTCTGAATAACTTAAGTATAACATTGATTTAAAACAATGTCAAGGGGGTAAATTAAAAAATGAACAAGGCTTTTTCTGCAGGTGTAGCGCCGGGAGGACTTAGGGACAAAAATGAAATTAAAATATTAATTTGTTTTCTTATGGATAAAGTTCGAAGTCCGTTAAGTAAAAGCGACGTAACTTTAGCGCTTCAAACTTATGGCATTGCAAATTATTTTGAAACAAGTGATGCTTTTTCTGAAATGGTATCTAATGGAAGCATAAAAAAACAAAGTGATGGAAAATATTCCATTACTAAAGAGGGTAAGATAATAGTAGATGAACTTTCCGGTAAATTATCTTCACTAATCAAAGATAGAGGTCTTAAAGCAGTTAGAAGTTATGTTGAGAGAGCTAAAAGCGAAAAGGAAAACAAAGTATTTATCAAGGAAAACAAATACGGTTTTGAAGTAACTTGCATAATTTCAGATGGCTCATTTGAAATGCTTAAATTTAGTCTCTACGCACCCGATAGAGAAACTGCGTGCAGAATAAAGAATAATTTCTATAAGAACCCCGAGGATATCTATAAAAACATTTTGCTTTTAGTTACGAAACAGGAACTGTAAATTAAATCCAATACCAAACTTGACAGTCTCACTATAAAGCCTTTATAATGTGCATGAAACATTTTGAATATCAGTGCGGAGGTGGCGTTTTTAGGTTTGGCAAAAAAAGATATCAAGTCAATGACTTTAGAAGAATTTATGGCAGATTTTTCCGGTATATCATCTCAAAAATACAGAGCAAAGCAAATTTACCAGTGGATAGCTAAAGGAATTAAATCCTTTGATGAAATGAGCAATGTACCGAAGCTTCTTCGGGATAAACTAAGCCAAATTTATGAAATCCCCGGATTTGAAATCCAAGATAAAAGAGTTTCAGTGGATTCAACCGTAAAATATTTATTTAAACTCCATGACGGTGAATGTATTGAGTCAGTGGTTATGAAATATAAGCATGGTTATTCGATATGTGTTTCAACTCAAGCCGGTTGCAAAATGGGGTGTGTATTTTGTCAGACGGGCAAAGGGGGATTTTCTAGGAATTTGCTTCCAAGCGAGATGATTTTGCAAATTGAAACTGCTCAACGGGATTTGAATATTAAAATTTCAAATATCGTGTTGATGGGTATGGGTGAACCGCTAGATAACTACGAAAACGTGGTAAAATTTCTGAAACTGGTTTCTGCTCCAGAAGGACTAAACATTGGAATGAGGCATATATCACTTTCTACCTGTGGGGTTGTTGATAAAATTTACGATTTGGCAAAAGAAAATTTTCAATTAACTCTTTCAGTTTCACTTCATGCGCCAAATGATTCAATAAGGGATAGGATAATGAAAATAAATCGTCGGTGGAATGTTGAAGAATTGATGAAGGCGTGTTTACACTATTCCAAAGTGTGTGGGAGGCGGATATCTTTTGAGTACGTTATGATAAAGGGAGTAAACGACAGTGTCAAATCTGCTTCCGAATTAGCAGATATCCTAAAAGGAATGCTTTGCCATGTTAATTTAATTCCTTTGAATGGTAATTTGAGTAACGGAATGGAAAAAAGTTTAAAAACCGATGTTTACAGATTCAAAAACGTGCTTGAAAGTAAAGGCATTACCGCCACTGTTAGGCGAACTCTTGCTCAAGATATAGAAGGTGCTTGTGGTCAGCTCAAGGGAGTTCATATACCTAAGGAGGTCAAAAGTAAAAATGAAATTTTATAGTAAAACTGATATCGGTAAAAAAAGAGAAACAAATCAAGATTATGTAGGAGGAGAAGTCGTTTCTGAAGATCTCGCCTGGACGGTCGTATGTGATGGAATGGGCGGAATAAACGGTGGCGACGTTGCAAGTAAAATGGCAGTAGAAAAAATAACCGAAATAGTAATGCAAAAAGTTAATCCGGAATTATCCGAAGATGAAACAATGGAACTCATGAAAGAGTCTATAGATGAAGCCAACAAAGATATTTTTGAAAAATCTAATTCCAATCAGGAACTACAAGGCATGGGAACTACGGTGGTGCTGGGAATGATAGTTAAAAATAACTTATATGTTATGCACGCCGGAGATAGCCGAGCTTACTTGATAAGTGGCCCTGGAATTAAACAAATCGGAGTAGATCATTCTATTGTTCAGGAAATGGTCAGCAGTGGTCAGTTAACCCCAGAAGAAGCTAAAAATCATCTTCAAAAGAATATAATCACTCGAGCTTTGGGAATTGGAGATGAAGTAGAAGTTGATTGCAATAAGGAAAAGCTTAAAGATCAAGATGTTCTTTTAGTTTGTACGGATGGTCTTTCGAATCATTTGGAGGATGGCGAAATTTACAAGATATTTTGCCGAGAAAGACTAAGTGACGTTCCTGAGGTACTGGTAAATGAATGCAATTCCCGTGGAGGGAAAGATAATATAACAGTTTCTTTGATTAAATACGAAGAAAACGATTAAGTTCTTGAATTTAACTTAGTTAAATCTAGATGGAGGAGATATAACTTTGGATAAGTACACAGGTAAAAGACTTGATGCAAGATATGAAATACAAGAACTTATTGGCGTTGGAGGCATGGCTGTTGTTTATCGTGCTTACGACATCATTGAAGATAAGATTGTTGCCATAAAGATTTTGAAAGATGAATTTTTAGGCAATAAGGAATTTGTTAGAAGATTTAAAAACGAGTCCAAAGCAATTGCGGTGCTTTCTCATCCTAACATTGTTGAAGTATATGATGTCAGTTTTGGCACCAAAATTCAGTATATAGTTATGGAGTATATAGACGGCATAACTCTTAAAGAGCTTATCTCGGAGAGGAAGGTAATAGACTGGAAAGATGCTGTTTATTTTGTAACCCAGATACTTTCAGCGCTAAGACACGCTCATGGCAAGGGGGTTATCCACCGGGATATAAAACCTCAAAACATAATGCTTTTAGAAGATGGGACTATAAAGGTCACTGATTTTGGTATAGCCAGATTTTCTAGAAATGAAACTCAAACCATGACGGACCGTGCAATAGGATCAGTTCACTATATTTCCCCCGAACAAGCAAAGGGGAGCGTAATTGATGAAAAAGCAGATATCTATTCTGTAGGCGTTATGCTCTACGAAATGCTCACGGGCAGACTTCCTTTCGAAGCCGACAATGCTGTGTCTGTTGCGATTATGCAGATGCAGGCCAAGCCTAAGCCTTTAAGAGAAATAAATTCAGAGATTCCTAAAGGTCTTGAGCAAATAACCTTGAAAGCCATGGAAAAAAATCCCGTGAATAGATATCTTACAGCTGAAGATATGATTTCAGATTTGCAAAAACTTCAAAAAGATCCTACAATATCTTTTGATTATAAATGCTTTGTTGACGATAATCCAACAAGACATTTAGATCAAATTAAAGATGCTTCCAGGAATAATGGCGATTATGGCGATAGGTTTAGTGTTGAGGAGAAAAAGAAGAAAACTAAAACGAGTGTAGTTACGGCAGGGATTGCCGCCGGAGTAGGGCTTTTTGCTATTATCGTGATTTTTATTGCTTGGTTTAGTTCATGCGGAAATAGTGCTGCAAAGGACGTAGATGTTCCTAATTTCATAAACATGAAACTTTCAGATGTTCAGAATAACCCAAATTATAAATTTGTTTGGAAGGTAGAGTCAGTTTATGATTCTTCTAAACCTGAAGGTGTGATTGTTGACCAAGATCCGACTGCCGGATCTAAGAAAGTGAAAGAGGGAGCAACTATAGCATTAAAGGTGAATAGTTCAGGAGTACTAGTAAGCGTGCCGGCAGTTAAGGGGATGACGGAAGAAGTAGCAAAAGGTAAAATAACAAATTTAGGACTGAAATGTGAAACTATCACGATAAATGATAATGAAGTTGTAGAAGGGCTGGTCTGTAATGTTGACCCAAGAGAAGGAACTAAAGTAACAGCCGATACTACTATAAGACTTTATGTTAGCAAGGGGCCTGTGGAAGAGAAGGTAACGGTTCCTAACGTTATAAATAAAACTCTTTCAGCGGCTAAAAATGAATTAGCATCAGTTGGGCTTAAAGCGATGGATGCAGTGGTTTATGAAAATAGTGACCAAGCAAAAGACATTGTTATTTCAACAGACCCTCTACCAGGAGTTAGCTTGACCAAAAATTCTCAAGTTAAGTTAGTTGTGAGTTCTGGAGTGAAAAAGGAAAGGGCTATAGAAGTAGAAGTTGATTTACCATCTTCAGTGGACTACCAAGTTACAGTTTCCACTTATATCAACGGAGTTTTTGATACATCTAAAAAGGTTATCCCTTCGTATAACGGAACTTACGTTGTGAGTTTGAAAGGCACAGAAGGCAAGAAAACTTTAAATGTTGATATTGATGGTAAACCGTATAGGGTTTATGAAGTAGATTTCAGTGCTTCTTCTAAGAACGTGAAGAAAATTAATTCATACGAGTATAAACCTAAAGTGGTTGAAAAACAAGAAATCCCAATGGACGACGAAGGCTATGAATATGGCGATTAATTAATAATGAATTAGAGGTGATATTCCTTTGGAGAAAATATTAATATCTGGAGGAAATAAATTAAAAGGGAAAGTAGAAATAAGCGGAGCTAAAAATGCCGCTTTGGCAATATTGCCGGCTGCAATCCTTTCGGACGACATATGCATAATAGAGAATTTACCAAATATAAAAGATATAACTTTGATGTGTAGAGTTTTGGAGGATTTAGGTGCAGTTATCCGCATGATAGATAAACACACGATTGAAATAGATCCTCGCCAAATGACGAACCGAGTAGCATCTTATGAACTAATGAGAAGCATAAGGGCCTCCTGCTATCTTTTGGGGGCGTTACTTGCTAGGTTTAATAAGTCAGTTATTTGTTTGCCGGGAGGTTGCGATTTTGGAATACGCCCAATTGATCAACACTTAAAAGGATTTGAGGCTTTAGGTGCAAAACACAATATAGGTGGCGGAATGATAGAAGTATCTTGCGATAAGTTGGTAGGAAATAATGTGTATATGGACGTAGTTTCTGTTGGAGCAACGGTTAATGTTATGCTTGCGGCGGTTAAGGCAGAAGGCTTGACCATCATAGAGAACGCGGCCAAGGAACCCCATATTGTGGACTTAGCAAATTTTTTAAATTGTATGGGAGCGGACGTCTTTGGTGCGGGAACAGATATAATAAAAATAAGAGGAGTCAAAAAGCTCAAAGGAGTTTCATATTCCATTATTCCTGATCAGATAGAAGCCGGGACTTATCTAGTAGCAGCCGCAGCTACGGGTGGAGAGATTACCATAGAAAACGTAACACCTAAGCATTTAGAGTCCATAACTGCGAAGCTAAAAGAGATGGGTGCAGAGCTTACTGAACAAGATGATTCAGTGCATATTAAGTGCGATAAACCGCTAAAAAAGTGCAACATAAAAACTATGCCTCATCCAGGATTTCCAACCGATATGCAACCTCAAATAACGGCACTACTTTCGATTGTGCCTGGGACAAGCTTAGTTAATGAAGCGGTTTGGGATAATAGATTCAGGTATGTTGAAGAGCTGAGAAGAATGGGTGCAAATATATCGGTAAATGGGCGGACTGCAGTTGTGGAAGGTGTGGAAAGTCTTACAGGAGCTCCTGTGAAAGCCACGGATCTTCGAGCGGGTGCGGCTTTAGTAATAGCGGGATTAGCTGCAAATGGAACTACCACTATAGATAATATCAACCACATCGAAAGAGGCTATGAGGACATAGTTGAAAAATTTCAGAGCCTTGGAGCGAATATTCGCAAGGTATCTGAGGAAGAATTTAGGCATGATGTGGGATAAGACGGAGTATTAATTTTTGTTCGTAAACTCTCTAGATTTTTTCTTTATTTTGTTATTTTTCTCTGGCTGTTTTATTGGAAAGGGAACTTCGATTTTATTATCTTGTTTTTGAGGGATAAATTCACTATTAACGAAATAATCTATTGATTTAGTAGCAGCAGCAATATTCTCTAAAAAACCTTTGAAATTAACAGCTTTAGCGTGTAAGTTAATTAGATAGTAATAGGCAACTATTTTGGATTTTTGAGCGTATATCCAAAGATGGTTGCTATAATTTTTATATGCGTTTTCTAGTTCTAGAAAATTTCTAATCACTCCAATTGACTTTATAAAATCATTTATCTTTTCAGTATTCATAGAGTGTAAGATACTAGTTTCGCGGGAGGTATAGTTATAAAGGCAGTCTTTTATTAAAACTATTTTTTCCGCGGCATAAAATAGTTTAGGTGAAACTGAAACATCCTCGAAGTACATATTTTCAAACGTAAAATTATTTTCCGAAAATATACTGCGTTTATAGAGTTTATTCCAGACGTAATAATGCATGCCTACGTCGAGAATTAATTTCCGTAGAGCTTGAGTTTTGGTATACACGCCCGGAAGTGAATGAAACGGCAGATACATTCTTATGTTTTGCTGAGGGTAATAAACTTTAAAATTACAGCATACAATATCCGCTTGATGTTTAACCGCTGTGGTATATAAACTTTCTAAAAATGTGGGTTCAAGGTAATCGTCACTATCAAGAAAAGCTATGTATTCACCCTGGCTAATGGACAGTGCTGCGTTACGAGCACTCCCGGGGCCTTTATTACACTGAGAGATAAATTTAAAGTTAGGATTTCTGCTGCAGAATTCTTTTATAATTTCTATGCTTTTATCTGTAGAGCCATCGTCAACTATTATAACTTCAATGTTTTTCAAAGTTTGGGATTCAACGGATTCTAAAGCCTTTGGAAGATATTTTTCAACATTGTATACTGGGATTATTAAGCTCACAGCCACACTATTCATTTTTAACATCCCCTTTAATTCGGATTTTGAGCCTCTTTTTTGATT
>CAKVBG010000052.1 GCA_934725345.1 uncultured Eubacteriales bacterium
GGCGTATACTTTCTGAAACCTTGAACAAACTAGGTATTTGGAACATTGGTGGGGAGAATTCTCCGTACATTTGGTTTAAATGCCCTAAAGGGATGAGCTCTTGGGATACTTTTGATTTTCTTTTGAAAAACGCTAATATCGTTACTACTCCTGGTTCAGGTTTCGGGAAAAGCGGTGAAGGTTTTATGAGACTTTCTTCGTTTGCATCTCGTGAGAAGGTTATTGAGGCTGCAAAGCGATTGGAAAAATTAAAGTTTTAGTAAGGTTTATACAAAGTAAAAAAATAAAGAATTCGGAGGAATGAAAAATGTCATTTGATAAAAATAAAGCACTTGAAACAGCCCTAAGCCAGATTGAAAAACAATTTGGAAAAGGTGCAGTTATGAGATTAGGTCAAAATGAAGCAATGCAGGTAGACGCCATTCCAACAGGTTCTCTTTCTTTGGATATTGCTTTAGGTATCGGTGGCTTACCGAGGGGAAGAATTATAGAAATTTATGGTCCTGAATCTTCAGGCAAAACCACTTTAGCACTCCACTGTATTGCTGAAGGGCAAAAAATGGGAGGCTGTGCAGCTTTTATTGACGTTGAGCACGCACTTGACCCTGTGTATGCTGCGGCTTTGGGCGTTGATGTTGATTCGTTATTAGTATCTCAGCCTGATACAGGTGAGCAAGCTTTAGAGATAACAGAATCTCTAGTGAGGTCAGGGGCAATAGATGTTCTAGTTGTAGACTCAGTTGCGGCACTTGTTCCTCGTGCAGAAATAGAGGGAGAAATGGGCGATTCTCATGTTGGACTTCAAGCAAGATTGATGTCCCAGGCACTCAGAAAACTTGCTGGGGCAATTTCTAAATCCAACTGCGTAGCTATATTCATAAACCAACTAAGGGAAAAAGTTGGTGTTGTTTATGGAAACCCTGAGGTTACTCCTGGTGGGCGTGCTTTGAAGTTTTACTCTTCTGTGCGTATAGATATCCGCAAAATTGAAACCCTTAAAGCTAACGGAGAGGTGATAGGCTCCAGAACAAGAGCTAAGGTGGTTAAAAATAAGATGGCTCCTCCTTTCCGTGAGGCTGAGTTTGACGTAATGTATGGAGAGGGAATTTCGCGTGAAGGTGAACTGCTGGACTTAGCCGTCAAGTTTGATGTAGTTCAAAAAGCAGGTTCTTGGTTCTCTTACAAAGATCAAAAATTAGCCCAAGGACGAGATAAGGTGAAAGAATATTTCAAAAGCAATCCAAGTATAATGGAAGAAATAGAAAAACAAGTGCTTGAGCAATATGATAGACTTTATGCCAAAAATTCTGTTTCGTCTAATTTGGAGAATCCAATAGTTGACCCTTCTTCTGAGGAAAATGAATAGTAGCGAAAAGATAGTTATCACCAACATTAAACATGCTTCAAAGGGTAGGTCTTTCATATATGCCGATGGAGAATACCTTTTGAGTATGCCTACAGAATTAGTGGTCAAGTCTAGGATAAGAAAAGGCTTGGAAATAAGCCAGGAACATCTCTCAGAATTACTGTTTAAGACTGAATTTTATAAAGTTAAAGAGAAAGCTTTAAATATTCTTTCTTATAGAGCGCACTCTAGGGGAGAACTTGAATTTAAAATAAAAGACGGCTTTTCTGAAGAAGTCGTCTGTGCGGTTTTAGATAACCTGGAGGAGAGTTCACTTTTAAATGACGAAAATTTTGCTAAAGAGTACGCGTGCTATCTTTATAGAAGTAAAGGCTACGCCGTAAAAAGAATAAAGTTGGAACTTAAAAATAAAAAAATAGATTCGGAAACAATTGCAAAAATTATAGACGACTTAGAATTGGACGAAATCTCAAATCTTGAACGAATAATAGAAAAAAAGCGGTTTAAAAATTTAGAAGATAAAAAACTTAAACAAAGAGCTTTGGCGTATTTAATGAGATTGGGTTATAGTTGGGATCAGATAAATTCGTGTTTGTAAAGGGGTGCAGTGGAAATTAACTTACCTAATAAATTAACTATCTTCAGAATTATGATTGTTCCTATTGTGGTTTTACTTTTAAGTTTAGATAATTTGGAGTATAAATACTTATATTCCGGTATATTTTTTCTAATTGCCTCCTATACTGACCATCTCGATGGACAAATCGCTCGGAAAAATAATATCGTTACTGATTTTGGCAAAATCATGGACCCTTTGGCAGATAAAATTTTAGTTAGTTCTATATTTATTTGTTTCGTGGGACTTGGTTTGGTTCCTTCTTTAGCTGCAGCAATTATCGTGGTTCGGGAATTCATCGTGACTTCCTTGCGGTTTTTAGTTTTGCAGGGTAAGGGCAAGGTTATATCGGCAAACATTTTGGGGAAACTTAAAACTTTTACGCAGATTGTTAGCATAATGAGTATATTTGTGATACAAACATATCTTGAATTTTCAGCAAAAAATAATTTTGCTTGGACTATAAACCAAAATGCGTTATATATTTTTAAAGACGTGCTTATTTGGGCTTCGGTACTGTTTTCGTGTTTATCGGGGGCATCTTATATTTTTCTAAACAGAAAATTTATAGTGTTTAGTGCGTGAATAAAATTTAGAAGTCGGGAGGATAATTATATGAAACTTTATAATACGTTGACCAGAAAAAAGGAAGAGTTTAAATCCATTGAGGCGGGAAAAGTAATGGTGTATGCTTGCGGACCAACGGTTTACAACTATATCCATTTGGGTAATGCCAGACCGCTATGTGTGTTTGACGTAATGAGAAGGTTTTTGGAATATAAGGGATATCAGGTAAAATACGTTCAGAACTTTACGGATGTCGATGATAAAATAATAAATAAAGCCATTTCTGAACATACGGATTTCATGAATGTTGCAAATAAATATATAAAGGAATTTGAAATTGATTCCAAATGCTTAAACGTAATGCCTGCAACAGTGCATCCCAAAGCTACTGAAAACATTGATGAAATTATAAAATCAATTGAGGGAATTATTGAAAAAGGTTTTGGTTATTCTCTTGAAAATGGTGATGTTTATTTCAGAACCAGGAAATTCAAAGATTATGGCAAGCTTTCTAAACAAACTTTAGATGACCTCCAGGCCGGTGCGAGAATACACGTGGATGAATCCAAGGAAGATCCTTTAGATTTTGCACTGTGGAAAGCTTCTAAGCCAGGCGAACCTTTTTGGGAGAGTCCTTGGGGTAATGGACGTCCTGGATGGCATATTGAATGTTCTTCCATGGCCAGAAAATACTTAGCTGTTACAATAGATATCCACTGCGGAGGACAGGATTTAATCTTCCCTCACCATGAAAACGAAATAGCTCAAAGCGAATGCTTGAGCGGTCAGACTTTTGCTAATTATTGGCTTCATAATGGATATATCAACATTGATAATCAAAAGATGTCCAAATCGGCGAATAATTTTTTCACTGTTCGAGAGATTGCCAAAGAGCATGGTTATGAACCGATTCGTTATCTGATGATATCATCTCACTATAGAAGCCCAATAAACTATTCCGAAGAGATTCTTGCGCAATGCGAGGCTGCTATTACTCGTTTATATAATTTTAAAAACAACTTGAAATTCGCACTAGAAAAAGCTGATGTGAAATCAGATGTATGTAGTTTTGACTTTGACCACTACAAAAAGAAATTTATAAATGCTATGGATGACGATTTGAATACTGCTGATGCAATAGGAGTAGTGTTTGAGTTTATTAAAGATGTAAACACTCAAGTTTTATCTTCTTCGGAGTACAGTCGTGAAACAATAGAAAAAATCGTAGCCCTTTTCGAAGAATTCACTAATGTTTTAGGTTTGATGTACGAAAAAGGAAATAATTCGCCGATTGAAGAGGAAATAAAAAAGCTTATAAGTGATAGAGAGCAAGCAAGAAGAGAAAAAAATTGGAAGTTAGCAGATGAAATTCGAGATGAACTGAATCGCAAAGGTGTAGTGATTGAAGACACTCCTCAAGGTACGAAATTTAGCTTAAAATAAAAAGGTGGTGCGATAGGCGTAAATAAATTTACGTTTGGAAAAAATGAATTCCTCAATAATTGAATTAGATAAAATCAGTGTTTCTTTTGGAACGGAAATAATTTTAAAGGACTTAAGTTTAAATATAAAAGAGGGAGAATTCGTTACGCTTCTTGGACCTTCCGGTTGCGGTAAAACAACTACTCTTAGAATAATTGCGGGGTTTTTGAATCCGGATAAAGGGGATATTTTTTTCAAAGGTAAAAAAATAAATAATGTCCCTGCTCACAAAAGAGAAGTCAACACAATTTTTCAAAAATATGCTTTATTTCCTCATCTGAATGTTTATGAAAACGTAGCTTTTGGACTTCGAATTCAAAAAAAACCTGAAGAGGAAATAAGGGAAAAAGTCACGGAAATGCTCAAAATGGTTAACCTAGGAGGGTTCACGGAGCGAAACATAGATTCTCTTTCAGGAGGTCAGCAGCAAAGGGTTGCAATTGCAAGAGCACTGGCTAATAATCCAAAGGTGTTGTTATTGGACGAGCCCTTGGGTGCACTAGATTTGAAACTTCGTAAAGATATGCAAGCTGAGCTAAAGAGCATCCAGCAAAAAACAAAAATAACTTTCATTTTGGTTACGCATGATCAAGAAGAGGCGCTATCGATGTCAGACACCGTTGTTGTTATGGACAAAGGCAGTATCCAGCAGATAGGTTCCCCAAAAGATATTTATAATGAGCCTCAAAATGCTTTCGTTGCGGACTTCATAGGTGAAAGTAACATTTTACCGGCAGTTATGATTGAAGATTTCAAAGTTAAGTTTGCAGGGAAAGAATTTAAGTGTTTAGATAAAGGTTTTGGGAAATTAGCGGTAGTGGACGCAGTAATTCGCCCCGAGGATATAAAAGTTGTTACACCTGATAAGGGTGATATCTCGGGCGTGGTTACGTCTGTTACCTTCAAAGGTGTACATAATGAAATAATAGTAGACGTTGAAGGTTTCAAATGGATGATTCAAACTACGGAAAATCAAGAAACGGGTGATGAAATAGGATTGATTATTCGCCCTAATGATATACACATAATGAAGACGTCTTCCTATTCCTCCCAAGTAGGTGACTACAGTGCTTTCAGTGATGAATTTTATGAGGAGCAACATAATTTAAATGCAAGTCAACAGGAGGGTGAGAATTGAAAGTTAGATGGAGTTTGTTTCCATATCTTTTATGGATGGCAATATTTGTAATTGTACCCCTGAGTTTGGTAGTAATATTTTCTTTTACTGATACTTCAGGAAATTTTACTTTCGAAAATTTTATCGAGTCATGCAAATATTCTTCTGTGTTTTTGAGGTCTATATCATTTGGTGCAGTTTCTACAATTTTTTGTTTAGTGATAGGGTATCCCGCAGCGTACTGCATTTCTAAGATATCTTCGAAGCATCAAAATGTTTTTATAATGTTGCTTATGATCCCAATGTGGACAAGCTTTCTCTTAAGGACCTATGCTTGGATGACTATTTTAGAATACAATGGTCTTATAAATAAATTTGTTTCCTTTATGGGTTTTGATAAACTCAACATGATAAACACTCCCGGTGCGGTGATACTCGGTATGGTGTATAATTTTCTCCCTTACATGATTCTTCCAATATATACTGTGCTTATCAAAATAGATAAAAAAATCATAGAAGCTGCTCAAGACCTGGGTGCTAACAGAGTTCAAATCTTTACTAAAATAATTTTCCCTTTAAGTATACCCGGAATAGTTTCAGGGTTTACGATGGTATTTGTTCCGTCTGTAAGTACATTTATAATTTCTAAAATGTTAGGTGGAGGATCCGTGTTGGTAATAGGTGACCTTATAGAAATGCAGTTTTTAGGCAACACCTATAATCCTCACATGGGTTCGTGTATATCACTAATTTTGATGATAATTATAATGATATGTACAGGCGTAATGAATTCGTTGGAGAGCGGTAGTTCCAAGGATGGAAATATTATTATTTAAGGTGGTGAGGCAATTGAAATGGTTGAGTAAGGCCTATATTTATTTGATACTTTTATTTTTATATTCTCCGATTTTTGTATTCATGATTTTTTCATTTAACAATTCTAAAAGTAGAGCGGTATGGCATGGGTTTACTTTCAAATGGTACTTTAAACTTTTTGAAAACCAAGAGATACTCAGTGCATTTTACAATACTTTATTAATTGGAATTGTAGCTTCTTTGATAGCCACTTTGCTTGGACTTTTAGCATCTTGGGGAATAACTAAAAGTAAAAAATTTACTCAAAAAATAATTATGAGCTTAACTAACATCCCGCTGATAAATCCAGAGATAGTTATGGGTGTTTCATTGATGTTGATGTTTGTTTTTTTGCATAACAACTTAGGAATTTTCAGACCGGGTATTGTAACTCTAATATGTGCACACACTACGTTTTGCCTGCCTTACACGATTCTCTCAATAATGCCTAAACTCAAGCAAACGGACTCTAACATTTATGAAGCAGCCCAAGATTTAGGATGTAATCCGTTGCAAGCGTTTTTTAAGGTTGTTTTGCCGCAGATTATGCCGGGAATAGTAACGGGGTTTATAATATCGTTTACTATGTCTATTGATGATTTTGTTATCAGCTATTTTACAGGTGGCACAACTCAAACTTTACCCATCACCGTGTACTCTATGACGAGAAAGATGGTTAGTCCGGAGATAAATGCACTATCGAGTATATTGTTTTTAGTTGTATTTGTTTTGCTTTTAGTGGTTAATTTCAGAAGAAGTAAAGATAAACCCTTGGAAGTTCATAAACTTTAAATAGGAGAATAAAAAGTTAGT
Source organism: uncultured Eubacteriales bacterium (assembly GCA_934725345.1). GTDB lineage: Bacteria > Bacillota > Clostridia > Oscillospirales > Acutalibacteraceae > UMGS1491. Next base: position 6,817 of record CAKVBG010000052.1, read on the forward strand.
GAAAAAAGTATATTGGATATTGAGTTTAGTAGTTTTAGTTTTTTTGGCGTTTGTTTTTGTGCGAAGAGAATCTCCCCGGGCGGACTACATAAATGTTTATAGCTGGGGGGAGTTTATCTCAGACGGAAGCGAAGGCGGCATGGACGTTAACAAAGAATTTACCAAAAGAACCGGAATAAAGGTAAACTACAAAACTTTTCAAAATAACGAGGAACTTTTTGCAAAGCTTTCCGGTGGGATGGCGGACTATGACGTTGTGATTCCATCTGATTATATGGTATCAAAGCTCATAGAAAACAATATGCTTGAGAAGTTAGATTTTTCAAACATTCCAAATTTTAAATTTATAAGTGAGGATTTTAAATCGCTTGATTTTGATCCAAAAAATGAGTATTCCGTTCCTTATGTTTGGGGGATGGTGGGAATTCTTTACGACAAAAATGAAGTTAAAGTAGAAGAAGAAAATATCACCTGGGATACACTTTGGAATCCTAAGTATAGAGGAAAAATTTTAATGTTTGATAACGCAAGAGATAGTTTTGCAGTTTCTCTTTTAAGACTAGGGTATTCGATTAACGATAAAGACCCTGAGCATTGGAAACAAGCCGCACAGGAATTACTTATGCAAAAACCTTTAGTGCAAGCATATGTTATGGACCAAATTTTTAATAAGATGCAAAGTCAGGAGGCGTTTTTAGCTCCTTATTATGCTGGAGATGCGGCAACAGTTATGAAAAATAATCCAGGGGTAGGGTTTGTTATCCCAAAGACCGGAAGCATT
>CAKVBG010000053.1 GCA_934725345.1 uncultured Eubacteriales bacterium
GTAATGATCAAACATCTCAAGTGCTTTTTCGCCACTGTCCGTATCTACAACCTCATACCCGGAACGTTCTAGGTTTATTACCTCAAATTCGCGTATTGCGGTTTCATCTTCAGCAATTAAAACTCTTTTCATATACCTTCTCCTTTATTCGTAATTATAGGATTCCATTTCATATGGTAGTTCTTTTTCATCACATTTTTTGCAAAGTACCATTTCGATATTGTTGTCAACATCTCTAATATAAATCTTTAATATCTTTGAGCAATCCGGAATAACTTCTCCTGCCACCTGCCACTCTTCTAAATTTCCCTTTTTGAGCACTAATACGTGCAGTTCCTGAGGGTCACGTTCAGCCTTGCAAACAACCAATTTAAAAGATTTCTCTTCATTCCCTTTTTTGAATTTGTAGTCAGTGACCGAAGAATAAACATCGTTTACTAAAATAGGATAAAAAACAAAATCAGACTCCAAGTTATTTTCAATTACTTCCCTCACCTTCTTTTGAGCTGAAGATAACCTAGGGCATTTCATCATGGAGTAAACATTAAAATAATTTTCAACGCTGCACCCAAGTAAAGACCCCGAACATAAAACCACTATACCTAAAACTTTGAATCTTTTTTTCAATTCTATCCCTCATTTTAGAGCGTCTTTTATGTTTGAATTATATCACATTTAGAACTGTTTTCAAACCCGATACTGATTTGTTGATTTATGTTGACATATCACATTATTAGATATATAATCAGTTTAATTATAAGTGTATAGCACTAAATTTTAAAATATAATATTGAACAGGATGGGAAATTTATGTCTATTTTAAAATCTTTACAAAGTTTCGCGGGAAAACCAAACTTTCGCACTAACGTATTTTATGACTTCAGCGTTGTTCAAAAGGCATACTTTTACGTTTTTGAATCTGATTCTAATCACGCAACCTTCCCCTATAAATTGGCTGATAAACCCAATGCTTTACCCGTGCAAATAAACCCGGATAACATAAACATAGAGCAGACAAGCACCCCAAAAAGATTTAATGGTGTGGCCGAATCTCTAGAGAATGATACATCCAAACGTGGAATTACAATGGAACAACCAAGTTCCAGTTTGAGATTGGAACTCTATTTCGATCTCTATGATGAGCATGTAATTCGTTCAGGAGGAATGGTTGGTCTTCTTAATAGAGAACTGGATTTAAACATATCCCTGATGAATGAGAAGCTTACTTCATTACCTCATCTTTTTAAGTACGTTGCCAGTAACCAACATGCCCTACTTTTTCGCTGGGGAGAAATGAGTTTTTTTGGACATCTTTCAGACCTTACATGCAACTATACCGCATTTTCACGCTGGGGAGAACCACTAAAATGCAGAGCAGATGCTACATTAGTCAGGGATATATCAAGAATTACAGGCCAAGAAGCAATAGAGAATATAATTAGCTCCGATTCTAATGCAAAAGACCTGCTATCTGACACTAAACGCACAGCAACCAAAATAGGAACTGTTTTAAGCGGTATATCAGCCGCTTTGAGATAAACTACCTCATGCAATCGAAAGGAGGAAAATATTATGAGTTACGATGAAGAATCTGAATTAATAAATTGGGAAGAGGCTTCCCAACCTATCAAGGTAGTGAATGGTAAAAAAGACTATAGTAATTATAATAAAATGTCTAATTCAAGTGGAACTGCTCGAGAAATATATGCAATTGTAAAAGGTGCAAAAGATAATAAATATTGGAAAGAGCTTTCCGATGAATATCAAAATAAAGGTTCCGAGCAAAAAGGGGGTTCCAAAAAAGAAGAAACCGGTGATACAGAGACCCAAGAGGAAAATGGTTCTGATAAACCAAAAGTTGAGGAAAATCCCAATCAGGAGACTGAAGAAAAAGCCAAACAAGAGGCTGAACGAGCCAAACAAGAAGCTGAAGAAAAAGCCAAACGAGAGGCTGAAGAAAAAGCTCAAAAAATTGCAAAACTGTTAGATACGTTAAAGAGCAATTCCGATGAAATAAATAAGTTAACGATTCTATTAAACTTACCCAATTCATTAGGTGAAGAACATACGCAGATTGTACAGGCTGCTTTAAATTCTCTACTGTTTCCCGAAAACCAAAAAAAGGTTGAGCAGTCATCAACTTCCCAAGCTACACAGCCTCCTCAATCAAACACTTTACCCCAACAAGTTAACGCTAATCTCAGTACTCCGCCTGCCGAGACCACACCTACCAATAAAAAAGAGGATACTGCTACTTCGGCTCCCCTTGAAGCTGTCCCCACTACGGAGTCTACTGTGCAGGTAGTGACAGAACCTGCTGCACCTAAGGAAGAAAAAGAACCCCAAACAGCCAAAACAGATCCTGTTGGGGAGAAAAATGATTCTGCTCCTTCTGCTGAAGCCGTACCCGATGATACTCAACCCAGTGGTCAACAAAAAGAAGAAGCAGAAAAAACCACCAATCCGACTGAAGAAGATAATAATGAAACCGACGATGGGACAGCTCCAGATGAAGAGGAACCGGAGGAAACTGGAGATAGAAAAGACGGTGAAGAAGAGGATGAAAGCAAAACAATAAAGGAAAAAGTTAATGAAACAATAAACAAAAAATTAAGAAATGTAGTTAAGAAAATAAAGCCTGACACAAACGAATTATATGATGAAGACGACGATGAAGATGAAGAGAGTGAAGGAAATTTCTTTGAGAAGAAAGCTAAAGGTTTAAAAAATTTTTTCAAGAGAAAAAAGAATTCCATTTTGAACAAAGCGTCACTAAAAATCGAAAAATTCGTAGCCAGTAGGGAAGAAGCCGAGCAAGAACAAATAAAACTAAAAAATGAAAAGAAAGAAAGAAAAGAAAAAAAGAAACAAGAAAAAAAAGATTTCAAAAAGGAAATGAAAAAACTTGATCAATACAACGGAATAGAACTTGTAAAAAAACTTATAGACCAGCACGTAAATCAGAGTGAAGGGTTGTTTGACCCGGAATACCTTAAAGGCATCAAATTTTGCTTAAAAGTCTTATCCAAAAAAGGACCTAGTGGTGAATTATTTTCAAGAGCACTTAAAAAGCTAAATTACCTGGAAAGAACCTATAACCCTCGAAAAGAACCAGGTGATTTGGGAGACAACAAATTAACAGATAAAGATTTTCTTAAGTCTGAAAAAGACCCCGGCTATTTGCTTAATAAATTTGGATTCCTAGATGCAGCTGAATCTGAATTTAAAATGTTATGCCATAATTCCTGGTCCTCTATAAATTCAGTAAAAAAAACCTCCACAAATGCTCAGCAAAAAATAAAGGACTATAAATGTGTAATTGCTTTTCTGGGTTCTACTTTAAGAACATCAGATGACAAAACCGATGAAAACAGTTGCCAATATGAATTCACGAATTTAAGAAAAATGTATTCGGATGTTCTTAAGAGAAAAAATTCCTATGGCTTCCATCTGGATTCAGACGAATCAAACTCATGTGATTTGGAAAAATATAATTTGGCTTTATTCAGAGTAATGGGGATGGTACTTGCTCATGAGAATTTAAGTCCAAAGGATGCCTCTAACCAGGTGAATTTTGATAAGATTAAAAGAAAACTAAACTCGAAGTACAAGAAGCAGTTTTCAGAAATTCGCGAGAACGAAAAATTTTCAAATTTAAATAATACCTATGTGACTGAAACAATTTTGCACGACTTTGAAAAATTATCCCAACAAATTAACCCCACAAATATGACCAAAAAAATCGCTGGACTCATTGAAAATTTGAAAAAACCTTCAAAAACTAAATCTGCTATAAATTTTATCGAAATGATACTAGACCAATCACATAATAGTAATATTAAAAGTCATAAAGACGAAATTATCAAAAAGATGTTTCCATCGCCAAAAGAGAAATTTGACAGCACATACTTTGATAAAGGAGAAGGAGGTCGTTACATCGGATTTAGTATGTAGTACCAACGAAAACCATGCACTGAGTGTATGGTTTTGCACTTTTTTTACCCCTTTTTCATACGTTGCTAAGAGGATTTATACTTAGCTACGAGGTGAATTTATGAAAGCAACAAGCATCTTGCCACTTAGCAAATCTCAGCCAGGCAAAAAATACACCGTTGTTGATATCAGGCTCAAAGAAGAAGAACGAAAAAGAATTATGGATTTGGGTCTAATACCAAATACCACCCTTAAAGTACTTCAAAAGAGTCCTCTCGGAGACCCCACCGCTTATTTCATAAGAGGAACGGTGATAGCTTTAAGATCAGAATGTACTAAAAAAATTATCGTTAAAAAAATTTAATTCCAGATTTTTAGTACAGGAGCTGATTTAATATTGAAAACAATTAAAATTCCATCAGTTAAACTTCTTGAACCCAAAAAATCACGTCTATCCACCTCAGACTATACTATAGCTGTGGCAGGCAATCCAAATGTTGGCAAAAGCACTGTATTTAACGCCCTCACCGGACTTCACCAACACACGGGTAATTGGCCAGGAAAAACTGTCCAGCGGGCAGAAGGACGATATACTCACGAAGAAAAAACTTTTAATATTGTTGATATTCCCGGCACTTATTCCCTTTTATCCAATTCTGCTGAAGAAGAAGTTGCCAGAGATTTCATTTGCTTTAATAGCCCTGATGCGGTGGTTGTTGTGATGGATGCCACATGTATCGAAAGAAACTTAAATTTGACTCTACAAATTCTAGAGATAACAAATAAAGTTGTTGTGTGTTTAAACATGATGGACGAAGCCGAAAGCAAAAAAATCTCCATAGATACAGATGAACTCTCTTTACAACTAGGTGGAGTACCTGTTGTTTGCACGAGTGCGAGAAAAGGTAAAGGTATCGAAGAGCTGAAAACTGCCGTAAAAACTATATGTGAAGATAAAATAAAAACCGTAGAAGTTAAAAACAACTACGGAGTTGCTATCGAGCAAGCCTTGCAAGCCCTCATACCGCTTATTTCAAAATCAGAAAATAAAAATATTAACCCCAGATTTTTGGCCGTGAGAATGCTTGAAAATGACAGTTCTTTTTGTAATTCCATGCAAAAGTATCTCTCAAGCAGCAATCTGCTAGATAAAGATTTTCAAGAAGCACTTCAAGAAGAAAAGCAAAAACTTAACTTTAAAAATATCCGTGATTATAATTTCCGTGATCGTATCGCCCAATGTTTAATAACCAAATCAGAAAATATTTACAAGCAATGCGTTAAAATAACCAAGAAAGATTACGATGCAGTAGATAGAAAAATAGACAAATTTTTGACTTCTCGCCTAACGGGATTTCCAACTATGATGTTATTTTTGCTCGGAATATTTTGGATAACTATCAGCGGAGCAAATTATCCTTCTGAAATAATTGCCGATGTACTTTTTAGTTTTGAACAAAAATTAATGGATTTTATGATTGCCACGAATGCTCCTGCTTGGCTTTCTGGGATTTTAGTATCGGGCGTATATAGAACACTAGCATGGGTAGTTTCCGTAATGCTACCACCAATGGCCATATTTTTCCCCTTATTCACGCTCCTCGAGGATTTAGGTTATCTGCCTAGAATAGCTTTTAATTTGGACGGAATATTCAAAAAATGCGGTTGTCACGGAAAACAGGCCCTCACGATGTGTATGGGATTTGGATGCAACGCTTGCGGAATAATCGGATGCCGTATAATCGATTCCCCTAGAGAAAGAATCATCGGAATTTTAACTAATAATTTCGTTCCTTGTAATGGTAGATTCCCACTGCTAATATCATTGATAGAAATATTTTTCATTGGTAAAACCCTCACGGCATCAAGCTCCGCTATTTCAGCATTAATTTTGACTTCTATGATAATTTTAGGTGTTGCAGTAACTTTTCTAGTTTCTAAACTTTTATCCTCCACTTTACTCAAAGGTATAAGCTCTTCGTTTGCATTAGAACTTCCGCCATACAGAAAACCTCAGGTAGGTAAAATTTTAGTTCGGTCTCTTTTTGATAGAACAGTTTTCGTTTTGGGAAGAGCGGTCGCAGTTGCAGCTCCAGCAGGATTAGTAATCTGGTTGATGGCAAATACCTTCATACACGGCACCAGCCTACTTATCCACTGCTCCAATTTTCTCGACCCCTTTGCTAGATGTATCGGATTAGACGGAATCATATTAATGGCATTTATTTTAGGATTCCCTGCCAATGAGATTGTTCTACCCATAATAATTATGAGCTATATGTCCACGGGATCAATAATGAGTATACAAAGCCCCTCAGAACTCCATAGCCTTTTGGTATCTCATGGCTGGAATTATATAACCGCGATATGCGTCATGTTGTTTTCCCTAATGCATTTTCCATGTGGCACTACTTGCTGGACTATCAAAAAAGAAACTAAAAGTCTTAAATGGACAGTTATTTCTTTTATTCTTCCAACTTTAGTAGGATTTATTGTATGTTTTGCAGTTGCTAATTGCCTGAGATTGATATCAAATTTAGTTTAATATATTTATCTCTCTAATTCCAAAAGATGATTAAAAAATTCCAAAGAGCTGAATTTTTCGCAGACATGATATTTAACATATCTTTCTGTTATAAAATTCAACGCAAACACAACCTCTTTAGGAACTGAAAACTTGAAAAGATTCTCAAGCGGAGAGTGCACTATATGCCTCATGGAGGCTAAAACTGCAGGACTGATTAAATCATAGACGCCGTCTTTAATAGTACACGCTTCGCACAAAGAAGTTCCACTTTCAATTTGGAAATTACAAAAATTCCCTTGCTTTCCGCATCTTCCACAACTATTTAGCTCCGGCATGTATCCACAAAGTGAACAAGACCTAAGCTCAAAGATACTTTTTATAAGCAAATCTTCTTTTTTCTTTCGAGATAAATAAAATAAACAGTTTAAAAGTACTCTTAAAATTTCATTTGAAACGTTTTGTTCAGGCCTCAAAGTCAAGCATAGCTGGCAAAAATACTGTGCCAATGATAATGACTTAAGCTCATATCTGAGGTCTAGGAATGACTCCTCTACCTCCATACTGCGAAGTAAGTAACCATACTTTCCATTGTAAAGATTAAATTTACCGTATGAAAACAATTGTATTATTCCGCCTAAAGAGTTCCTAAAGCTCTTAGACCGCTTAGCAATAGCCGAAATAATGCCTTTTTCAGAAGTAAGTATAGTTACTACTTTATCGCTTTCATTTAAATCTTTTTCTTTTATCACCATACCCATTAACTCTGAATTCATTGTTTACTCTCCGTAAATTGTTTTTTGTACAGTCGTCTGAGAAAGGTAATAAGCCTTCCGCAGAATCCTGTTGAGATTTATAATCCAGGTAATCCATAATGTTACCTGTTTCCTCAAATTTTTTCCATGCGTTTATTTTGTCTTTCATTGTAAACCCTCCCATTTTATATTTTAGTTGATATACATATCCTATGGGTTGATTATACAACAATTCTCAAAAAAAATATAGTATAATTCTATATTTTCTCAAAATTTTATATGTTTTTTAGTAATAAATACTCTGATTTACTAACAATAACCAAGATCTTTGAGTACACCTGGTTTATTTCTCCAATCTTTTTTCACTTTTACAAAAAGATTT
>CAKVBG010000054.1 GCA_934725345.1 uncultured Eubacteriales bacterium
GTTTGATAAACTGCTTTAAGTTGTTAGCGTGTATGCTTGCTATAATTTTGACTCCGGAATTTAAACATTGAGTTATTGCATAGGCGTCTTTTAAATTTCCAATTTCATCGCAGATAATTATTTCCGGCGAAAGACATCTCAAAGCTTGTAATATCCCGATTGCTTTGGGAAATCCTGCTAAAACGTCGCAGGAAGATATATCCATTTGAGGGACTCCTTCATGGACTCCGGAGATTTCAAATCTGGAATCCACAACAGTAACTTTTCTATCGTTCAGAGCAAATGTTCTAGCTAGATCTCGCAAAATAGTGGTTTTTCCACTTGAAGGTGCACCCAATATTAAAGTGCCTAAGTCGTCGTTTTTGATTTTTTCATATATCTCTTTTGCACACCCTTTGAATTCCTTTGCAATTCTAATGTTAAATGAGGTTATATTTTTAAGGTTAGAAATCTCTCCGTTTTCAATTACTGCACTTCCTGCGATACCTATCCGGTGACCTCCCTTAAAAGTTATGAATCCTTGTTTGAGTTGCTCTTGAAAACTGTAAATGGAGTGATGACAAATATTCTGTAAAAATTCAGTGATGTCCGTCTGTGAGGCGTAGCAATCCAAAACTTGAGTTTCAGCACAGGATATCACGCACACAGGTTGATTTACTCTAATTCTAATTTCTTGAGCGGTTTGTTTAATTTGATTTGGTAGATTAAACAAGGGACGTTTTAAACTATAGGGTATATGGGATATCAGCTGATTAAAAACTTCAACTTCTTTACTATTTATCATGTCTTGTCCTCACTCCTCCTGATACATATCTATGGAATTTAAAAACTTCTTAGAACAAAACATTTTTATGATTTTTTTCTAATTGCCTATTGATTTATATAAATAATACATATATAATTAAGAAGCATAAATTTATTTTTATGCAACTAATTTGTTTTTCAAAGATGTGTTGGAGATGATATTTTGAAGAAGTGTTTTAAAATTTTATCTTGGTTACTTGGCTTGAGCGTCATATTCTTAACAGGATGCGGGAAAAAATCTGAGGAAGAAGTTAGTTCTAATCATACACCGAAAAAAGATTACGATATCTTTGTGTATAATTCGGACACTAGCGTTGGTAAAGCTTTGCGTGAGATGTGCGATGAATACACCAAAAGGACGGGAGTAATAATTAGAACCGTTACTCCAAGTGAGGAGGAAAGTACCGTAGAAAATTTGGAATCCTATTTGAATTCTGAATTCCCTCCTGATATATTTACGGCTCACGATTTAGAAGAAGTAAACAAATGGCAGTCTTTGGAAAATATATGGGATTTCAGTAATGCAACAGAAGATTCCTTTAAAACTGTTGTTAATGAAATACCTGAAGGTTTGAAACTTAGTACTGATACTTCGAATAGTTTTGGAGTGCCCGCAAAAATTCAGGGAGCGGGGTATATTGTGGACCCTAAAATGATAGCTTCTCTTTTTGGAGGAGATAAATATCGTAAAGTTTTGCATGACTTGAAAGTTTGTAGTTATGAGGAATTCCTAAACTTTTTAGCTGCTGTAAGCGGTTATATTCAGAGTGGAGATATCACGGAATTCACATTAAATGAAAAACCCTATTCATTTGTAAGCGAGAAGGGTGAACTGAGTAAAAAATTAACAGGAGTTTTCTCCTTAGCCGGAGGAGAAACAAAACCTCTAGGAAATTATTTATTAAACCATGTACTTGCTGCAAATTTTGAAACTCCTGCCGCAGCCAACATAGCAAATTCAACTCAAATTGAAACCTCGAGTAGTCTTTTCATGAAATATGCCGAAGGACTTGATGCCATTAGCAGTGTGGTCTCGGGCGATGACGGATTTATGGATAGGGGAGCTGATTTTGTAAGCAGTAGTAAAAATAGTATCACTTTAGCTATAAAACGATTTGTAGCGGGTAAATCGCTATTTCTTGTTGGACAAACCAAAGATTTCGATAATATGAGTGTTTTTGATTCTTTGGTAGCAAAAAGATGTGAATTCATTCCCGTGAAGATGCCTGTAACAGAAACGGATGTAAACGATGAGTCAAATAACAAAATTAAAAATCTACAAAAATCTATAACTGTATTCTCTCCACTGTATTACTGTATCAATGCAAAATCATCAGATACAGAAAAGAAGGTGGCTCAAGATTTTTTAGTGTGGTTAAAAACGTCTGATTTGGCTGAGAAGTACTTAATTTCAGAATTTGGCTATGTTCCTTACGACCTTAAGAACGGAAATGTTTTAGATAATCCTCTTGAAAGGTCTATGGTGGAATATGTGTCTGAAAAAAACTACGTACCTAACGTTTCTATGGGCCTTCCTAATTCTCTAACCCAAAATGATTTAGGAAAATACATTATCGAAAAACTTTTCACCAAGCCGTCATGGTCACTGATGGATTATGAGGAACTTGCGGACTTTGCGGTAAACAAATGGAAGGAACTCAAAGGGGTCTAGTTTATCTTTTAGAATAAAGAAGGTGCGAAAATGGAGATACCAACCGAATTATTTTTTGATAGGGGAAAGTATGTTTGGTCTAAAGCGGTTTTAGAAGGTCTTTTTAGTAATTTGGAGCAAATGGAGAAATCTAATAAACCAGCAGCTTCAGAAAGATGTTTCGTAAAATTTCATTTGGAACTTGAAAGAGCTTACAATGAGTTTTTACAGGATTTAAAGGACCTTCCTTTAATCATAAACTGCAGAGCCAAAGGCAACAGCACCTCTCATTTTGGCGGGAGTACGTGTTTGAAATTAATTAATTCATTTGTGGCTTCTGCAGATAAGTATCTTAGTGAATCGAAGTACTCCCAGGACTTAACCTATGGAAGCCCGGCGAGTATTGCAAAAGCTTTAAAAGAAAAATCAGTTGAAAGTATTAATTACGCACGTCAATTTGAATCTAAAGCGAACAGCGATTATAACACTTTGGGTATTGACAGTACCCTAAATATCTTCAGAGAAAGTGGGTATAAAATTTAATAACTAGAAAGAAGCGGTATGTGTGCCTAAAAATACTAAAGGGTGGAGAAAAACTTTAACTAATATTTTTAGTAATGATAAAATAAATAATTTTCTAAAAAGACTCTTTGCGGAGTTTGATAGAGATGTGACTGTCAATTTTAAATTGATAGATGATATTGATCAAAAAGTTAAAATTGAAAGCGGGAAAATATGTATAGTGAGTAAAAGAAGAAAAAATACATGTGAGAGCGCCGGAGAGGTAGTGGAATATCTGAAAAAGAGATTTGAAAAGGGATTTGACACCATAAATGGTTTTATTAAAGAAGTAGAAGAATACGGGTATAATATCATAAATGCTTTTAGGGACGAATTTGAAAAAGAAAAACCTAAAGAAGGTTACTCTTAAAGTATCGTAAGGTTTTTTAAGGATTTTTATATTGATCCCATTTTTGATAGAGTAAGAAAATTCAGCACTAAATACTTTAATGAGATAAAAACTACCAGAGCACAATTTATAGATCCAGTGGTTAATGCCTACAAAAAAAGTTCTGAGAAGAAAAATATGGAAAAATAGTTCCAAGAGTTAATCAAACAAGGCGGAGATGTGAGCCGGTTTAAATTTAAAAGCACATTGGGCGTTGCCATAAAAAACATCCGAGAACTATCTACATGGAACAAAAAATTAAAAAGAACACTTCCAAAAGAAGCAGAGCAACTCATAAATGTTATAGATAATATTAGCAAAAGGGGGTATAGAATCAAATGTCATATATCATAATGCATTTAGAAATGATAAAGGGCAGACCACTGGATAATAGATAATGTGTTGTTCATAGACGATGAATTAAAAAATTTAAAGGGAGAGTGTTAACATGGTGGATAAAAAAAGTTCTAAGTTTAAAAGATTATCTCAACGTATTAAAAAGCAATCTGCGAGTGTTTATACTAGTTTGGATGAAAGCGTGGATACAGACGATTTAAAAATGAAGAAAAAAGGTAAACGTATGAGCATATGGAGAAGAACTATCTCAAGTTTTAGCGATTTGTACAAAACTACTAAAGACAGCATCGATGGCTCAGAAAAGGAGATGTTGGTTAGTACGCGCAAAGCGATGAAAGAATCTGAAAAAATTCAGATTTCTGAAGCAAATAAGGCACTAGAAGAAGCAGGAGTATCGAGTAGCGAGAGGAAAAACGTAATTAGAAAAATAAAAGAGGAATTTGAGAATGAAAGTAAAACAATATCTAAAAGAATTAAAAAGAAATTTGGTAGATTGAGGAAAAATGTTGAGAGGTTGAGTAATAAAAAGAATTCTGCCCAAAATGCAGAAGAGCTTGAACAACTTGTTCAAAACGATTGCCAAACTAATAAATTAGATAAAAATTCAAATGTTAAAGAATGCATAGACACTATTACAAAAGATTTACCTCAAGAAATAGAAGAAAGCAAAGAAGCATGCAAAAAAACTATAAATGGATTAAACATTGAAAATATAAAAATCGTAGGAACCACATATATTGACGCAAAACGAGAAAAAAATAATTCGGTAAGTTTAGTGGGTATGAAGGAAGAATTCGAGAATAATATAAAGGATTGTTGCAAAAAAATTGATGCCGAAATTAAGAAATACAACGTAGAAGAAATTACAGTAAGACGTAGTGAAAAAGGAATGGTGATAAATGGTAAAACTCATAAAAATTTTAAAAAATTAATAAAAACAATACATCAAATTGTATCTGCCCAAGAACAAAATATAAATCAACTTTATAAAAATTTAACTAATGAGGGTATTAGTCCAGCTGTTGAGTTTGCAGTTGAACTTATGAAGAAGTCAGGTAAATTTACTGAAGCAGATATAAGTAAATATCAGAAAGACGTAGGAGAAGGTGTTGAGGAGCTTCAGAGTGCAATTAGTGGAATGGGCCAGGGCCTAAGAAAATCTATGGATAATGCTCCGGATTTATACAATAATGATAAAAAATCGGTAGATGAAGATTTTAAAAAATATATACGGGGTGAAGAATTAAAAGATTCGTCACTAGTAAATATTTATATCAATTTGATTTCGAATCTGAATAAATACACAAAAACTGCATTGGAAGAAAAAATCCCCTCAATAATTGAAAAATCTATGGAAAAAATTAAAACATGTTTTTTAAAATTAGTTAATGAAAAAATCAAAAAAAATAAATAAAAATAGGTATTGACATTCATTTTGTTTAGTAGTAGACTGTAGACAATTCAGGTAAGGCGATTATCTTATTTGAGTTGTCTCGTTAGCCGGTGTGGCGGAATAGGTAGACGCAAGGGACTTAAAATCCCTCGGTAGCAATACCGTGCCGGTTCAAGTCCGGCCACCGGTACCATGGTTTGAATAACTGCTCATCACGGTACTGATGGGCATTTTTATTTTCAAAATTCTATCATATGTACCACACAAAATTTACTTCAAAATATTAATTGACAGAATTTCTAATTATTGATATCATTCCAAGAGTGATATGCGAAAGTAGTTCAGGGGTAGAACGTCAGCTTCCCAAGCTGGATGTCGCGGGTTCGAATCCCGTCTTTCGCTCCAATAATTGTTAAAGCCGCAAAATTCTATCTAAGGATTCTGCGGCTAGTTAGTTTTTTAGAGAGTTTCATCAATTTTAGATTTTATATTATGAGTGAACTCTTCTGCTCCTGCTAACATTTTTCTTGCATTCCTTTGCATACGTTTATCATGGTCAAAGAAATACATTCCTACCATTCCAGCAATTGTACCTAATACTGCTCCTGCAAGTAGTAATCTTATCATCCCACAAACTCTTGTGCAAAAGCAAGGGCCTTCGTTATGATGTTCTGGTCCGCACATAATTCACATCTCCTTTACAAAATTTTATTTGAGCTAATCGATACCTTTCAAATTTTTCGAAAACGTATCAATTGGCTCATGTTTAATATTCCCCTTAAAAGAAGAAATACCCTAGGATTTCGTTTACTTTTATATATCAAAAATTTGGGAAGATTCCTTCAAGTAACAAAATTACAAAAATTCAAGTATATTAGAGGTATAGTGATAGAGGCTAGGGGAGTAGGTGGAATATGAGTGAAAATTACGTTTGCAATTGTGAGAAAGAGGAAATTTTTTTTTATTTTACTGGCCTTCTTTATACTGGCAATTCTACTTTTACATTTCCGCTTAAGGCCGGTTGTAAAAGATATTTCTATGGCTCGAGCAAGGATAGTCTCTGCGGATGCAATAAATGAAGCTATTTTAGAAGAACTTTCAGAGAATGCAGGACTTTACGAAGATATAGTCAGAATACAGAGAAATGAAAAAGGAGAGATAACAGCAATACTATCTAATATGGAGAAAATAAATAAGCTTAAATCTAGAGTAGGGATAATAATCCAAAACAAATTTCTAGAGCTTAAAAGTAAAAATCTCAAAATACCTCTAGGAACTCTTTCAGGTATAGAAATTTTAAGCGGTCTTGGACCGGAGATTCCGATATGCATAAGTATGACGGGTACTGTGATGACTGAATTTGAAAGTAATTTTAAATCTGCGGGAATTAATCAGACGATATATCAAATTTATCTGAATATAAACACGAGAATTTGTGCTATGGTTCCCGGGTGCACTTGCTCAGAAAATTTTAGTACTAACGCGTTGATATCTGAAACTGTAATTCTCGGAGTAGTTCCTAAGGTATACTCCAGTAGCGATAAATTAAATATAAGTTCCCCCGAAGGAGAACTTAGCTAAAAACTATATCTTAACAACTTTTAATTTCCCA
This sequence comes from uncultured Eubacteriales bacterium, assembly GCA_934725345.1. Classification (GTDB taxonomy): domain Bacteria; phylum Bacillota; class Clostridia; order Oscillospirales; family Acutalibacteraceae; genus UMGS1491. The sequence goes on from CAKVBG010000054.1 coordinate 6,767, forward strand.
TCTATCACTAAGTCGTATGAAATGCAATCGCCTTCTAACTTACAAGATTTTGGTATAGTTATCTTCTTCAAATTTTTGCAATCTTTAAAAGCATTTTTGCCAAGCACAGTGCAATTTGGAAGTTCAATTTCTTCAAGATTTTCGCAGCCCTCAAATGCTGACTCTCCAATTGAAGTTAGATTAGGAGAATTAAAAATAGTAAGTTTTTTGCAATATTTAAAAGCAGCTTTACCAATAGAATTGCAGTTAGGTAAATCTACACGCTTTAAAGCTGTACCATAAAATGCGCCTTCTCCTATTGAAACTACATTTGGCATCCTAACGTTTTCTAATGAGTTACAATTTTTAAATGCAAAATTTCCAATTTCTGTAGAAGCATCAAGAAGAGCAGTTGTTAGGGATGTACAGTTTTCACAGCAAGATTGTTTTGTCTCTTTGCATTTACTTAAATCTATTTTCTTGAGTGCCTTGCAGTTCATAAAGCACCTATTGTTAGTAGAAGTCAATTTAGGTATATTTATTGATTCCAAGTTTTCGCAATCTTCAAAAATCCCGCATAGCGTACGCCCGTCATTGTAGGTTAGAACCTCTGTAAAATTTGGTAAATCAAGAGTTTTAAGTGATTTGCATCCACCAAATACTCCGGCACCTATTTTTTTGCATGATTGTAAATTTACCTCTTTTAACTTTTCGAAATTGGAAAGACTACCTCCGGTAA
>CAKVBG010000055.1 GCA_934725345.1 uncultured Eubacteriales bacterium
GATTCCAATGCCGTGGTTGCAGATATACATATCCCACTATAATCAAAATCACCTTCAATTCCCACACACATTTTCCATAAAACACCTGCAGAAATTAATGATGTCCTAGATTCATTTTCAAGTCTGTCCCATGCTTCACCAAATACCGATTTTAAATATTTTTTCTCCCTTTCTAAAAGAGTCTTCGAATATAAAATAGCGTTGTCGTTAATATATCCAGAAATACAATGACAAACTTCTGTTATTTGCAGTTCTTTCTTTTCAAAATCATCCTGTATTTGTTGTGAAAGTTGCTCTTTCTGTTCTTTAATAAATCGAGTTAAATCTTCTTTAACAAACGTAGAAAGATTTCTTAATTCTACTTGAACATCTTTAGCTCGTTCATTGACTTCATCTAATTTTTCATCTATTGACTCCATTGCATATGATAATACGCCCAATGAATCTTCCGCTTTTTCTTCCATCTCATGCAACTTATGATTCAAACTGTCTAGACTTTGTGATACATTTCTTAGCAACTGGTCTGTTAACACATCTTTTTCTTCCATATTTTTATGGTATATTTTCAATTCATTTTTACAAAGCTCATTTCCATTGGCTGCACCCATTTCGTACAGTTCATGTACTATATCCTCATCAACAACTTTATAATATTCAGAATACATTTTGGCGAGATGATAATAGGCGCTTGCATTTCCTCTGTCTATTGACATATGAAAATACTTAACTGCTTTTTCATATTCCATTTTAGATTGACTGTTCAATCCCAGTTCAACACATATAATTCCATCAGTATCTATATCTGCTGCATTTTGAAATATCTCTATTTCGTGTAAATCGAACCCTTCCTTTTTTTGACTAAGAATGCACAATGACTGACCATAATAAATCCTAGGATCATCCTTAATGCTGGCAAACCAACTAAATGCCTTTCCCCTATCCCTTTTTACACCCAGTCCAAAATAATAAGCTAAAGCTACTTGATAAACTGCTTCCTTACAGCCCACTAATGCGGCTTTCAACAATATTTGAAAGCCTTCTTCCTCAAACGGCTCTATATGATGAGAATCGAAATCTTTCCAGCTAACATAATTATCATGAAAAAGCATCATTCCTAAACAAAAATCCGCATATTCTGATTCTATTTCTGCTGACTTAATAAAGAGAGCATACATTTCATCGGAGTCATCTGTACTAGACAAATCGTTTGATGCCAGTCTGTATAAAGCTGGAAGGAACCCCCGCTGAGCGGCGCAATAATACAATTTAAATGCGTATTCAATATCTTTTTCAATTATTCCTTTTTCATAACAATAAGCCTTGATAAAAAGCGCCGGTGCAAAACCATCTCGAGCTGCAGACTCAATATAATTTTTAGCTATCTCTATATACTCATTACTCTTATCAGAAAAATAGTAATACAGCGCTAACTCCACACAAGCTGGATGATATCCAGCATCTGCTGACTTTTTTAAGTATTCGAATCCAAACTCACTGTTCTTAATATTATTTCCTCTTAAAAATATTTCCGCTATATGATAATCTGCTTCAGCAGAACATGTTTTTTCCAAATATTTCAATGCCTCATATTCATCAACCGGAAAACGAAATCTACCTTCTCTATAGCATTTTCCTATCTCTAAATCTGTAAGCTTTAAGTAATAATGATTCGTGTTTTTATATCTTACTTGAAATGTGAAATAAGATTTACCATATTCCATTTTTATTTTGTATTTATAATTTTGCTCTTTCTCATCCCAATATCTTTCACGTACAACAGGCTCTCCTGTTGTATGATCAAAAATATATACCTCAGCGTCTGCATCAGCATCATAAATCGTTACATGGCAGTGATCCGACAACTCATCTGCATATTGACTCCGATTTTGAAATCTATCAATTTTTTGCTCAGTCATATGAATCATCAATGGTTTTTTCGAAATCAGAAGTTTATCATTTTTAAATTCTCCCATATTCACATATACATTTCCCTCTAACGAAGCGAAATGTAAAATAACCAACTGTTCCCCTTCGACAGCTGGATCATCAAGAAAAAATGTCTGGACATTAATTTCCTGCGCTTCTTCAGTTACAGATATAAGTTCTTCTAAATCGTTATACCAAGATTTATTATCATAATTAATCCTAGGCACTATTCTATATATAACAGTTTTATATCCTTTTTTGTTTGGAATGCAAAAGTGTTTTCCTCTAATGCTACCAGGTAAAATATCAAACCAAAAATTCCACATGTCATCAACTATTTGCTGTCTAGGGAAATTGTAAAAAGGTCCCACCCATTTTCTTTCTTCAGCCACTGGAATATAAGTATCTTTCACAAATTGTTGAATATTTATTTCTTGTATTTTGTTAAAAAGAGGAGATGGTATTTCTTCCTGATACTGTTTTTTCTCATCCTCACTACCAAATATCTCCGTATATTTTTCAGAGAGTTCTTTATCAATATTACCCATGTTATTTCCGCTCCATATAATCAAGTGTTTTCTTCAGTACCATAAGTCTACCCTTTGAATCAATCAATGTATAAATCCCCTTGTATTCAGAAAAGTATATAGTATTCATCGTTGGATGCGATTCCTTGCTCTTGCCTGCTCCTTAACAACTGCAAATCTTTTGGTATAAGCATTCCTTAACTCTGCATATACACCTGTCGGCATATATGCGTAAAAGTATCTGCCTTTCCTTACTAATACCGCAATTGTCTTTAAGTCTTTAGGATTATTCTTTGATGGACTATTATCATCCATCTCCTTGGACTTCTTAACATGATGAGGATTTACAAGTACAAACTTGATATTCTTTCCACTTAAATACTGTCCAAGAACAAACCAGTAATGGCAGTTGGTTCGAATCCTACCAGTGTCTGTTAAAAGTTATTTTTCTACATCAGCTCTGTTATATAATTGTAAAAGCTATTGAATCCCTCCATAGAGTTAGAAAATGGTACAGGCTTTCTGGTTACCTCAATTCCTCTCCAATTGAAAGCTTTGAAATAATGTTTCTCGCTTCCAACATCGATTCCTATGACCATTGTTGTTTCTTATACTTGCTCAATTTTTCTGTTTTATGTAGACTTCATTTGTAGATACCTTTCTTTCTCTGTTATTTGCTAACTGGTTGGTCAGCAAAGACAGTTTAACCGAGGTATCTATTTTGTTAAGTACTATCTACTTTTTGTCTACCCTTTTGATTTTACAGGAATCATTTAAATAGAATTATTTTTCGTTCAATAACAAAGAATCATTTTATATACTGATACAGCTGCAATAGCAATCCTGTAACATTACTTGTATATTCATAAGACTCAATTTTACCAATCACTTCTTGATAACATCCTTTTGCTTGCTCTTCTGATATTATATCATCATGTGCAGCCCTATTTCGATATTCCTTTCGAATACGATCACATTTATCTATAAAACTCTTTCCTTTATCTCTAGATATGAATACTTCTCTCGCAGATTTATTTTCCGGAACGTATATTATTGTACTAAGATACTCCTCCAACCTATTTATCAGTAATTCATGTTGTTCAGCAGAACCTTCTTCAATAACTGCAAATATAAAAGGCATTGTCCCAAGTGCAAAATGTTTATGTTCTTTCATTCTAATATGCGGTTTTTCCCCTTTCCCGCACTTAAATCTATTCCAATCACTTATATATTTTTCCTTGGTTGTTGAAAGAAGAATTTCCGGCCAATTATCAAAAGTCTCTTTCCATTTGTCTTTATGGTCGGACGGAGCTCCATATGTATCATTAATATAATTTTGAAATCCAGTAAAAAAATATTTTTTTAATTCTGATTCCAATGCCGTGGTTGCAGATATACATATCCCACTATAATCAAAATCACCTTCAATTCCCACACACATTTTCCACAAAACACCTGCCGATATTAAGGATGTCCTAGAATCGAGCTCAAGTCTATCCCACGCTACTCCAAATACCGATTGTAAATACTTTTCCTCTCTTTCTAAAAGAGACTTAGAACATAAAATAGTGTTATCGTTAATATATCCGGAAATACTTTGGCACATCTCTGTAATACGTAATTCACTTTTTTCAAAATCATCCTGTATTTCTTGCGATAACTGCTTTTTTTGTTCTTTAATAAATCTAGTTAAATCTTCTTTAACAAATGAAGATAGATTTCTTAACTCCACTTGCACATCTTTGGTTCGTTCATTAACTTCCTGCAGTTTCTCCGAAATTCCAGTTAATCCCATCCTTAAGTCATCTTGATAATAGTGCATCTGCTTTGACATTTCCGTGATATATTTTTCTTTTTCTTGTATAATCACATCTTTATACTGATTCTCAATCTGACTCTCTTTTAACGCATTCTTTAAAAATTCAATTTCTTTATAGAAATCTTCTATTTCCGGTCTTTTCTTACTAGTTTTAATATCTCGAAACGATTCTCGAATATATTCGCCACAAATAAATAGTGTTCCATAAATCAAAATATGATACGGGAATTTTCGCATATAAGGCAACTCTAATTTTTTTTGCAATAATCTTAAATAGAAACCTGACGTCCTTATAACCCGTTCACTTATGTCCCCATTATTAAATATAAATTTCCATTTCGTATCCTTATGGCATAACGCCTCTATTTCACTTAATACACTAGAATTATATTCCTCATACAGTTTTGTATCTGATATAATTACCAAGATTCTAATCACTTGTGCAAGCTCACAATAAAAATCTTCTACTTCTGTATTTTTCGAAAACAAATCTAAAGCATAATTTATATCACGTTCTACACCTTTTCCATTAAGATAACAAAGTCCTAAATATAAACGTGACCTACTATTCCCCCCACGATTTCCGTAATCAAATCTTTTAATAGCTTCGCCTAAATTTTGTTTCTGAACACATCCATAGTAATAATATTCACCTATTCTCTGGTCAATTTCATCACCACTACATTTTGAATATAATTCATATGCTTTTTTTAAATTCTTTGATGTACCTATTCCTTTAAAATAGTAATCGGCCAACTCTTTAGCATATTTATTATTTCCCTCCACTTCGAAAGCTGCCTTACAAAACCCAAAAGCACGATTATTATCCTGTTTTGTTAGTATAAAATCTTTTCTAACGTGATACATTATGTTTAAAGCAAAAAGGCTACTAGGCTCATTACCCTCAATTACTTCAATGTAAAACTTAGCACTTAATACATCTGTTTCTCTAAATAATTGCAGTGCACGTTTCTTATCCTTTTTTATTCCATGTCCATGATATAAACAAATAGCCATACAATATTTTGCACAACTAGAAATATAATTATTTTCACTTTTTATTAGATTCTCATATATTTTAACCGCTTTCTTAGGATTTCGTTTAACGCCCATACCATAGTCGTAATAAACTGCTTTTTTCAAGATATTAAATAAACTCTCATTTTCATCACCACTCTTCGAATTCTGTTCAACTAAGGCAAATGCTTTTTTAGGATCAACGCCTACCCCTTTCCCATATTCATAGCATTCTTCCACTTTACGTTTTGCCGGAAGATATCCCCTATTTGAAGCACCTTCATAATACTGGAATGCTTTGAACTCATCTCTTATTTCACTTGCTCCAGTATCGTAAATATTTCCGATGCGATATAATGCACATCCAGTATCATCCTTAGCGTCAGCTATACTTGAGTAAATCTGAATTGCTTTCGTATATGCCAGTATCATCGAGTCCTTATCATCTTTTTTTCTATAGCAATCTGCTAAATTTTCCCATATATTCGCTAATTCCATTTCTGAATATTCATCTGAATATTCAACACATGTGTTATAACATTCAATAGCCTTATCAATGTTTTCTAAAGTTCCTATTCCATTTTTCAAATAACACCCTATTTTATAATATGCACAAATATACCCAGCATCAATAAGTTTCTCAAATAATTGAAATGCAAGATTTTTCTTGTTATCATCACTATTTTCTTCATATAAACATGCTAAATAATACATAGCAAATTCATACCCTTGCTCTATAGACAACTCATACAATTGAATTGCTTTTTTTAAATCCTTAACTACTCCTATTCCTTCTGTATAACACAAAGCTAAATCACAAGTTGCTTCAGCATTCCCCAAGCGTGAAGCCTCCTTATAATACTCTATTGCAAGTTGTTCATTCTCTTCAACACCTTCACCATCCATATAATACTGAGCTAATTTTCTAATACTCTCTGTATGTTCCTTCTTAGCCGCCAATTGAAACATACTAACCGCTTTATCCATATCCTTGGTTATTTCTTTGCCTTCACTATATAGCACCCCCAAATAGTATGCTGATTTTATATCTCCAAGCTCGACTGCTCTATTATATAGACTAATGGCTTCCTTTATATTTTTCTCTTCGCCTAGTCCTTGTTCGTAACATTCCCCAAGAAGTCTATGTGCAATTCTATCTTTCAATTCTACGGCTTTATTATACAACTCCACCGCCTTTTTTAAATTTTTCTCAACTCCATATCCTCTTTTATAACAAGTGCCTAACAAGCGGTATGCGAGTGGTGATTCGTATACAATAGCTTTCTCCAGAAGTTCAATTGCTCTTTCTTCATCAACTGCAACTCCTATACCTTCGAGATAATCATATGCCAAGCCCGCCATCCCATTTGCACAGCCCATTTCCGCCGAACGATTATCATAAAAAAAACTTTTTTCATAATCAACTTCTACTCCATAACCATATAAGTAGCAAATTGCTAAATACGCAAAAGCTTCTGCATCACCTGAATTTTCTTGGCAATAATGGAATAATTCATCATATTCTTTGTTTTCTCGTAAATTCTTGGCAAAATCAACATCAAACTTTTTCATCTCAATAATTAATCTCCTACTTATTATGCAGTTTCCACGCGATTAATATATTTTACCGTTCGGAATCCAAATGCTCCCCTTCATCCGGAATTATTTCTATAATATCATCAAGACCACAATCTAAAGCCTTGCATATTTTACATAGTACCGCCGTTGAAACATTCTCATCTTTTCCCAATTTTGCAATAACATTTGTCGTAAGCCCTGCTTGCTCTCGCAATTGCTTCTTTATCATATTTTTATCTATCAGCAGCTTCCAAAGTTTTTTATAAGTTACACTCATTTTCAATTCTCCATAAATTTGAATATATCAATTTGTAATTTTTCCAAACTTCATCCATATCAACCAAGATAAAGTGTTAGATTTGTTAGGTTCATCCTTAGCTTTTTACCATTATTCAGCAACCATTAACCGTTGAAATTAATCAATTTATATTTTATCACCATCACACACATAAATCAATTTGCAATTGAAAATCTCAATTTTTTGTATGTAGGATTACAATACATGTGTTACAACTGAATAATTAAAAAGCAGAGATACTCTCTTTGTGTTATATTTTAGTCA
>CAKVBG010000056.1 GCA_934725345.1 uncultured Eubacteriales bacterium
CATTGAAAAAAATTTGAGAAATGTTGGAGCCAACATTAGAAGGGTGTAATTCAAAGAAGTGAAAGTGAAAAATAAATCTAGGAAAAAATCCAGAAAGTTTAGGACCTTTAGAAATAGACTAATTATAATTCTTTTGGGGTTAGCAGTTATAGTTTCTCTGGGATTGGGAGCTTTGTGGGTACTTAATATCTTATTTGCCGTTAGGGAGATACAGTCCGAAAACACGGTAAAATATGAAAAAGAACAAATCATAACAGCATCTAAAATAAAAAAAGGAGATAGCTTATGGTTACTTAATCCTACAAAATGTGAAATGGAAATTTGTAGAGATTTGACTTATGTGGACGAAGCTAAAATAACTAAAATTTTCCCCAATAAAGTTAAAATAGATATCGTGCTGTCAGAGCCTCAGTTTACCTTGTTTAATGGTGAAGAGTACTTCGTGATAAGTAGAAACGATAAAATTTTAGAAAGGAAATCCGAGATAGTCCCTGAACTTACAAATTTGATGGGACTGAATTTTTCAGTTCTTGAAAACAGGAAAATTTCCTACGAAAAGCCAGAGTTTAAAATTTTAGCTCAAAACATTCTCGATTCATTTAAAAATGTAGGTTTGCCAAATATTCAATCGGTTAATCTTACAGACGTAAATAATATCGTTTTGGAATATGATAATAGAATAAAAATATTACTAGGTGGGGAGGAAAATTTAGAATACAAATCCCTGACGGCTCACGAAATTATAGTTAATAAAATAAAAGCCAATGAAAGGGGTACACTGGATTTGAGAAACTTAAAAAAGGATAATAAATCTTATTTTATCTCTGAAAGTGTTTAGGTACATAAAATTTAATTAGTAAAAAAGGAGTTTTATTATTTTGGAATTCGAAAAAGAAGTTGAAAAGCTATCAAAAGAGGCAAGTTTGCTCTGTAAGGAAAAATTTGAAGAAATTGAAAGTATTGAAGAAATAAATTCAAGGAAAGTTTTGGAATCGTTTATAGAAGCAAAGGTGAGCGAAACTAATTTTGCTCCAACAACTGGCTATGGATACGGTGATAGAGGCAGAGAAAAAATTGATGAACTCTTTTCGCTTATCTTCCACACTGAAGATGCTATTGTTAGACATGGATTGGTAAGTGGTACTCATGCTCTCAGTACGGCTTTATTTGGAGTGCTGCGCCCGGGAGATAAAATACTCAGCGTTACGGGAATTCCCTACGATACAATGCTGGGGGTAATAAATGGGGAAGGGATAGGCTCCTTAAAGGATTTTGGAATTCAATTTAATTTTTTTGAAGAGAGCTTAGACTCAGAAACGTATTTCGAGAACTTAAGAAAGGAAATTTCCAAGGGATATAAAGCGATTTATCTACAGCGCTCCAGAGGTTATAGTTTAAGAAAATCACTTTTGGCCAAAGAAATAGGAGAAATAATAGAATTTGTAAAAAAAATAGATTCTTCTATAATTGCTATTGTTGATAACTGTTACGGAGAATTCGCCGAGCCCATAGAGCCCTCAGACTATTCTGCAGATTTAATAATAGGGTCGCTAATTAAAAACCCAGGTGGGGGAATTGCCAGCTGCGGAGGGTATATCGCCGGAAAAAGAAATTTAATTGAGCTTTGTGCTCAAAGATTTACAGCTCCTGGAATAGGAAAAGAGGTTGGAGCATCGCTTAGAGGATATATGGATTTGTTTATGGGTGTTTATAATGCTCCGCAGGCCGTGGCACAAGCACTTAAAACAGCTGTGTTTGCTTCAGCGCTATTTGAGTTAATGGGGTATGAAGTGTATCCGAAATTTTCAGAACCTAGAGCAGATATCGTGCAGTCAATTGTTTTGGGTTCGGAGCGAGAATTAGTTTTGTTTTGCCAAGGCATACAGTCAGGCTCGCCTATTGATTCTTTTGTGAGCCCGGAGCCTTGGGAAATGCCCGGATATGAAAATAAAGTAGTTATGGCAGCAGGCAATTTTATATCAGGTTCTTCGATTGAACTTTCAGCCGATGCTCCAATCAGACCTCCATATGCCGTTTGGGTTCAAGGCGGGACCTGTTTTTACTCTGCCAAAGTCGGGATTTTAAAAGCTTGTGAGAAAATTTTGAACAAAAATCTGTACTATTAGAAGTGTGGTTATTCATAAATATTTTTAATTTGGTTTTTAATTTTTTAGGGAGATGATAACTTTGACAAATACCAAAGAAGAACTAAGAAAAGTTTCCCACCAACCACATAATTTAACTTTAGAAGGTCGTAAAGATTTAATAATCAGTGGGGTAAAAGAGGTTGACAGTTTTGATGATAAATCAATTTCTGTTCAAACCAGCATGGGGGATCTCACCATAAAAGGACAAAACCTAAATATAAAAAAACTTAACTTAGAGCTTGGAGATTTAGAAATAGACGGTAAAATTTCAGCATTAATCTACAGCGAAAAAAACTCGAATTCATCGGAAGGTTTTTTCTCGAAACTATTTAAGTAAGGTGGATAATTTGAATCGGCTGATTTTAGAACAAGCAACTGTCCTACTATACTCAGGGCTCTTGGGAATAGTTTTAGGGGCAGCGTATGACGTTTTCAGGATTGTAAGAATGATAATAAACTCAAAGAGTATAACAATTTTTATCCAAGACGTATTATATTTTATAGTTAGCGGTCTAATTACTTTTTTTTTCGTGCTGAAAACAAACAGTGGTGATTCACGATTTTATATAATTATTGGTGAAGGTATAGGCTGGATTGTTTATCATTTGACAGTTGGAGAATTTGTTTATAAATGTTCAAATGGGCTAGTGATGTGGGTTAAACATAGGCTGAAATCGCTTGGGAACGAAATATGTAAAAGATTTTCAAAAAAACCAAAATAAACTATATAATATTTCTAAAATGCAAGTGCGATACTTGTTATTTTACTACAAAAAACGAGAAATAGCTTGAATTTTTGTATTTTTGGAGGCATAATTGGTATGTAACCTTAAAAGAGTTGTGAGGAACGTAGAAATTATGAAGTTTAGGTCGAAAAAAAGGGAAAAATCTTCTTTAAAATTTGTGCTGGCAATACTAATGTTAGTAATAGTATTTGTATTTGTGTACCAGTATACAAGGATTAAAGTAAAAAAGGAGGAGATTCAAGAAATAAATAATCAGATTTTAGTTCAAGAGAGTAAAAACAATGAAATTTTAGATATACTAAATTCTAGGGAGTCAGATAAGAATAGTACTCCGGAAGATACTAAAAAAGGTTCCGTGAGGGTTTTTGAGGGCATTATCAGATAAAATTATAAAAATAAGGGGGAAGTTGTTTTCTTATGCAATTTGAAGTAGGATCGATAACAGAAGGGAATATAACAGGAATAAAAAATTTTGGTGCGTTTGTGGAGCTTCAAAACGGAAAGACGGGTTTAGTTCATATCTCTGAGATTTCGCACTCATTTGTAAAGGAAGTAAAAGATTATCTCAAAGAAGGAGATAAGGTTAAGGTTAAAGTAATAAATGTGTCGCCTGAGGGGAGAGTAGAACTTTCAATAAAGCAGGTGCCAACGAGTGCTCCGGAGGCTGAAGCAGTCAAAAAAAATAACTTTATCAGACGCGAAGAACCCAAGGCCAGAAGTGCAGCATCTGTAGAGAACAGATTTGAAGATATGATAAGTAAATTTAAGAAGTTAAGCGATGAAAAGTTAGCTAATTTCAAAAAGAAGGTTGAGTCTAGACGTTGCCGCAATGGCCACAAAAGCGGAGGAGCAAATTAAACACACCCGATATGCAGAGGGCATCATGTATAGGAAAACATGATGTCTGATTTATTTTTGTTGTAAACATATAAACTTGAAAAGTAGGTTTGAATTGGGTTGTAAACGTCTTTAAAGAGAGGTAAAATTAGAGTATAATATAAAGAGTTAGGGAGGACGAAAATGAAAATAAAATTTACTAAAATGCATGGATGCGGAAACGATTATATTTACATAAATTGTTTCAACCAAGAAATAAAGAATCCTTCTCAGCTAAGTATGGAGTTATCATACGATAGAAGAAAAAGCATAGGTGGTGATGGCATAATTTTGATAGAACCCTCAGAAACTGCCGACGCCATGATGCGGATATTCAACAAAGACGGTAGTGAGGGAAAGATGTGCGGCAATGGCATAAGGTGCGTTGCTAAGTATCTTGTGGATCATAATATTTCAAATAAACTTGAAAATATAAAAATTGATACCAAAAGCGGAATTAAAACCCTAGACGTCCTAGAGAATAATGGTAAAGAAGCTTTGGTGAGGGTTAGCATGGGCAGAGCGAGCTTGAATCCAAATGATATTCCTATGATAATAGAAAAAGAAAAAGTAGTAAATGAAGCAGTTACCGTTGGTAAGGAAACTTATAATATAACCTGTGTATCTATGGGAAATCCACATTGCGTGTTATTTGTACCGGAGGCTTACACGGCGAATGTCAAAGAGGTGGGCCCGCAACTTTGCAACCACACTATGTTTCCTGAGGGAGTTAATGTTGAATTTGTGAGTGTTGTAGATAAAACGAATTTGATAATGAGAGTTTGGGAAAGAGGTAGCGGAGAGACTCTTGCTTGCGGAAGTGGTGCGTGTGCGAGTGTTGTGGCAGCGGTGGAAAATGGTTACTGTGAGCCTAATACCGAAGTGACTGTTCACGTGCGTGGAGGAAAGCTCAAAGTAAATTATGGCAAAGATGAAGTATTTTTAATTGGAAATGCAGTTAAAGTTTTTGAAGGAGAAATAGAAGTATGATAAAATATGTATTTGTGACAGGTGGCGTAGTTTCAGGCTTAGGAAAAGGAATAACCGCAGCATCTTTAGGAAGACTTTTAAAAGCTAGAGGATTGACTGTAACGGCTCAGAAATTAGATCCGTATATAAACGTTGACCCGGGAACTATCAGCCCATATCAACATGGAGAAGTTTTCGTAACTGAAGATGGTGCTGAAACGGATTTAGACTTAGGCCACTATGAGCGGTTCATAGATGAAAATTTGAATAAGTTTTCAAACTTAACTACAGGCAAAGTTTACTGGAATGTGCTTAATAAAGAACGCAATGGTGAATATTTAGGAGAAACCATACAGGTAATCCCTCATATAACAAATGAAATCAAGAAATTTATCTACTCTGTTGGTGAAAAATCTAAGGCGGACGTTGTTATAAGTGAAATTGGCGGAACTACGGGTGATATTGAAAGTCAACCGTTTTTAGAAGCTATACGCCAAATACAGATAGAAATCGGTAAAGAAAATTGTTTGTTTATACACGTTACTCTAGTACCCTACATTTCAGGCTCAGGGGAATATAAATCCAAGCCGACTCAACATTCAGTTAAAGAACTCAGAACTATGGGAATTAACCCTGATATAATCGTGGCTAGATGTACTCAACCTTTAAGTACTAGCATAAGGGAAAAAATTTCTTTGTTTTGCAATATAAAGCCAGATTGCGTAATTGAAAACACAGATACACCGTCCTTATACTATGTTCCATCAATGCTTGAGAAGAGTCATTTTTCGGATATTGTTTGCAGAGAGCTAAATCTCAAGACCGAGTCGTATGATATGCAAGAATGGAACGAGATGCTTAAAAGGATTGATTCACGTACCAAAAAAGTTAAAATTGCACTAGTTGGTAAATATGTTGAATTACACGATGCTTATCTCTCGGTTGCAGAGGCACTTAACCACGCAGGATTTGAAACTTCAACTGAAGTTGAAATAGATTGGGTAGATTCAGAGCTTGTAACAGAATATACCGCTAAAGATTTACTTGGTTCAGCAGATGGAATACTCGTTCCCGGAGGATTTGGCAACAGAGGCGTGGAAGGGAAAATCATGGCAGCTAGGTATGCAAGAGAGAATAACGTACCTTATCTAGGTATATGTTTAGGAATGCAAGCTGCGGTTATTGAATTTGCCAGAAACGTGCTTAATTTCTCGGATGCAGATTCAAGTGAGTTTGCACCTTCAAGTGAACATAAGGTAATTAGTTTGATGGAGAATCAAAAACAGCAAACCCAAAAAGGCGGAACCATGCGGTTAGGAGCGTATCCTTGTAAGGTTAAAAATGGGTCTATGCTTTATAAATGCTATGGTGAGCCAGAAGTATTTGAACGCCATCGCCATAGATATGAATTTAACAATGAGTACAGAGAGCTTTTTGAAACTAATGGTATGAGCATAAGCGGGGTTTCTCCAAATGGAGTGCTTGTTGAAGCCGTGGAGATTCCTGCCAACGACTTTTTTGTAGGTGTTCAATATCATCCTGAGTTTAAGAGCAGACCTAATCATGCTCACCCGCTATTTAGAGAATTCGTTCGTGCAGCGGGCAAGTAATATTTTATATGGAGGAAGCTGTTAGATGGTAAAAGTTAACCCTCATTTTGAAAATCTTGAAAAGAACTATTTGTTTGTTGAGATAAAAAATAGATCGCAAAAGTATCTTGAAGAAAATCCTTCGGCGGATGTTATTGCAATGGGAATTGGGGATGTTACTCTTCCTCTTTCAGAGACAGTTGTTAGAGCTATGCATGAAGCTTCTGATGAAATGGCAAAAAAGGATAGCTTCAGAGGATATGGTCCTCATGAAGGATATGAATTTCTCAGAAAAGCCATAAGTAAGAAGTATGAAGACTATGGCGTTTGTGTAGGAGCAGATGAGATCTATGTTTCTGATGGTGCTAAAAGTGATACTGCCAATCTTCTTGATATATTTTCAGCTGATTCAAAAGTTTTAATAGCTGACCCTGTTTATCCCGTGTATAGAGATGCATCCACTATAAACGGAAACAAAGTGGAATATTTAAGTGCAACGGAAAAAAACGGATTTTTGCCTGAACCAAGTAAGGGTATGGTAGGAGATATAATTTATATCTGTTCACCAAACAATCCGACGGGAGCGGTATATAGTAAATCAGGACTAAAGCAATGGGTAGATTTTGCTCTTGAAAATAACAGTTTAATAATTTTTGATGCTGCCTATGAAGCTTTCATAGAGGACCCAAATTTGCCACATAGTATATTTGAAATAGAAGGTGCGAAACGTTGTGCTATTGAAGCTTGTTCTTTCTCGAAAAGTGCTGGATTTACTGGTATGAGGTGTGCATATCTAACAATTCCTAAAGAATTAAATGTTCAAGGGATAAGCGTCGGGAATGTGTGGATTAAGCGTCAGGCTATCAAGTTTAACGGTGTTTCTTATGTAACTCAAAAGGCGGCAGAGGCAGCTCTTTCGGAAAATGGCAGGAAAGAAACGCTAAATGCTATAAACTATTATAAGCAAAACGGGCGTATAC
>CAKVBG010000057.1 GCA_934725345.1 uncultured Eubacteriales bacterium
ATTTGAACCCTCGCGCCGATCGCTCGACCTACACCCTTAGCAGGGGCGCCTCTTCAGCCACTTGAGTACTTCTCCATATTACTGGCGGAGGGAGTGGGATTCGAACCCACGGTCCCTTGCGGGATCACCAGTTTTCAAGACTGGCTCCTTAAACCACTCGGACACCCCTCCAAATCAGGTACAGTGTAAGTATAGCATAATAAAAATAGATATGTCAACAATAAATTTTACAATTAATCAAATTCTAAATATTTTATTATTATTCGTCCTGAAATTGTAGTAATATTATTGCGTATCACAAAATAATCGGAGGGAATTTAATTTGAAGAAATTTTTAAGTATCTTTCTTTTAGCGTTTTGTTTAAATTCAGTTTTAGTCCAAGCACTAAATTTCTATCCACAGAATCTCGAGTCGGACTCAGTTTACATGGTTAATTGTAATAGTGGCACGGCGGTAGTTGAGAAAAACATTAATAAAAGAAGGAGCCCGGCATCGCTTACTAAAATAATGAGCTTTATTGTTGCTTATGAACATTCTCAAGATCGAGATAAAACTAAAGTAACTGTTCAACAAGAAGTTTTAGACAAAGTAGACCCCGAAAGTTCAGGTGTAGTTTTGAGGGCTGGGGAAGAGATTTCTATCACGGATTTGCTTAAATGCATGATGATTTCTTCTTCAGGGTATGCTGCAAATGTTTTAGCTAACCACATAGGTGGGAGCATAGAAAATTTTGTTCAAATGATGAACGACAAAGCCGCAGAGCTAGGATGCGAAAACACTCATTTTGAGAATCCCGATGGAATATATAATCCTATCCACTATTCCACCGCTTCGGATATGCTCAAGATATCTAAGTATGCAATGAAAAATGTGGAGTTTTTAAATACAGTTTCAATAAGTGAATGCAATATCTTTGGTGACGAGCGAGATCCGGTTATAACTACTAACTACATGATAGATAAAAAAAGAGGGGGAAAATATTATTCTCCATGGGTTAAGGGAATAAAAACTGGATATGTTGAAGATGCAGGCAAATGTTTAATTTCATATGCAGTAAAGGATGATGAAAGCTATTTAATTGTGGATATGGGAGCTCCGGTTAAAGATTCGGCCGGAAATAAGCTTACTGATAACTTGGCTATGATAGATTCTCTTAATCTCTACAATTGGGCGTTTGATAATTTAAAAAGAATAAAACTTTATGATAGATATTTTCCAATAACTGAAGTAAACTTGGCATCCGCTAGAGGAAAAGATAAATTGATGCTGGAGTCTAGTGGGGATGTTGGCGTGATTTTACCCAGCAACATAAAAAAAGATGACCTTTCATTTGATTTTGAAATTCCGGAAGTTGTTCAGGCACCTATCAAAAAGGGCGACAAAATCGGTACGGCAAAGATTATGCTTCAAAATGAACAAATAGGAAATTTTGATCTGGTTTCCTCGGAGGAAGTTAAAAAAAGCTATATGGTAGTAGTAATGGATGCTTTAGGTGTTGTTGTAAATTCGAAAATTTTCATTTTTTGTTTGGCTGTGGTAGTTCTTGCAATTATGGGATATTTATGGCTTATATTTAGATACAATCGAAAATTACGCAGAAAAAATAAAGTTACTAACATATTGGATTTCAAAAAAAATAAACCCTTGTAGAATATTACACCAGTGTTTTGGCATATAGATTCTATGTATGCATAATAAAACTGGAGGGTGTAAAAAATGGTAGAATTCTATCCTGAGGGAAAATTGATAGAAAAAATTCAAAATATAAACTCGATAAGTTCGCGAGAAGCTCTTGAGGAAGCTTGCGTTAGCAAAAAAATTTTGGAATCAAGGGCAGTAATGTGTGATAGCGACCATAACTTAATAGTTAATCTCGGGTCTATGAAAGGTATTATCCCACGGACAGAAGGTGCAATAGGAATTAAAGAAGGCTGCGTAAGAGACATTGCGGTTATTTCTAAGGTCAATAGGCCCGTCTGCTTTACGGTGGAAAGGTTCGAGAAGGATAGTTATGGTAAAGAGTTTGCGATACTATCCCGAAGACGTGCACAAGAGATTTGCATGGAGAACTATATTCTTAAGCTTCAGCCGGGGGACGTAATTCCTGCGAAAGTTACTCATATGGAAAGTTTTGGAGTGTTTGCGGACATCGGTTGTGGCATAATTTCTTTTTTGCCTATCGATACTATTTCAGTTTCTAGAATTTCTCATCCTCGAGAAAGATTTCGTGTTGGAATGGATATAAAAGTAATTGTGAAGTATTTCGAGGGCACTAGAGTTCATCTTACACACAAGGAACTTTTGGGGACTTGGGAAGAAAATGCAAGCTTGTTTTCCATAGGAGAAACAGTTGGTGGTATAGTGAGGTCGGTAGAGGATTATGGTATATTCGTAGAACTGACCCCCAATCTAGCGGGATTGGCAGAGCCCAAGGAAAACGTTATGGTAGGGAATCAAGCAAGTGTGTACATAAAAAATATAGTTCCTGAGAAAATGAAAATTAAACTCGTTATCATTGATACTTTCGAATATTCTCCTGTTTCAAGAGATATAAAATACTTTTGCCAAGAAGATCATCTAGAAAAATTCTTGTATTCTCCAGTGACGTGCTCCAAGGTGATTGAAACGGATTTTGCTTCTTTTTCTGGCTTGAAATTGCCAATTGCACATTAAAATACCCATCCATCCGGCTAGCGGTTGGGTGGATATATTTTTTTATTCCTATTTAATCATCGTCCTCTGAAGTAGTAGATGATGAAGTATATTCACTTTCACTGTCATAGTCAGAGTCATACGATTTATCATCGCCAGTTGAATCTAAGTTTGGTTCTGTAACCGAATTGGGATCAAATTGAATATCATTCACCTGTGAGGGCTCTTGAGCGGGTTGGTCTACAGTCGGTGACAGAGGACTAGTAGTAAGAGGAACAGGTTTTTCAATAAGTGTTGCACCTGAAAAAGGATTCTGCTCTTCTAAGCCAGTTCTCTGAGTGCTCAGATCCGAATCTGGTAATTGTTGAGGTTCTATATCGAGAAGTAAATTTGCTGGTGCAATAGGTTGAACCTCAAACGGTAGCAGAGGTGGTGTACTATCAGGAAATTCCAAAGGAGGTTGCTCGACGATAGGTGCTGCATCTAAAGGATACGGATCTACTGGGTTAGTTTCCTGAGTGTCCTGATCTAAATCCTGGGATGGCTGAAGTGCCTCATCGGGAAGTGGACTTGCTGGTACAGGAGGTTGTTGTGGGGACTCAGTTACGACCTGTGTGGGATCAGGCGAAACAATAGGTTGAGATGCGGCTTGATCTATTCGCTCAATGCAACTGTTAAACTCTCCTTGCAAATTTTCACAAAGTCTAAGGTAATTATCTCCATATGGAGTATAATTTGCAAAATTCTCAAAATCCTCTCTCAGTTGATTAAAGTCTAAAATTGTACAATCTTCATTGTTTATTCTTACCGTAATTCTAGGGAGTTTATAAATCGGATCATTATTCTCTTTATTTTGAAAATCCCACCTACTACCGTTTTCCCCCAGTCCACATATGCCATGCCGTTGCAAAGCATTTTTTACACAATCATGAAGAGTTGAACAATCATAAGAATCTATCCTCTTAACAACAGTACCACCATTTGTTTCTCTTTCAAAGTAATTAAAAATGCTATTCATAAATTCCCAAAAATTCTCATACTGAATACTTGTACGTTCTTCGGGAGATAACTGCCCATAAAGATATATGCAGTTCTTAAAATTTTGTTCTAGCCAGTGTTCGTACCAAGTGCATGTGTACCAGTCAAGTCTTTCAGGTGGAATTTTTTGCCCTTCTTCTGTAGTCTGTATTGGAGCTACTGGTTGAACATCGCTTGGTGGTCCGGCAAGTGGTTCAACCACCTCATTTTCATCATCTTCTGAAGATGATGGTGATGGAGTAGCACCATCAGAATTTGTCATCACATCCGCGTCATCGTATGGTTCCTGAGGTGACGGCTCTTGAGCAACAGGTTGCGTGCTTTCAGAACAATACTTTGTATAATCCGCATACATTTGACTTGCAAGCTCTGAAAGAATTTCACCCCCTTCGAATTCTTGAGGAAACTGCGATGATTCCAAGATTTGTCCGTATTTTACAAGCGCACACGAAATCAAACTAATTGGCACATATTCGGATAAACTATTATCGAGTCCAGAGATAATATAGCTTTTTAAAATACCTGGAATTTCATCGTCCTTGCTGGAATTAATAGTGCTGAATATGGCTTGCCAATCCTTATTATTCATAATTTTTTTTGGAGATTTATTCAACAAAAAACTATCCAAGTAAGCCAGGAATTCACCATGGTTTGGAGAATCTGATTTTCTGAAATTTTCATTAATAAACCCCATTATTTCTTTTTTACTATCTTCGTTGAGAGGATAATAGTAATCTTTGAGTTTCTGGGCAGATTCATTTGCCATTTGTAAGAGCTGCTGAAGAAATTTTTGTTCATCTTCTTTTCCCATGCGAGCATCGTGCTCTTTCTCTGAAGCACTAGGTCCTTCTGGGGGATTATTTGTTTTAGGGGCTAGTTTTGATTTGAGGAGCGCCGCTGTAAGAATTATTCCTCCACCTACAACACCCGTGCCAGCCAGAGTAATACCCGCTTTAATGAGTATATTCCTAAGTTCATTCTTAGAATCGCTTTTAGGTTTTTCACTGGTAATGCCACAATATGGTGCACTAGAATCAGAGTGATATACCTGATTGGCAGAAGCCAAAGGAGATGCTATACTGAGAGCTGAGATTAACCCCGCAGTGAGGGCGGTAGTAGCTTTTTTACCTCCAGAAATTTTCGAAAGTTCTTGGCATTGAAGTTCCTTTACGGCTAAATCTTTTAAATCTTGTTCAAAGGTGCTTTTGGACTCTGAGTATCCTTGTGATTTGCAGTATTCGTACAGTCTATTAAATTTTTTATTCATTCTGTTTTTATCCTTTCATGAGAGTGGTAGTAATTCAGAATACTACCCCTATTATAGCACATTAATTTAATTTTGCAAATAAAAAATTTTAAATTAACATTTCAATGAATAAATTAACAAACAAGTTTTAAGTTTTACAACATACTGAAAGACCTTCAAGATAAAGTAATTAGAGAAATTAGATTTTGCCATATTTTTGGTAGATAAACTCATTATATTCATTTTTCAGCACCTGAGAGAAGTCTTCACTGTTAAAATCATTTTCTACTCTCTTATCAATACGTTTTCTTATGTGTACAGATGCAGTTTCGCGAAATGAGGAGTATATAAAGTACTTATTTCCATTTATTAATATCCGCGGGAGGTCTTTGATTAGTGAATCGGGTGAAATTGGCGAAACAAGTCGATTAGGGTACAATAAGAGATTACCATTCCGATAGCTATCATTACGGATCGCAGATTCTACTTGACGATAAAAATTACGTGAAGCATTAGCGTACCTCATCGGATAGGCATAGTCATAGTCATAGTAATTTTTGAAGAAATTTTCCATTTGTTCTGAAAAAACAAGTGCACTAGACGAAGGATCTTTTTCGCATGATTCCATAAACTTTTCTTTTTCTTTTGTTGAGAAGTTTTTGTATATATCCATGTACTTTCCTAAAATCCATGAACACATATGCAAATAATATTTGCCAACATAATGATCTAGCCGATTTTCTGGAATTTCTATCTTTTTGATATGATTCAACTTAACGTCAACTGTTTCGGGGTAGTATATGTTGTAATCTTCAATAAATGAATCCGCAAATTTTTGGTATTTCGTATTTATTTCTGAATGCATTTCGTTTATTTCTTTATCTGTAAATAACTTTTTTTCTGCTAGAATAGCGGCACCATAAATAGCATGATATGGAATGTGTCGAGAACTTGCTTTAGATGTTGGTACAGGTGGACGTGTAGGTATCAGTTTTGAATAGCAAATTGATACAACATCATCCCAATTGTTTCTATAGTAGGGTAAAGAATCTTCCAAGTATTTATTTAAAGCTTCCTCTGTTTGAACGGGAAGTGTTTCTGTTAAGTATTTATAACTTATAAAACCCTTTGATCCAGAATTCTCATACCTAGAAAAACTTTCTAGATAGTGTGCTACCATTGAAGGGTCAAGTTTTCCCCGAGATTCAGGAGTCAATTGGCCTAAATTGTCATGAACGAATACAATGAGTTCTTCTCTATCAACAATAGAATAGTATTCTTCAAGTTCCTTAAGTGACCTGTTTAGTAATTCCTTATACAATCTTACAAGGTTTCTCTTAAAGATTGACGATACAAGTTTTATTTTAGCGGGCTGTGGAGAATTGTTAATAGCCTCTGGGAGTGGGGG
>CAKVBG010000058.1 GCA_934725345.1 uncultured Eubacteriales bacterium
TCTTTTTTAGAAAGTGGTTTTGGAAAAGAACTCTTTGGAATAACATGGAGCACTAAAAATGGCAAACTCAGTATCGCTTCAAAAAAGTTTATAAAATACATTCCATCACCTAACTTGGTTTGTTGTTTAAAGTCTAAACTAAAATACGCAAAAACAAGAAAAAATGTGCCTGTACAACAGGAAAATTATTGATAAATTAATAGAAAAATGTTAGCCTATACTTGTTACAACTCAAAACATCAAGTTAAAGGTGAAACAATGGATAAAATTCAAGCAGTAATTCATATACTTTCAGAAAAGTATCCCACTCCAATTTGTGCTCTAAAATATGCCACTCCTCTGCAATTCTTAATATCAGCTAGGCTTTCCGCTCATTCAACAGATAAAACCGTAAACAAGGTTACTCCCGCATTGTTTGAAAATCTTAAAACTCCAACGGATTTTGCAGAAGTTTCTCCGGAAGTGCTTGAAAAGTATATACGACCTTGCGGACTTTACAAAACTAAAGCAGCTACTATCATTCAAATGTGCAAAAAAATAGTGTCTGAGTTCGGTGGGGAAATTCCAAATGACTTTCAGAAATTAATTTCTCTTCCTGGCATAGGACGAAAAACCGCCAACTTATTTTTAGGCGAGATATACGGTCGTCCGGGGATTGTAGTGGACACTCATTTTGCTAGAGTAACACGTCGGTTGGGATTTCACAATTTGAAAGATCCTTCAAAAATTGAAGAAGTTATGCAAAAAATAGTCCCTGAGGAAGAATCTATAGATTTTTGCCATAGAGTTGTGTGGCACGGAAGAGATACTTGCAAAGCAAAAAAACCATTATGTGAAAACTGTGTGCTTAAAAATTTATGCAAATACTTTTCAGACTCAAAAGAAGCTTGATTATCAAATTTAGAAAGGGGTATTTTTCATGGCTGATGACTTTTATGTAAGACTATCCGAAGTTATACAAGAACTATCTTTCGACGTAGCTCTAATGCCTAAGAATCCACATGATGTTAAAATAAAATCTCAAACTATCAGCAGATTAGGCCTAGAATTGATAGGGTCACTAGAAAATTTCGATAATACCCGAATTATGCTTATGGGTGAAAGCGAAAACCATTTCTTGGCTAATTTAACTTCAGAAGAAATATACAAATCCATTGAAGCTGTTCTTTCCTTAGAACCTCCAGTGCTTATAATAACTCACGGTATAGAACCCAGAGAAGAAATAATTGCAGTTGCAAAAAAATATAATATTTGCGTTATCACCTCCAAAGATACCGCATCAGAAGTGATAAATGAGTTAACACCATTTTTGAACATAAAACTTGCTCCTCGTATTACCCGTTCAGGCGGACTGATTAACGTACATGGTGAAGGCATATTATTGGTTGGAGAAAGCGGAGTTGGAAAGAGTGAAACCGCTATAGAATTGCTGAAAAGAGGCCATAAACTTATCGCTGATGACTTAGTAGAAATAAGAAAAATTCCTAAAAACACTTTAGTTGGTTCAGCACCTGAAAATATTCGTCATTTCATTGAGGTAAGAGGCATAGGAATAATAAATGCTCGAAGAATTTTTGGAATAGGTGCTGTAAAGCTAAATGAGTCTATCGATTTAGTTGTAAACTTAAGTACATGGCAATCCAATAAAGAATATGATCGTATGGGTGCTGAATGCACTTACACCGAAATTTTGGGAGTTAAAGTTCCATATATGGATATACCAGTACGACCAGGGAGGAACTTGGCAATAATTATAGAAGTGGCAGCTATGAATAATCGCCAAAGGAAGTTGGGATACAGCGCCGCTCGAGAGCTCTTTATAAACTTAGGAATGCCTTCTCCCAACGCACAAAAAGAGAAAATAGAAAAATGCATTTGGGATATATAGTAAAATTGGAAAGGTAGTGATTAAAATCAAAATTATAGCCGATACTCATTGCCACGCAGTTGGATCTTGCCACGCATACAGCACTATCATGGAAAATGTATCCGAAGCAAAAGCCAAAGGCCTTTACGCCATCGCAATAACTGATCACGCAAGAACAATGCCTAGCCCTCCAGGGACATGGTACTTTGAGAACTTTAGAATAGTCCCCAATGAAATAAAAGGAGTAAAAGTTTTAAGAGGCGTCGAAGCAAACTTACTGGGTCCGGAAGGAAATTTAGATATTCCTTTTTTAAGGGATAAACCTGATTTTAATTGGGTGATAGCTTCTATACATAAACCAGCTTTTAAAGGTCCTTCGGATATTGATTCTTGCACTCAAGCTTGGTTGAATGTTGCTAAAAACCCAGCTGTAAATGTTATTGGACATAGCGGTTCTCCAGACTTTATGTACGACTATGAAAAGGTAATTCCTGAATTTAAAAAGCACAATAAATTGGTTGAAATAAACAACAACTCATTTTTGATAAGAGAAGGCTCAAAGATAAATTGCAAAAGGATAGCAGAACTTTGCAAAAAATATGAAGCCTTTATCGTAGTTAATTCAGATGCTCATTTTTGCACTAAAGTTGGATGTGTCGAAGAAGCGTTACAAATGTTAGATGAAATAAATTTTCCGGAAGAATTAGTTGTTAATTCGAGTTTGGAGAGATTTGAAAAATATCTCAGAGAAAATACCAATTTCTTTGAAACATATTCTTAAGGAGGTAACTTATTATAAATCCATCAGCTTATAGAAATATTGAATTATTGGCCCAAAAATTAGGATGCTTAGCAATAAACAATCAGCCGCTTAAAAAATATACCTCTTTCAAAATAGGAGGTCCTGCGGATTTATTTATATTGGTAAATAACGAGCAAAGTTTATCGGCGTTGATTTCAGAAATAATAAAACTAAACCTACCCTATTTCATTTTAGGAAACGGTTCTAATTTGCTAGTATCTGACGAAGGATACAGAGGAGTAGTTTTGCACCTTAGTGGAGATTTTAAAAGAATAAATTTGGAAAAAAACGAAATAATTTGCTGCGGCTCAGCGGCATCTTTGGGAAAAGCTTGTGTATTTTCTATGCAAAACAGTCTTTCTGGGCTAGAATTTGCTTGGGGAATTCCCGGATCTTGCGGAGGAGCGCTATTTATGAATGCGGGCGCCTACGGTAAAGATACTTCAAACGTTATTTTAGAAGCTACTCATCTCGAACCAAACGGTAAAACCGTAACTATGGTTAAAGAAAACATGGACCTTTCATATAGAAAAAGCTTCTACAGTGATAAAGGTTTTGTTATAACCTCAATCAAATTTAAGCTATCCCCTTGCGACCACAATAAAATCAGACAAACTATGCAAGAAATAATACTTAAAAGGAAATCAAAACAACCTTTAGAATATCCAAGTGCAGGAAGCGTCTTTAAAAGACCAGGTGGCGGTTTTTTCGCAGGGGCTTTAATACAAGATGCCGGCCTTAAAGGTACTCGTGTTGGAGATGCAATGGTTAGCGAAAAGCATTCCGGGTTTATAGTCAATGTGGGAAATGCAACTTGCAAGGATGTCCAAAATCTAATAAACCTAATCAGAGAAAAAGTTTATCTGACAAGCGGTATTTTACTGGAGTGTGAGGTTAAAACTTTAGGAAACGTAAAAATTTAAAAACTTTTCAAGGTGATAAGATGTCGTTTTCTAGTAGAATAAAAAATGAACTGTCTTGTTTGGAAATAAAAAATCCAGAAAGATTAAAAGCTCAGGTCTATGGGATGATAATCTTTGGTGCAAAGCTTAAAAACAACAAATTTGTATTGTCATATGAAAATCAAACTATTATCGAAAAAGTGTGTTTGTTTTTAGATACGCTGTTTGAAGAGAACCACTTATCGAAAGATTATACAATAACTAAAAAAAATACGTTTACTCTGGAAATCCCTACCAATCAATTTTTTATTGAAATAAAAAACGCAGAAAATTCCGATCTTGACTCCACAATTAAAAATTATACTTCTGATTTTTTAGTAGGTGTTTTTTTATCTTGTGGGAGCATTACTAATCCCGAAGTTGATTACCACTTAGAATTCAACGTTCCTTCTTTAAAGCTTTGCAATCTACTGATAAATTCAATGGAGAATTTCAAAGAACTAAAATTCAATCCTAAGATAGTGGAAAGAAAAAAAGGATACTGTGTATATATAAAAGAAAATGAAAAAATAGAGGAATTTTTGGTTGCAATAGGAGCTAAATCGTGTGCGATGGAGTTTATGCAAGTTAAGATGATAAAAGAAGTTAGGAACAATATTAATCGCAGTATAAACTTCGAAACTGCAAATTTATCAAAAACAACTTCTTCAGCTTCTGTTCATATCAAAGCAATAAAAAAAATTATTCAAAAAAATAAGCTTTCTAGCCTTCCACCGCAGCTTCAAGAAACAGCTCGCCTTAGGCTAAATCACCCTTATGCCTCATTGAATGAACTCTCCTCACTTCACGTTAACTCTGTTAGTAAATCAGGTGTGAATCATCGCTTAAATAAATTGATAAAGTTTTCTGAAAATTTATAAGCTAGGAAGAATCCTAGCTTAGTTTTGTTCTTAATAGTTTTAAGAGAAATCTTTCCCTTCTCGATACCTGAACTTGCGTCATGCTGAGCTTTTTTGCAACTTGAGTTTGAGTGTAGTTCTTAAAAAATCTTAAATATATCAAACTTTTATCTACAGAAGAAAAACTGCTAAGTGCATTTGAAAGTTCCAGTTTGTTAAATATTTTTTCTTCTTCAAAAGATACCGGAATATCCCCATTTTGCTTTTTTGAATCAAAATCATCTAAGGAAACAAGTGGTCTGCTGGAATCGAGTGCATTTAAAACTTGTTCAGCGTCCACTTTTAGTAATTCACAAAGTTCTGCTACAGTAGGCTCTCGGTTATAGCAATCCGAAAATTTTTCTTGTTCGCTGCGAATTTTAATTGCTAATTCCTTGAGCCCTCTGCTAACTTTCAATGAACTATTATCTCTGAAAAACGCCTTTATCTCTCCTAAAATTACAGGTATTGCATAAGTTGAAAATTTTACTCCTCTATCAATAGAAAAATTTTTAGCGGCTTTCATCAAACCCATGCACCCTGATTGAAAGATATCGTCGTATTCCATTCCTCTTTTTCTAAACCGCTGACAGCACAAATGCACCAAACCCAAATGCTTCTCTACTTCAATGTTGCAAGTGCCACATTCCAATTTAACGCTCATTGCTAATTGGTCTACGAATTATAAATTTTTGCAATGTGACGCTAGTTCCTTTTCCAGGCTTTGAATTTACTCTTACTTTGTCCATAAAACTTTGCATAACTGCAAATCCTAAACCCGAACGCTCACTGCCGCCGGTTGTGAAAAGTGGTTCCATAGCTTGCTTTATATTTTCTATCCCACAACCTTTGTCTTTTATTTTTATGACTATTTTTCCATTTTCATAAATTTTAGAAGATATGTAAATTTTACCGATACCTGTTTTGTATCCATGAACTATACTGTTAGTTACTGCTTCGGAAACAGCGGTTTTTATATCTGCAAGCTCATCTATTGTTGGATCAAGCTGAGCAACAAATGCCGCCACAGCCGTTCTTGCAAAACCTTCATTTGAAGACCTACTCAAAAAATTTAAATTCATTTCATTTAGTACTTCTTGCATTTATATCCTCCTTTTAAAATATACCTAGCGCACCAAGCCCCGAGAGCTTAATCATTCTTTCTAAACGCTTAGGGATATTAACCACTTTTAGTTTACCTTGAATTTCTTTCATTAATCTAAATCTACCCATAATCAATCCAATTCCGGAACTATCCATAAACTGCACTCCACTAAAATCCAATTTAAGAAATTTAGGGTTGTATTTCTCAATAGCACGATCTACGGTTTCACGGATATCTTTAGCTGAATGATGGTCTATATCGCTCTCAATGTATGCGGTTAAAACATCTCTTTCAATTGATATTTTTACTCCCATTTTTACTTCCCTCCTCAGTATTTACATTCCTTTTTGAAAAAATTAAAAACCCCTCCCGGTTATAGGATAAAGGTTTTTAATCATTTATTTT
>CAKVBG010000059.1 GCA_934725345.1 uncultured Eubacteriales bacterium
TAAGGATCGACTTCATCCTTGTTGTAAGAATAATCGTAAATCTCTTTCCAATTTCTTACACTATCAAAAATTTTTGTGGTTTTTTCTTTAAACGGATTCAAAAAAATCCCCCCTAAATGAATTCATTGTTATTGTGATACTTAGTGTGAGCGTTTTTTCGATAAATATACAAATATATGCTTAAACCAAATGTTAGACCTAGGTTGTAGTGGTATTTGAATAACTATTTTTGAAAGCACAGAGTTTTACGCTTATCAAACACACATCAGGTTGATATTACGCATATAATATGGTATAATACTACCAAAAGGGGGGTGAAAGTATGCCTAAAGTAAGTACAAATATCAATTTAGATCCAAATTTAAAAAAATCTGCACAAGAACTTTTTTATGATTTGGGATTAGATTTAACAACGGCTGTAACTATATTTCTAAAACAATCAGTTCGCCAACAAAAAATACCATTTGAAATAAAAAGAGATATACCAAACGCCGAAACAATAGTTGCAATGAATGAGTTTCACGAAATGAAAAAGCATCCTGAAAATTACAAAAAATATTCATGTTTCAAAGAAGCTATGAGAGAGGTATTATCAAATGCTTGAGATTGTTTTATCTAACCAGTTCAAAAAAGATTTAAAATTAGCTGCAAAACGTGGCTATAAACTGGAACTATTAGAAGAAACCGTAGATAAAATAGCTAGTAATGTAAAGCTTGAAGATAAATACCGAGATCACGCTTTAACAGGAAATTATGTTGGATTCCGAGAATGTCACATACAGTCCGACTGGTTACTCGTTTATCGCATAGAAAATACCGAATTAATACTGTTTCTTTCCAGAACCGGTTCACATTCAGATTTATTTAGTTGATATTTATTAATGATTAAAACCTTGCATAAAAAATGCAAGGCTATTTTTTATCCCCAGCGTCCTCCATAAGTCGCAGTAATTTTTGAATGGCAACTCTTACCCAGGCTCATCAAATTATCTTTATGATGACTACCACCTTTAGACAAAGGTATAATGTGATGTACTTCTTCCATAGGTCTTAATATACTCTTTCTTTCACACAGTTCGCAGACAGGGTGTTCTTTAAGGTAAAGTTGTCTTATTTTTCTCCAGCGGTTTCCATATCGTTTGTAAGTATTAGGATTACGTTTATATTTGTTGTAGTAGCTGCTTTCGAGCTTTCTATGTTTATCACAATATTTATTTTCCGTAAGTTCCGGGCAACCACTAAACCTACATGGGTTTCTTGGTTTTCTAGGCATTTTTATCACCTCATTTTTAGCATAGAAAAAGCTCTCGGATTTCTCCAAGAGCTTTAAATCACATTACACTAGTATAACTATATCATGCTGAGTTACCGCTTTCAAGTGGATTTTTCTGATTTTTCTGGATTTTACTGCCGAGTTTTTGAGAAATTTCCTTCAATGCTTGTTGATGTATTTTATAAATAGTATCTCTACCATATTTCATTGATAGTGCTATGGTTTCCCACTTATTAAAACATATATATCTAAGTTCCAGTAATGTTTTATATTCAGAGTTGTCTATATTTCGGATGGCATTAATTATTTCTCTTTTCAGACTTATTAAATTACTGACATCATTATCAATTTCATGCTCTAAATCAACAATCGCAGCTATATTCTTTTCCATTATTTGTTTATTACCATTTCCTTTGGGCATATCTGATATAACAGAATTAGCTTTAGTTGCGAGTTCTCTGAGTGATTTTATTTGTTCCATTTTACAGTCTATCCTTTGATCTATGTAATATGCTTGAGAAAGGTACTCCTTTGCATTCACTTTAAACATCTCCTTTCTCCCAAACTGCATCCCGACCATGTTATGAAGCTGTTTTTATTTCCGTTAGGATCAATGTTCAAAAGAGATTTATAGTATTCACTTTTTGGATTTCCGCATTCATACGCTATCCAATTTTCCTCGTTCATAGAGCTATCTTCTTTAACAAACCGGCAATATTTACATCTTACATAACGCTTTTTATTACTGGACATACAATTATCCTCCAAACTACAAATTTAAAAAATTATCTGAACTTTGTAATTTGTGTATTGTAACTTTGCACTTTGTATTTTTGTCGTTTATTTCTCTAGTACCAAACCTTTCAGGATATCTTTTACTTCCTGTAAACTTATCACTTTAAACGCCATTCCACCTGCTTCGTTTATTCGTTTAATTGTAATTTTCTGCAACTTTGACAACTTTCCGCTTGGAGTCTTAACTTCAAATGACACGAATTTTCCCCTGTAACAACAAATTATATCGGGAATACCTGCAGTACTGTATAAACCACCATGCTCTTTGAACGCAAAACAATCCCGTTTTGTCTTTAAGTATTTTAATATCTGATTTGTTATCGTCTTTTCTTTCATACAATTAACCTCCATTAACCTCAGGTAACCTCAATTTTTTAAAAGAGGTAACTCCCTTAAACTCAACAACAAAGCCAATGTTTATATATAGGTAACCTCTATAACCTTTATAATAAATTTATTTGTTATATATAGACTTATTTTAATTCACACACTCTTTCAGTAAATTATATATTTACTCTAATACGAAGGTGTGTGTGCGGAAAAGTGAGGTTAAGAGGTTACCGTTTTACAAATGGCTAATTTAAGGGATTTGTCTCATCCGAACTTTTGCTTTTGATAACCTCTTTAACGCAAAAACACTTTTGAACTATGCCATTTATTTTTTTAGAAACTTGCATTTTGGTATGTCCTTTATAGTCAGTTTGAGTTTCAATAAAACCACGATCCTTAAAACCACGAGTGACTTTTGAATAGTCAAACCCGTTTTCATCTAGAGCTTGGCGCAAAATATTAGGTATAATATACACAGCATTTTGCTCTGACAAAATTTCATCCACATTAATCTCGTTACATGAAAGTAAATCCTTAAAACGCTCCTCAAAACTTGGCAGACCGTAAACGATCGGAGCCTTGACATGGCAGTTTTTGTTGCAGTCAAAATTAAGGTTTTCCCTGATATATTCGCAAGTATGTGGCTTATTTTCAATTATTGCTCGTTGGATTTTTCTTTCTGTTTCATCAAAATTGTACTTTGGATAACTTTCGCTAAATTTGTGTATCTCATTATTACCTCCTTTAAGTGGAGCAAGATTAGTAATCATAGCATGCCACAGAGGTTCAGGTAAATTTGATGCATTGTCCACACAGTATTTAATAAATTCACAACTTTCAACTACTTTTTCCACACTATGTGCATTTTTACTAATGGATGCACCCATATCGTTACAATGTGTATATTGATTAAATTCCTTTAAATTGTACCGTTGCAGACTATTTTTGATAACTTCGCACTTAACACCACCTTTCAGTTTGTGATTCACTGACCCTGGAACTCTTAATATACGAGCAAGATCATAAACATTGTCAATTCTCCAATTAAATTTTTTTGCTTCGCTGTTGATGTATTTCCCAAATCCTTTAAATATCGAAACAACATAGCTTCTACCTTTGTCATTCTCAATTTTAAAGGGCTTTTCCAAAAGCCAGTATCCGTGAATACCATTACCCGACTTTACGATTATACTTGGCTGTATTTTTAAATTGTTTAGAAATGTAACAGCATCATTTACTGTTTCCGGCAGGGATTTTTGCGCATGGGCGTCACCTTTAACATCAATATCAGCATACAAGGTCGTAATGCACGAGATATCTTTTTCACTTCCCCTAAGGCCATTAGAAAGTATTTTATTCCTAAGTCCTACTCCGAAAAAAACATTTGTTTTTTGACCCACATTTTCAGCTACATTCGATATTTTTTCGATTTCACTGACCTTAAACCACTTTGTTTTTCTATCGGGCAGAGAAGTAAGTGTTACAAATCCTTGATTGCAACCTTTGTAAATTTCTTTAAAAAATTCCTTTGCGTTCATCGTTTCACTTCCTTGCACTTATTCGCTTTCTTTTTGCTAAACCTCAAAATGGTATATCTTCGCCTTCTTCGTTTTTCCTTTTTGGTAACATTTTTAATTGCTTCATGTGCCGTTGGATCATCATATCCTTCAGCATTTTTAAGTCCTAAATCCATAATACTAACCCTCCATTTCTTTAAGAGAACCGAATCTTGTCCCGATTGCAGCCTCTGCTACTAGCGGTATATCAAATTCTTTAAACGGCTGTGCTTCCATGCAATTTTTTATGAATTCTACAGCCTCATGCAATCTTTCTTTCGGTAGCTCAAACATCAGTTCATCGTGTATTTGAAGTAAAGGCTTGAGCCATAATCTATCAGGCAAACCACCAAGAATTCTTACTATTGATAACTTTAAAATATCTGCAGCAGTTCCTTGTATTGGTGTATTTAAAGCTTGTCTTTCAGCGAAACTCTTCTTATTCCAATTG
Organism: uncultured Eubacteriales bacterium; assembly: GCA_934725345.1. Lineage (GTDB taxonomy): Bacteria > Bacillota > Clostridia > Oscillospirales > Acutalibacteraceae > UMGS1491. Next base: position 4,406 of record CAKVBG010000059.1, read on the forward strand.
GACGAAAGAATATGCGGAAGATATCTACGTCTACCGAGATACGTTTCTGTATATCCATTAAATTTTGCTTTGATTTTTACTTTACGTTGCCAATTTTCAAGTTCAGGATATCCTTCCTTAAGGTTTTTTATAATCTGATCACACTCTTCAAGTGTTTTATTAAGTCCGGCTTTAAATTTAAGGCTTCTGAGCAATCCTTTAGCGAATAGTCCGAAAAATACTCCAAAATTGCACGCCTTTGCAATTGTTCTTCGCTCCTTATAGTGTGGTGCATTTTTATCCACTGCCTGCTGGAATGGTATCTTGTAAATTACAGATGTTGTCTTTGCATGAATATCCCCACCGTTTTTATATGTTTTCATCATAGTTTCATCTCGGCAATAAAACGCTCCCACACGAAGCTCAATTTGAGAAAAATCAAGTGACATCAAAACTTTACTTTTAGGTGCAATAAAAAAATTTCTGACTCCGATGGGATCATTATCCTTTCTCGAACAGTTTTGAAGGTTTGGATTTCTACTTGCAAACCTTCCTGTTTCAGTTCCAAGAGGAAAAAGGTCAGGATGTATTCGGTTTGTTGCAGGATTTAAATGTTTAATGTAGCTATCTATATATGTTGACTTAATTTTGCCCCACTTTCGATATTCTTTAATAATTTCAAATAGCGGTACATATTCAGGTTTGTTTTCTTTACAGTATGAAGATAAAAGTATAAATGCTTCGTCATCAGCGGCTTCTTTATTTTTTTCTGTTGTCTTTAAAACAGGGAGGCTTAATCTTCCGTAAAGAAAATTTTTAAATTCCTGAGTTGTGGCATTAGAACCAATGTTTACGTTTCCCGTTAAAATAGCTATATCTTCTTTAAGTTCCCTAAGCATATTCACCGCTTGGCATTGCTTTTCTTTTATTAAATCAATATCCACAAGCAATCCATTGTGTTTCATGAGTCCAACATACACAGCAGTCGGAGACTCTATTTCTTCTACTATAAATCTGTGTCGTGGAAGATTTTCATCAAACCATTTATTAAACAAATGATAAAGCCTTAAAGCATAATCACTATCTGCACAGGCATATCTGACAGTTTCAAAATTATAAGGATCTAACTCATCAAAGAACTTTCCCTCAGTAACACTTTCAAAGGTAGGTAAATTCTCCTTCAAAAGCTCTGAAACTAACTTTTTAAGACCGCTATCCGATAAACTTCTAAATTCTGTATTTGTTTTAAGAGTAAGCTGAGCTGCTGCCATTGTGTCATAAACTTTGCATCTCATAACTATTCCCAAAGCATAGAAGAACGCACTTTCAAATGCAGCATTATGTATGACTACTGTTTTATTTTTATCAAGTAAAATATTTTCTGTAATATATAAAAAGACTTTATCAAAGTCTGCATTTTTAAAGTTTTTGTGGCAAAGGGGGATATATATCCCCGTGCCGTTTTTTACCGATAGACTAATTCCAACAATTTGAGATTTATTTGAATCAAGTGATGCTTTCGTATCAGTTCGATACTGCTTCTTGGGTGAAGTTTCTACATCCAATCCGACCAAGTTGTG
>CAKVBG010000060.1 GCA_934725345.1 uncultured Eubacteriales bacterium
GGTTAAAGGTCATGCAGGTCATCCGGAAAATGAACGGTGCGATAAATTAGCCACCACAGCAATAAAGAATTTAAAATAGAGATGCATACAACTGCATCTCCTAAAGTTTATACTAATTCTTCTGAATATTATGTTTGAAAGTTGGAACAATTTTCATCAACATTTTTTCTATTTCTGAATAATTTCCACGGGCGGCAATTTCCCTTAACTTTTCAATATCCTGCTTAAAAACGCTTTCGTCAAGCTCTATAGGATTTCCAATATATATTTTTTTGCTTTTAGTTTTGCGAATTCCCTCTTCTTCTAACAGGAGTTCTTCGTAAAGTTTTTCTCCCGGGCGTAACCCTACGTACTCTATTTTTATATCTTCATGAGGCACAAATCCCGAAAGGCGTATTAAATTTTCCGCTAAACTTTTTATCTTAACCGGCTCACCCATATCCAGTACGAAAATTTCTCCTCCTTTGGCAATTCCTCCCGCAGTGAGCACCAAAGATACCGCTTCAGGTATAGTCATAAAGTATCTGATTATGTCGGGATGAGTTACAGTAACCGGCCCCATACGCTTTATTTGCTCTTCAAAAAGCGGTATAACAGAACCGTTCGACCCAAGCACATTTCCAAACCTAACTGCTACGAACTCGGTATTTGAGTGCTTGTTTTTAAACTGAATAAGCATCTCACAAATTCGTTTGGTTGTCCCCATTATGTTTGTGGGATTAACGGCTTTATCAGTTGAAATTTGAACGAATCTACTTACTCCATACTTATCCGCACATTCTAAAAGGTTTAAAGTCCCAAACACGTTATTCTTAACCGCTTCTTCTGCGTTTTTCTCCATCAAAGGAACGTGTTTATGAGCAGCCGCATGAAATACAACATCTATTTTTTCTTTTGCAAATAACCTTTCCATTTGGTCTTTATCACAGATAGTTGATATCTCAACTGACATGTTAAGCGTATTCTTATGCTCTCTTTTAAGCTCTTGTTCAATATCGTACGCTCCGTTTTCATAAACGTCCAGAATTATAAGCTTACGCGGAGAGATTTTAGCTATTTGCCGGCAAAGCTCAGACCCTATAGAACCTCCAGCTCCCGTAACCAAAACAGTTTTTCCTATAAGGTAGCTTCCATACTGTTGTTTATCGAATATTATAGTTTCTCGCCCGAGAAGGTCCTCTACTTTTATTTTTCTCATCGCCGAAGAGATAGAAGTGCCTGAAGTTACAACCTCATAAATATTGGGTATGATCCTTACCTCTAGAGAAGTTTTGGCACAGATATCAAGAATTTTCCTGCGATCCTTCGAGGAAATAGAGTTTATAGAAAATAAAATTACCTCCGCACCAAGTTTTTCGCAAATTTCAGGGATCTCCTTAGTTGAGCCTTCTACTTTCACTCCCATAACTTTACGCCCTATCTTTTCGCCATCGTCATCTACTATTCCCACAGGCAAATACTTGTTAGCTGAATATTTAGATATCTCCCTCAAAACCGTGGCTGTGGACTCTCCTGCCCCTATGATAAGCATTCTTTTTTTATCTTTGATTTCTTCGTCTGAAACATTATCTATTAGCCTATTAACCCTATAAAGAATTCTAAACATAAAAATACCTAGTGTAGATGTTAAACCAAAGATAGTATAAACCCTAAGTGTTAATTTAAATCCGCCCACCATACTCACTATGAAAAACAAAAAATTGGCACAAAAAGTGGCCATGCCACCATAAAAGAAATCTTCGATGTCAGCATAACGCCAAATTTTATCGTATAGTTTGAAAGCAATAAACACAAAACTAAAACACAAATTAACAGCTAAAATATTTTGCCAAAAATTTGAAACTTCAGAAACTACAAATAAGTTGTTTCTATTTATTGCTAAAGAAATATAGAAAGAGAAATTCCAAATTATAAAATCACAGAAAAACAAAGCATACTTCCTATACCTTTTAACAAATCTCCAAATAGTATTTTTTATCTCTTCCATATTTCATTCCCTTGCTTCAAAAATAAATCTCATCTAGTTTTCCCAGATTCTCACTTTAAAATTAGTCTGTGTTAAAAATTCTATCTCCAGCGTCGCCAAGTCCGGGGAGTATATATCCATGAGAATTTAAATCTCTATCACAGCCTGCGCAGTAAACTGAAACGTCGGGATGAGCATTTTTCAAACTCTCAATTCCTTGAGGAGATGCCAAGATACACATAAATTTAATTGACTTTGGATTTCTCTTTTTTACAAGTGAAATTGCGTCTATAGCCGTTCCGCCTGTTGCAAGCATTGGATCTAGAATAACAATTTCTTCATCTTTCTCAGCTGCTGGAAGTTTCGAGTAATACTCCACAGGTTTTAAAGTTTCATGGTCTCTATAAAATCCAAGATGACCCACTTTAGCCGTTGGAATCATTTGAACTGCACCATCTACCATACCAAGACCAGCTCGGAGAATAGGTATAAACATAATTTTGTTTCCATTTATCATGCCAAATTTAGCAACCTCTAGCGGAGTTTCAACTTCAACTTGTTTAGTCTCGAGATTTTTCATTGACTCATAACACATAAGCATTGTGATTTCAGATATTAAATCCCTGAATTCTTTATGGCCAGTTTTTTTATTCCTTAGAATTGCAAGTTTATGCTGAATCAAAGGATGATCATCTAAAATGTTTATATTTTCATTTGTTATCATATTTGTTTCCTCCCTGATTTTACCAAGATTTTTCAATTTCTGAAATTTGATTTACTCTTATTTGATGTCTGTTGCCTTCAAATGGTGTGCTTAAAAAGGTATCCACTATTTTTTCAATTTCTTCTGATGTAACTATCCTAGCACCAATGCATAAAACATTAGCATCGTTATGGCTTCGGCTAAGTTTTGCGGTATTTACATCATTGCAGACAGCAGCACGGATACCTTTAACTTTATTCGCTACTATACACATTCCTATACCAGAACCGCAAATTAAAATTCCTTTTTCACTTTTACCTTCAGCCACTTCCTGTGCAACAGCTTTTGCTATCAACGGATAGTCGCACGATTCCTCACTTTGAGTTCCGAAATCCTTAAACACCTTTAAGTGTTTTTTGAGCTTTTCTTTGGCTAAAAAGCCCGCGTGATCTGCACCAATTGCTATCATAACAAGTCCCCTAAATTTTATTTTGTTGAAAGTAGCCTTTCCGCTTGCGATACCCTTAAATACTTAGGTTTTATTTCCTCAGCACTCACAATTTGGTTTTCTCCTAAAGATTCCAGGGCTGCAAGTCCCACCATAGACGCTCTGATATAGCGTTGGCAGTCAGGCATTAATTCAACTCTTAAATTATAATTTTGACCTAAAGTATTGTAACACATTTCTGCTCCGTCGCCAACTAATTTTATTTCTTGGTTGTAAGTTTCGAGTATTTTTCCAAGCTCATCAATAGAAATTGCAGAGTCTTCAAAAATTCTGGTTAAATTTTTTTTATCAGATTTGAAAGCTGCACAGTAAACTTCACCCCTTCTGGCATCCATACACGGCACAACAATTCCTCCCTGGGCTCTCGAAGCATATGCAGCTGCAAGCAATGAAGATACTCCCACGCATTTTTTACCTACTCCAATTGCCATGCCTTTAACTGTTGCCATACCAATCCTAAGTCCAGTAAAAGAGCCTGGGCCTTGTGTTACGGCAAAAAGGTCGATATCTCGCAAGTGCAATCCCAAACTTTTAATCACAGCATCTATCATCGGTGCAAGAGTTTGGCTGTGGGTCAGACCGGCATTTATATAGAATTCAGCTAAAATTTTTTTCTCTTCAAGCACAGCAACTGAAGCCGTAATGGATGAAGAATCAACCGCTAATACCTTCAATTTAAATCTGCTCCTTCTATAGTTATAATTCTTGAATTTTCACCATTTTTTTCTATTTTTATTTTTATAGTTTGCTTTGGCAAATACTTATCTATATTTTCGCTCCATTCTATTATGAATACCCCTTCTCCGAGATAGTCAAAAAAACCAGTTGATTCCAGATCTTCCAGTGAAGCTATTCTATACATATCAAAATGATACAGTCTAACTTTGGAGCTTTCATATTCATTTAGAATTGCAAACGTTGGACTACATACCTTATTCTTCAAATTAAAAAAATCAGCTATTCCTCTAGTCAAAGTAGTTTTGCCTGCACCTAAGTCACCATAAAAAGCTATTACTTCATTTCCCTTCAGTTTAGAAGCTATCTGTTTACCCAAATTTTCTGTTTGAGAAGATGATTCACTATAAAACTTCATTTTCATACCTCCTTTTGAAACCTGATTCACATAAGTTTACTTAAAAACTTATTTATTCGGGGATTTTCAGAATTTTCAAAGATTTGATTTGGAGTGCCGTCTGCAAGAATTTTCCCTTCGTCTATGAAAAGAACCCTTGTGGCCACTTCTTTTACAAAACTCATTTCATGAGTGACGAATATCATAGTCATTCCTTGTGAAGCAATATCCATCATAACTGAAATCACTTCTTTTATCATCTCAGGATCTAGCGCTGAAGTAGGTTCATCAAACAGCATAATTTTTGGCTTCATAATCAATGCCCTAACTATTGCAACACGTTGTTTTTGGCCACCTGAAAGTCTTGAAGGATAAAAATTTTCTTTTCCTTTGAGCCCCACTTTTTCCAACAGTTCAATTGCTATTTCTTTAGCCTCTTTTTCTTTGTATAATTTTAAGCTCACCGGTGCAAGCGTAATGTTCTGAAGGACAGTCAAATGGGGGAATAAATTAAAATGCTGAAATACCATACCCATTTTTTGACGAAGCTTATCGATATTAAACTTAGGAGAAATTATACTTTGTCCTTCAAATTCTATTTCACCACTTGTGGGAACTTCAAGTAAATTAAGACATCTCAGCAAAGTACTTTTCCCAGAGCCCGACGGACCAATTATCCCTACGCGCTCGCCTTTTTTAAATTCAACATTTATTCCATTTAGTATGCGAATTTTTCCCATTTGAAATTCTTTATAAAGATTTTTAACTTTTATCATTTGTTTTAAACTTCCTTTCCATGAAGCCAAGAAGTAAAGTTAGAGCAGAAACTAAAACAAAATATATTATCGCCACACTCAAAAGAGGTACGAGCGGTTGGTAAGTGTTACTCCTGATAATATCTCCCGCACGCGACAAGTCAACAACTCCTATAAATCCTGCAACGGACGTCTCTTTTATGAGCTGTATGAATTCATTCATTAGGGTGGGTAAAATATTTCTGAATGCTTGAGGAAGTATAATTTTGCTCATTGTAAGGCGTTCGCTCAAACCTAAACATCTTCCAGCTTCATATTGTCCGGGGTCTACAGCATTTATTCCAGCTCTGATTATTTCCGAAACATATGCTCCCGAATTAATCCCGAACGTCATCATAGCCACAGCCACTTTGTTCATTCCACTGGAGGAAAAAATTATATAATGCGAAACAAATAGCTGTATCACAACCGGAGTACCACGAATAACTAAAACATAAATTTTAGATATAAATTTAAGAATTTTAACCGCCACACTTTCACTACGGCTAGCACTAACCAGTGCAACCCCAACACCAAGAATAATTCCTATGATCAAAGCTACGCAAGTTATTTCAATAGTGTTGGCCAAACCTCTCAATATGATAGCATAGCGCTGCTTGTTTAAGAGATTATTATATATTTGAGATTTTAAATCTTCGCCTTTCCCCTCCAGAGACGAAACATACTTTTGAACAATCCTATCTATTTCACCGCTTTTTACCATATCCTCTAAAATGTTGTTTACTTCACCTAGCATTTCAGTTTCACCTTTCGCCACGGCTATTCTGTAACTTTCTTCGAAAAGCGGTGTACTTAATGCTCTAATTGAATCTCC
>CAKVBG010000061.1 GCA_934725345.1 uncultured Eubacteriales bacterium
GTACCGTGAAGCCGACGGAAGAAATTTAATGGCTCCCGTAGAAGAGTAATTTAATATTTATATGATTGATTTATCGACCTCTACCCGTAAAACGGCAGAGGCCATTTTATTATTTTCCAGCCCACTGAGCAAATTGAGATTCATCTACTATTGGGAGATTTAATTTTTGAGCTTTTGCTAACTTACTTCCAGCATTTATCCCTGCAATAACGAAATCCACATTCTTAGAAACACTAGAAGTTACATTACCTCCAAATTTTTGTATTATATCAGTTGCTTCTTTGCGGGTGTAGTTCTCGAGTGAGCCTGTTAAAACGAACACTTTATCCGCAAAAAAGTCATTTTTGATTATTTTTTCAAAGGGCATTTCTAAACCACATTCTTTGAATTTATTAATTAAATCTTTGTTGCTTGGGACTGAAAAATATTCTGTAATACTCTCAGCTATTGTGCTACCAATTCCTGAGATGGCTAGTATTTCTTCAGGTTTAGCATTCATTATATTATCTATGCTTTCGAATTTTTGAGCAATCAGCTTTGCTGCTTTTTCTCCTACATGGCGTATTCCTAAGGCAAACAAAAATCTATCTAAACTTCTGCTTTTAGAAGCCGAAATTGCCTTTAAAATATTATCCGAAGATTTTTCTCCCATTCTTTCAAGAGAAGTTAAATCGTTGGAATTTAAACTATAGAGATCCACGGCGGAATTTATTATTTTGTTTTCAACCAATTTGGCTACTAAAGTCTCTCCAACACCTTCAATATCCATTGCGTTTCTTGAAACAAAATGAATGATATTCCTGACGAGTTGTTGTGGACAGCGAGAATTTATGCATCTAATAGCAACTTCCTCATTTTCCCTGAAAACTTCCGAACCGCAAGAAGGACAAATTTTCGGAAAACTGAACTCTACTGCGTTTTCTCCATCTTTAACCACTTTAATTACTTCAGGAATAATTTCCCCTGCTTTGCGTATTAGAAGAGTATCTCCTATTTTTATATTTTTTTCCTTTATGAAATCTTCGTTGTGTAGAGAGACGCGCCTAACAACCGTTCCTGAAATCAAAACGGGCTCAAGTATTCCTAAAGGTGTTAAGATTCCTGTCCTACCAACATTTATCTCAATGTCAAGCAGAGTAGTTTCTTTTTCTTCCGGATGATATTTATATGCCTCCGCCCAACGAGGAAATTTAGAAGTACTTCCTAATATAGAACGTTTTTCGATTTGATCTAATTTTATAACCGCTCCATCAATTTGAAAAGGTAATGAATTTTTTATTTTTTCTAGGTTGTCTATTTCGGCAATTACTGATTCGATATCCGTGCAAAGCTTATACATCGGTATAACTGGAAATCCAAGTTGCTTTAAAAAATCCAAGGACTCCTTATGGCTAGTAATACTGTGCCCGATAACTTGTTGGATATTAAAAACACAAATATTTAAATTTCTAGAAGCAGTGATTTTAGCATCTTTTTGTCTTAAAGAGCCAGCAGCAGCATTTCGGGGATTTTTAAAGGGCTTAGACCCTTGTTCTTCCTGCAGTTTAACAAGTTTAGCAAAATCTTCTTTTGAGATATACACTTCTCCTCGAACTTCCAAAAGAGGAATTTTTTCCTTTAAAACTTTGGGGAGAGAAGAAATCGTTAAAATATTTTCGGTTATATCTTCTCCAACTAAGCCATCGCCGCGAGTAGAAGCTCGTGTTAAGACGCCGTTTTCGTATTCTACAGATACTGAAAGACCATCAACTTTTGGCTCCACAACGTATGAAATATCTTCCAAAACATTCCTAACTCTCTTATCGAACGCTTGAATTTCTTCTTTTGAAAAAGAATCGTGTAAGCTTTCCATTTTCACCTTATGCTTAACGGCAGAAAACTTTTCAGATGCCCTGCCCCCTACTTTGTGGGTAGGAGAAAAAGCATCTTTGGATAGTTCGGGAAATTCTTTTTCTAAATTCTCTAAATTCCTAAGAATCATATCATATTCATAATCGTCAATTTCAGGAGAGTCTTCTTCGTAGTATTTTCTGTTATGATATTCAATTTCTTTTCTATATTTTTCTGCTAATTTTTTTGCTTCATTGAGCGTCATTTAAAGTGGCGTCCTTCCTTGTTGAATTCACATCGAAGGTTGTTTTTCGAAACCAACTTTAGCTAATATCAAAGGTTTAGCCTGAGTTTTTGTTTCAGAAAATTCTATAGCTTTTTTCAAAATCTCCGATGCGTCTTGGAATTTTTTGGCTTCAGAGGTGTACAGCGTAGCAATGACGTCGCCCTTTTTTACCTCATCCCCGATTTTCTTATTTAGTATTATGCCCGCTTCAAAGTCGATACATTCTTCTTTCTTTTGGCGTCCTGCACCTAAAATCATAGCAGCCTTGCCGAGTTTATCTGCATGCATGTATTTTATGTATCCATTGCGGTCTGCACAAAGCTCATAAGCTTTTTCTGAACTACCAAATTCTTTTTCAAGCGCTTGGACGTCCCCGCCTTGAGCTCTAACCATATCTTTGAGTTTTGAGAAAGCTTCGCCGCTATCTAATGCTTTTTCAGCCATTTCTCGGCATTGGTCTAAAGTTCCTTTGCCTGCCATTTCTAACATTTCAGCCGCTAAAGATAGCGATACTTCTCTTAAGTCTTTAGCCCCTCGACCTTTCAAAACTTCACAAGCTTCCCATACCTCTAAAGAATTTCCTATGGCATTTCCCAAAGGCTCCTGCATGTTGGTTATGAGAGCAGAAACTTTCTTTCCTAGCTTACACCCAATGTTAACCATGAGTTTTGAAAGCTTAATGGCATCCTCAACTGTTTTCATGAAAGCTCCATCGCCAACTTTTACATCTAGTAAGATACAGTCTGCTCCGGAAGCAAGTTTTTTGCTCATTATGCTCGATGCAATTAGTGGGATACTCTCAACAGTAGCGGTAACGTCTCTTAAGGCGTATATTTTTTTATCCGCTGGAACTAAATTGCCTGTTTGGCTTATAACGCAGCATCCGATATCATTGACTATTTCAAAGAATTTTTCTTTATCTAAATCCACTTTCATATTGTTTATAGACTCTAATTTGTCGATAGTTCCTCCGGTATGACCCAAACCCCTACCTGACATTTTAGCAACTTTAACTCCACAGCATGCAACTATTGGGGTAAGAATTAAAGTGGTTTTGTCACCTACTCCTCCGGTGCTGTGTTTATCCACCTTAACACCCTTTATTGCAGAAAGGTCTATTTTATCTCCTGAGTTTAGCATACACTTGGTTAAACATTCGCATTCTTGATCATCCATGCCGTTTAAACAGATAGCCATTAGCAGCGCAGACATTTGGTAGTCTTTTACAGTGCCTTTCAGATAACCGTCTATGAAAAACTCTATCTCTTGTTTACTGAGTTTTTCAGAATTTTTTTTCTTTTCAATGATATCATAAGCTCTCATGTTCATTTGCTCCTACCCAACTATTTTAATGTTCTTTAACAAGTTTTACTACTTTACTGGTTCCAAGTCTGCTAGCTCCCAAATTTATAAATTCTTCTGCTTGTTTTAAATCTGAAATACCACCCGCTGCTTTGATTTTAACCCCTTCACCCAAATGATCTTTAAAAAGTACGATATCTTCAGCGGTAGCACCGTGTTTGGAAAATCCTGTTGAAGTCTTTATAAAATCTGCCTTGCAAGCAGTCACTATTTTACACATATCAATTTTTTCTTGCTTCGTTAGCAAACAGGTTTCAATTATAACCTTTAGTATTTTATCTTTGCAAACTTTTTTAATTTGACTAATTTCGTTTTCTATGAAATTAAAATCCTTGCTTTTAAGCGCTCCAATATTAATTACCATATCGATTTCATCCGCTCCGTTTTCTAGAGCATCAGAAGTTTCGAAAACTTTACACTTAGTCGTGTTATACCCATTAGGGAATCCAATCACCGTGCAAATTCTCATCTGATTTTTTACGTATTCTTTGGCTTTTTTTACAAAACTAGGTGCTATGCAAACTGACGCTACACCATATTTTATAGCGTCATCGCAAAGTAATTTTACGTCCTCAAATGTAGCATCAACCGATAAAAGCGTGTGGTCCACTTTAGATAAAATTTCATTTATATCCATTTCTAAAATCCTCCTCTGTTTATTCCTCAACGTTCACCTTTTTGGTAAGGCACTCCCGAAGCTTTTGGTGCAGAAGAACGCCCCACGAAAATAATAAGCATTATTATTGTTAAAACATACGGTATCATAGCTAAAAGAGTTGAAGGGAAATTTACTGTTCCTCCGCCTAAAATTACAACCAATGCTTGAGAAAATCCAAAGAGCAGGCACGCCCAGTAAGCTCCAAAAGGACGCCACTTTCCGAATATCACAGCAGCTAGTGCAATAAACCCTTGACCGCTGATAGCCGTTGGAGTGAATTGAGAAATTATAGCTAAAGTAACAGTTCCACCTCCAAGACCCGCTAAAAGCCCAGAAAGTATTACGCACAAATATCTAGATTTATAAACCGATACTCCTAAAGTATCCACCGCTGCAGGATGTTCTCCCATTGCACGAATTCTTAAACCCCATTTTGTTTTGTAAAGCAAAAACCACGTTAAAATTACTACCACAGCAGCTATTATTACTGTAACGTCAAGATTTAAATTACTAAAAGCCGTGTTTTGTAGAGATTTTAAATTCACTATTTTAGGTAATTTTGCGGGAACCGGCAAAGTTAGGGTTGCACCATTGAAGAAGTACCTAGATAAAAACATCGCAAGGCCAGGTCCTATCAAATTTAGAGCAATCCCCGAAACTGTTTGGTCAGCTCTGAAAGTAACAGAAGCCACCGCGTGCAACACAGACATCAGTGCACCTGCCAAACCTGCGCAAAGAAGTCCTAACCAAGCATTATTGGAAAAGTATCCAACAGTAGCACCTGCAAGTGCTCCTATGCTCATCATGCCTTCAATTCCTATATTTACAATACCTGAACGCTCAGATATAACGCCTCCCATAGCAGCTAAAGCTAACGGAGCGGAATACATCAATGTTATAGATATGGCAATTAATATGTTACTTAACATCTAACTTGGCCTTCCTTTCCAAAAACTTATTTATTACCGATGGAATTATTCGAACTAATGCCACAAAAAACACTATAACACCTATCATAATATTTACTATTTCTGAAGGAGCTCCAATTTTAAATTGCAACGACTGTCCAGAATATATAAGTCCACTAAACATCAAGCCTGCAAATATACATCCTATCGGCGAACTTCCCGCTATAAGTGCTACTGACAATCCATTGAATCCATAGTTCTCAAACATTGCCAAAGACTGCAATCCATGAATGGAAGTACCAGTAATCGAAAGTGCTCCCGCAAGACCTGATAAAGCTCCTGAAATCAACATAGTATGTAAAATGTTTCTCGGGACGTTTATTCCTGCATTAAGTGCTGCATCAGGGTTCAAACCGGCAACGCGAAGTTCGTATCCCTTTTTAGTTTTGTAAATAACTACCCACATCACAATTGCCATAATAACAGCTATCAAAAAGTTTAAATTGAAATCCGTTTTAAGAATTATTTCATTGAGAAGATAATTATCCTTTAAAAATTCACGCCCTTGCTCTGAGAACTTCCAATCATTAAAGAGGAGCGTAAATCCCGAAGGATTTATAGGATATGTACCATCGCTGTCAGGTTTATTGAATCTTGGAGAGAGAGCTATGTAGTTAGAAAAATACAATGCAATCCAGTTAAACATTATGCTCGTTAAAACTTCGTGGATACCAAATTTTGATTTAAGTAGCCCTACTAGTC
>CAKVBG010000062.1 GCA_934725345.1 uncultured Eubacteriales bacterium
TTGAAACCAGGCGAGGCTTGCATGCTTGAAAATATCCGTTTTGAAGATGGAGAAAGAAGCAACGACCCAGAATTTGCAAAGAAATTAGCTTCATTGGCTGATATCTGCATTAATGACGCTTTTGGCGCTTGCCATAGAGCTCATGCTTCAACAGCAGGTATGGCTAAGTATTTGCCATCAGCTTATGGATTTTTAATAGAGAAAGAAATATCCACTATGGATAAAATTTTAAGCAACCCAAAAAGACCATTTGTTTCTATTTTGGGCGGAGCTAAAATTTCCGATAAAATCGGTGTTATAAGCAGCTTACTCGATAAAGTTGACGTTTTAATAATTGGTGGAGGAATGTCATATACTTTTGCAAATGCACTTGGATATTCTGTTGGAACTTCAATTTGTGAAAGCGATAAATTGGATCTTGCAAAGGACATCATGGCAAAGGCTAAGGAAAAAGGAGTAAAATTATTTTTACCTTTAGACGTCAAAGTTGCTCGTGAATACGACCCGAACTCTGAATATAAAGTTGTGGACTTTGATAAAATTCCCGACGGTTGGATGGGTCTTGATATCGGTCCTAGAACTGAAAAACTTTTTGCTGACGCTATTTCTGGTTGTGGAACAGTTGTATGGAATGGCCCTATGGGTGTTTCAGAGTGGGATAACTTTGCCAGTGGAACTTTAGCCGTTGCTAAAGCTATTGCTCAAAGCGGTGCAGTTTCAATAATTGGTGGAGGAGATTCAGCTGCAGCCGTTTATAAACTTGGATTCGCAGACAAGATGACTCATATCTCAACTGGCGGTGGAGCGTCACTATGTTTCTTAGAAGGTAAACCTTTACCAGCTTTAGAAGCTATAAAAGATAAATAAGTTTTTTGCAAACCCTGGATTAGCTAATCTGGGGTTTTGTTTATAGTGAAAGCAGGAATTAAGTTCCTGTTTTTTTTATACTCATTGTTAAGAATAAACACAAAAAAATAAGGGCTATACTTCCCGGAATGCTTGTTGAGTTACCTGCTTGGCAAGTTTCAACTGTTGAGATAAATACCGGAGCCGAGGTCTCAAAAAAGCTGAGTAATAAGTAGACAATTAGAGAGGAAAAAATTCCGTTTAGAATTCTAAAAAGATGAAATTGGTTATAGTTCATTTTAAAATTTTTAAGTATCGAAATTATTTGAAGATGAGTACACACTCCTCCGTAGGCGAGTATGAAAGAGATAAGTGGTATGCACGCGTAGTTTTTAACTGAGTAAAGGCAGGCTCCGGTGACTTCAAAGAAGGAAAGCAGTAATGAAATTAAACTTTCGGGTTTTACGTTTGTTCGGGTACATAAACTTGATATCAGTTCAAATACTTTTAAAGATTTTAGAATTGAAATGAAGTCCGTGAATACAATTATAAGCCCACACATCATAATGATTGACTCTGAAGCTTGAGAGGTTGCACTAATTAGAGATTCAGAAAAATTAATTTTGCTAGGGTTGGAACTACGTTTAACGTAAAATGGTTGTTTTTTTATTCTAGAGATTATTCCTAAAATTATCCCGGTTGATAAAGAAACAAATATTTGAACTATAAGCATCAAGTATCCTAAAAAAGGATTTTTAAGTAAAGAGCAACCCACAACACTAACTATAAAAGCAGGTCCAGCATTTACTGTAAAACACATTAATCTTTGAAGTTGCTCGTTGTTTATTTCTTTTTGGGAAATTAAAACAGCTGCCGAACTCGCACCCACGGGATATCCGCCAATTAAACTAAGAATTATAGCCGGAGCCGCAGCACCGGGAAGATAAAAAATAGTTTTTGTGATGTAATTCAAAGGTTTTTTCATAAACTGAGGTAGTCCTTGAGAGGCTATAAAACGTGACAAAAACATAAACGGAAAAAGAGATGGAACTAATATTTTAATGCAATAGTTTATTCCTGTTAAAGTACTTTGTGAGATGTTCGACGGGTATGCGATTAAGGATACTACCAAAATTAGACTAAATCCAATTGATAAAATATCTTTTAAATGATGTTTGAATTTTTTCACTGCAAACCTCCTTACTTTGGATGTATATGTACAAGGAGGTGATTTTTATTTATGGTTACGCATATTGTTTAGATGTATGTTATACGTCAAAGAGAAGAAAGATGGTGAATGTAAAATTTGTCAGACAAAAAGGTAACGAAGAAAAAGTTCAAAAACTTATGGAATTTAGATAACTTAAATGGTACGTCTCTAGGAGTGATGTTAAATCCGATAAGTATTGAAATAAAGGGTAATCGAGAGGCAGTGGTGGAAGGCTGCAAAAGCATTTTGCATTATGACGAAAACATCATTAAGGTGAATATGAATAAAATGATAGTATCTTTTTTTGGGAGAAACCTGGAGATAAAGTGTTTGACAACTGATTCCCTAGTAATAAAAGGGTTTATAACTTCCATAGAATTTTTAAATTAGAATATTAGGTATAAGGTAACTGAAAGGAGGATTTAAGGTGCTCAAACTTTTTAGATGGATGTATGGATATGTTTCTTTTAAGGTAACAGGAGGGTGCCCGGAGAAATTTTTAAACGCTGTGGCGAAAGATAAAATAAATTTGTGGGATTTAAAAAAATCTAACGGTGACCTTTATGCTAAAGTTTTAGCACCTGAATATAAATTACTTCGTCCCCGAGCTCGGAAAGCTAATTCCAAAATGAGAATTATAAAAAAACGAGGACGTCCAATAATTATTTTGAAATACAGAAAACGGTTGGGATTAGCTATTGGGGGACTGCTATTTTTGTTTATACTTAAAATTTTTTCTTTATTTATTTGGGATATAAATATCGTAGGAGCTAAAGATATTCCCATTCAGGATATCTTAACCGCTATAAATGAAGCCGGTGTAAGCATGGGAACTAAAAAATCCAGCATAGATTCAAATATGGTTCAGCAATCCGTAATGGCAAAACTCCCGGATATTTCATGGATGTCGGTTAATCTGAATGGAAGTTGTTTAAATGTTGCTATCAAAGAGCGAATAAAGACTCCAGAGCTGGTAAAACCCGGAGAGCCTTGTAATGTGGTTTCTTGTACTGAAGGACAAATTGAAAGAATGGAAGTATATAAAGGAACTCCTTGTGTTAAAATCGGGGATGCAGTTACAAGTGGAGAGGTTTTGATAAGCGGTATCGGTGAAACTGAAGATGGCAAAAGCACACTAAGTGAAGCAGATGGTAAAGTGTTTGCTAAAACCAAGCGTAAGCTAACTGAGAGTGTTAAATTGAGTCAACTTGGGGCTGTAGATACGGGTAAAAAATTAACCAGATATAAAATGGATATTTTCGGCAAAAATATGGTACTTAACCCTTGGTGCGTTCCAAAAGATGAGAGTAGAGTAGAGAATGAAAAAAGTAATTTAAAATTTTTAGGCTTGGAATTTCCTACGACCGTATATAAAGAAACTTATTATGAACAAATGTGTGATGAAAAAATTCTTGACATTGAAGAGGCAAAGCGGATTTTAGAGCAAAATCTATTACAACGCGAAAAAGATGAGCTATTGGACGTAAAAATACTTTCAACAGCTATGGAAAATTATGAGAAAGATAACGAATACTTTTTAGAGGCGACAATCACTTGCATAGAAAATATAGCTAAAAAGGAAAGCGTAAGTTCAAATTAATTGTACTATAAAATGCCACCACTGTGATAGTGATACATAAAAAATTTAATTTTAAGCTTATTTTTTAAAATAAAAATATTTGACAGTTAAACGAAAACCTTTTACAATTAATATATATACAAATTTTTTTAAAATCCTTTTTAAGCGCCATTAAATTTGACTCATTTACATATAAAAAAGTTAGAGGCGCTTATATCGGAAGTGGACGAAACTACAAAGGGGGTCCAGGGTTAAGAAAAAATAGTGTGGAGACACATGATTTAATTATCTCAATTTCGACTTTTATTATGTTTATGTAACAGGAAGGATGAATTATCAGATGGTAGATAAAACCAGAGTTATAATCGTGAATAGACAAAAGGAAGTAAAAATCCCTACAGGTATTCGTATGCTAATGAGAAGATGTTGTAATGCAGTGCTTAAGTTGGAAAAATTCAAAGGTTCAGCAGAGGTAAGTATCACATTTGTTGATAATGATTACATACAGAGTTTAAATAAACAGTATCGCAATAAAGATGTTCCCACGGATGTTCTTTCTTTCCCAATGAGAAAAGAAGATGGCAGTTATGAAGTAGACCCAGAGAGCAATGCCCAAATTTTAGGTGATATTATCATTTCCATGCAAAAAGTTGTGGAACAAATTGAAATATACGGACATACTCTCAGAAGAGAAGTTGCACACTTAGTGGCTCATGGAATGCTTCATCTACTCGGATACGACCACGAACGTGGTGGTATTGAAAAAATGCATATGCAAGAACGCGAAGAAAGGGTTCTTGATCTACTCGGTTTCACCAATGCCGTTTCTTATATTGATGATTCTGGCAGATAAAACATGTTTAGTATGAAAATATTTAGGACTATAAAATGTGCGGCTAAAGGTATTATGTATGCGGTGAGGAATGAAAGAAACATGAGAATTCACACCGTCGCAGCGTTTTATGTTTTGTTGTTTTCGAATTTTTTCACCATGACTCCAATTAAGTATGTCATGGTGATATCTGTGATAGGGCTCGTTTTTATGGCTGAGATGTTTAACACTGCTATAGAAGGTTTGATAGATTTATGTTCGAAAGAATATAATTCTACAGCAAAAGCCGCAAAAGACGTTTCTGCAGGGGCAGTGCTGGTGGTTTGTTTTATGGCAGTAATAGTAGGCGTATTATTATTTAGTGAGCCTGAAGCTTATCTTAGGATGTGGACTTTTTTACGTTCATATCCTAGGCTTTTAGTTTTATTTTTGGTATCTTTGGTTCTGAACTATTTTTATGTATTTTTAGGGCCGGTAGAAATGAAAAATAGAATTCGTGACATGATTCGTAAGATAAAGCGAAATAAAATTAGCAGTTAAAAATTTATATGAAAGAAGGAATTTTTTATGGAATCAACAAAATCTTTGTTTGTTTCGATGGTAGGTAAAACCAATGTTGGAAAGTCTTCAATTTTAAATATGATTGTTGGTTCGAAAGTTTCTATAACTTCTCCAAAGCCTCAAACCACCAGGAACAGAATTACTGGAATTCTAACTGACAATAATGTTCAATTAGTTTTTATTGATACTCCCGGGCTTCATAAACCGATTGGTTGTCTGGGAAATTTTATGATATCTGAGATAAATAATTCTTTTTCCGGTGTGGAAGCTTGTTTACACGTTGTGGAAGCTGGAAAAGAGCCGTTGCCTTCTGATTTAAAGCTCATAGAGAAATTTAAAAAATCGAATTTGAAAGTAATTTTGCTGATTAATAAAATAGACCTGATAAAACAAAAAAATGTAATTATCAGCCAAATAGACCAATTCAGTAAACTTTTTAATTATGAAGCAATAATACCAGTTTCTGCACACACTCATTTTGGAAGGCTAGAAGTTATAAATGAACTCAAAAAATTAGCCCAGGAGTCTGTTTTTTTCTTTCCTGAAGATGACTTAACCGATCAATCGGAGAGAAAATTGGTTTGTGAAATTGTAAGGGAAAAATTGCTTTGGAATTTAGATAAAGAGCTCCCTCATGGAACGGCCGTCATGATAGAGAAGTTCCGCAGAATTAATGATTCTACTGTAAGTGTACAAGCGGTTATATAT
>CAKVBG010000063.1 GCA_934725345.1 uncultured Eubacteriales bacterium
ACTCCCTTGTTGAAGGGATTTTTTTAATGTCCAACCAAATACTAAAGTTAAAAATAAGCATATATCATGTATTACTTATGTAATTATATGTTACACCTATAATAATCTATATTATAGAATATTCTTCAAGTGTATTCAATACCCTAAAATATAATAAGGGGTATTTTTTATGAATAAAATTGATAAAAATCGCTATATCCAAATTGGATTAAAAATTGCATATTACCGAAAATTAAATGGTATGACTCAAGAGAACCTGGCAGAAAAGGTAGGAATAAGTCCGGGATATTTATCTCAAGTTGAAACGCCAAGTTTTATACAACCGATTTCACTAAAAACACTTTTTGCTTTTGCAGATATTTTTAAAATTCCACCATATAAACTTTTAGAATTTGAAGATGAAATTAAATATGATGAATAACGGTTTAATTTTTTAAATATACACAATGTTCAGTATTAGCAGATAATTATAAAGACCACTCAAAAAGGAATGATCCTATTCGGGTGGTCTTTTTGTTTTTGATTTTATGTATCTATGAAATATTTTTTGATAAAAGAGATATTGATCTTTTCTTTGTTTATTTCAACTTTATGGTCTTCTCTATACTTGTTAACGAGGTATAGTATAAATTCCTTAGGGGTAGGTGCACCATTTTTCTCAGAGATTGGCCCATGATAATTTTGTTCTATGGCCTTAAGTATTTTGGGATCACGAGAACTCCAATGACTTTTGAGCAAGTTGCTTATATTCATTTCCACACTTTTAGGCTGCAGTCCTAAGATTTCTCCTGTATGAGAATAAATGTCGGATATTATATTAACTTGTTCTGGATTTTCTTCCTGATTAACCAAGACATCGCAGTGTACCAATTGTCTTGCTTTTTTATCTTCTGTGTCCATTCCGATCATATATAGTTCATGCCGGAAATATTTCACTTGTGAGTTTAATTTTTCTGATTCGAAAATCAATCCTACATAACCCATGCCTTTTTTGAGTTTTGCTTCCTCTATTGCCGGGTTTATTTTCTTTTTATAGAAATCCTCAATTGCTTCTACAAAAGTTTTCGAAGAAAAAATAAATGTAAGAGTTAATATTATAAAGGATACAAACATAACAGATAAAACACCATGAAATTCATTCGAAATGGTGTACTTGATGTGATACTTTAAGAAAACGATTACTCCTAAAGCGATAATAAAAAATATAGGAAAAACTATATAATTTGCAAGCTTGCATACTGATTTTAAATTTATTCTATCAAATTTATAGATTAGTAAAATAGTTAAAACGTACAATAAGAGAACTGCTGCTCTAAAAAATAACAAACTTGTATAGTTGGCATACTTAGCTTCGGGAAATTCGAAATATTTCCATATGCTTGAAACACTCTCAAAAATAATAAAGTGAGTATACTCAAGCATACATGCCATAAAAAGAGAATATGTAAACATTGTTTTCCATATTTTTATCTCGTTTTTTAAGAGTAAACACCCGAAAATAACTATAGCCGAAATGAACGTAATTATTGGACTATCAATTACAAAAATTTTAAATAAGGCAAGACAAATAGAATATAAAACTGATTGCATAATCGTAATTTTAAAAGGACGTTTTTTGGGATCATTAAATGTGGAAAAGGTAAATAATCCGCTTATTAAATACCTAATTATGCTAATTAATGTAATAAATATCAAAAAATTCACCCTATTTTACATAAGTTAATTAATTAGATTATAAATAAAAAAATAAAAAAAAGACACATAATTCGACAAATTCGGATTTATGTATCTTTTTTTATAATATTATATGATTTTTTTGGTATTAGTTATCCCATCCGTCTCCGTTGTGAGCACAACAGATGCAAGAACAAGCATTTGTTATATTTTTAAAAATACTAATTTTTGAAATTCCTCCGAATACAAACGCTAAAGCTGCAAGTGTACCAAATACTTTTTTGAACATATATTTCCACCTCCTATTTATTTTATATTTTTATTATACCATTTAATTCCATTAGAATTTGTCGCAAAAAGTCGAACGGTTTTTACTCCTGATTTTTTGGAGATATATACATTTTTTGAATAAAATTTGTATCTTACAAGTATAAGTTGCTGAACCCAAAGAATTTCATATAACAACCCAACAAATTTGACCGTTTAACATAAAGAAAAGTTGATTATAATTTATAAAAATTAAAGACGCTATTTTTAAACATTGGAGTGAATCAATGCTAATTATGGGCGTCTTTTTTTATTTTGTTCGAGGTCCACCTTATGTCCTTCGTTTTTTGAACATAAATCAAAAATTCGGAAGGACTGGAAACATGAAAATAGAATACAAATTTGCAACTGGTGAAAAAGTATATGTTGATGTAAATGAGGAATTTGAAGATATAATGATTGAACTTGATAATGAACTTAAAAATAACAATCGCAGAGAAACCAGACGGCATGAAAGTTTGAATTTACTGGACAAAGATAAAAAGATTGCTGATATGACAGCAGATGTACTTGAAGATGTTTTAAAAAAACTTGATATAGACAAGCTGTATGATGCGATAGCTAAGTTGAAACCTAATGAGCAAGAAATAATACATAATTTATATCTTTGTCGCAATCCTATTAGTCAAGTTGAACTAGCAAGAACTAAAAACGTTAGTATCGGAAGTATAAAAATGCAACTACACCGTATAAAAAATAAATTAAAAAAATCACTATGATTCATTTTTTATGTACATTAGGTTGAATATAAAAAACTTTTCAAAAAAATCGTTACCTTTTGTCTTTGCCGTGGCTCATATATAGAGGCGTTTTTAAGGAAGTAAAAAATCAAGTCTCTGAAATGAGGTGAAGGATATGCAAAAGCATGAAATGAGAATTACAGTCAGAAGATCGGGCAATAAGCCAATAAGTATAGCAGAATTTAAAAAGTTATCGTGGATCAAAAGATTAGCTTTGAAGTGGTTCGGAAAAGCAGAAAAGGTAATGGTCATAGTACCACAGGACAATGTTCAAAAAGTTGAAATCAAGGAGGTATGATTTTGGAACTTGAAAATTTAAAGATGCCGATAAAAGTAACACCATATCAGCACCAAGAAAAAGCATTTAAGTTCGCGATGAAAAGATTTAAAAACAAAAGCGGAGTGGCACTTCTTGTAGAGATGGGTTGCGGAAAAAGTCTTATATCGGTAGCTGTATCAGGAAGTTTATTTAAGTGTCAAAAGATTAAAAAACTTTTGATAGTATGTCCGCTATCTATTTGCGGAGTATGGGAAGAAGAATTTTCAAAATTTGCTGACTTTGATTATGATTTGAAAATTTTGAAGGGAACATCTGCTCAGAAAATACATATGCTTAATTCAATGAACGGAAATTCCCTGCAAGTAGCAGTAGTAAATTATGAGTCTGTTTGGAGAATTGAATCACAAATTAAGAAGTGGATGCCTGACATGATTATTTGTGATGAATCGCACAAGATAAAAACTCATAATACTATAGCTTCAAAGTCGCTACATAGACTTGGTGAAAAGACAAAGTACAGAATGATTTTGACAGGTACAGTTATCACAAATAAAGCTATAGATGTATTTTCACAGTATAAGTTTTTAGAACCTCAGGTGTTTGGAAAAAGCTTTTATACTTTTAGAAATCGTTATTTCGACATGTCTGGCTACGGAAACCATATTCCAGTTCTCAAAAAATCAATGGAGCCTGATCTTAAGAGAAAAATTCACAGCATTGCGTTCAGAGCTACAAAGGCTGAATGTTTAGACTTACCCACAACGACTGATATAGTGCGATATATAGAGCTTGAATCGAACGCTATGAACATTTATAGAAACCTTGTGAGGGATAGTTTTGCAGAGCTCTCAAGAGGCGAGGTTACTGCGACAAATATTCTTACAAAAATTCTAAGACTTTCGCAACTTACAGGTGGATTTTTAAGTGATGATGAAGGTAAACAGATACATCAAATAAGCAGCGCAAAACTTTTGGCTCTTGAAGATATTGTGGACGAAGTGACTTCAAGTGGTAAAAAACTAGTAGTTATAGCTCGCTTTATTCCTGAAATTGATGAAATCACAAAAATGCTGAAGAGAAAAAATCTTGAGTTTTCTATTATTACAGGAAATATAAAAAATCGTAGTGATCAAATTGATAAATTTCAAAATGATACAGATGTACTTGTATTTGTAGGACAAATCGCAACAGCAGGGCTTGGTATAACACTCACAGCCTCAAGCACTATGGTGTTTTATTCGCTGGATTATTCAATGAGCAACTTTGAGCAGACAAAAGCTAGAATTCATCGTGCAGGACAATGTGATCCATGTACATACATTTATCTCATAGCCAGGAACACAATTGATGAAAAGGTAATGAAGGCACTTAAGAAAAAATACAATTTAGCTTCATCACTAATTGATGACTATAGACAAGGAATTAATCCATTTAGAATAGAAAGGATCTAAAAGTATGGAAGATGTGATGTTTGAATTAGCAGATAAACTTAAGGATTTAAGGTATCAGAAGAAACAAAAAGAAATAGAACTTAAAAGCATTAACGATATGATTTTTGAAATTGATGATGAACTTTCCAGGCTTATGGTCTTAAAAGAAACACAGAACTTTACTCGTGGAGGTACCACCTTTTGTTTAACAACAAATACAAAGGCGTCTGCAGTTGCTGGATTAAAAGACGAATTATATTCCAAACTTCGTGAAAAAGGTTATGAAGATTTGATACATGAAACAATAAATGCAAACTCTTTATCGTCTTTTGTGAAAGAGCAAATTTCTGAAAATGATGATATTCTCCCCTCATGGTTGGAAGGACTCATCAACGTATATGAGAAAAATACAGTAGGTGTTAGGAAAGCATCAAAATAAAGTACTGGAGGACGTAAAAAATGATCGAAAGTAAAGAACTTACAATAAAAAGTAATTATTCAATGAATATAGCAAACATAGACTTAAAAGACAATATGCTTTGTGAACTTGCAGGGCTTGATAGTGGATTTGATCGTATAAAAATTCCATCGGGTGGTGGACTCAATTTTGAAATTCCCAATCTAGAAAATTCAGATGAACCTACATTTACAAAAGATTTTTCTGCAGTAATATTGCATCATCATCCTATGTTTACTTACTATGAAAACAGATATAACGGAAACAATAGTCCCCCTGACTGTTGCAGCTTTGATGGAGTTAATGGATCGGGTACTCCGGGAGGGAATTGTAGATATTGCAAGTTTAATCAGTTTGGAAGTGGTGAGAATGGTGCCAAAGCGTGTAAAAATAAGCATAAACTCTATATTCTCAGTGAAAATGAGATATTTCCTGTAATTTTGGTACTTCCCGCAAGCTCAATTCAAGAATTTTCAAAATATATCAAAAGACTTCTTTCCACAGGCAAAAAGTCAGATAGTGTTGTAACGAAACTTTCACTTAAAAAAGCAGTTAATAAAACAGGAATATCATTTTCAAAGGTAAATTTTTCTGTGTTACGGGATTTGGATCAAACCGAAAAAGATGGACTGGGGGAATTGATTTCACAGATAAAAGCACAGTCTCAAAAAGGTGTTGATGTTTTTGAGGAGGATATAGACATATGAACTATCAACTGGCAAAAACTGTAGATGAGATTGT
>CAKVBG010000064.1 GCA_934725345.1 uncultured Eubacteriales bacterium
AATCCTCCATAAGTTCTGAAATCGAGGAAAAAGGTTTACTTAAATCTTCTTTGTTGTTTACTTGTCTGATAGCTTCTAATGTTTCGTTATTTGGGACATGAACCCTAAGTTCAAACGGTATCCTCTGTTCTCTGACTGACTGTTTTAAAAACATATTTATTGCAGTAGTCATATCTAAGCCAAATTCGGCAAAAAGTTGCTGTGCTTGTTTTTTTGTAGTTTCATCCATTCGGATATTCATATTCACACTTTTTGTAGCTCCCATAGTAAACTCCCCTTCATAACTATTATATTTACATTATATCATATGGTGCATATATTGTAAACATATTTTTTGGGGTGGGGGAAATGTCAAGTTCAAACACACCCGGAAGAACTATAAAGCTCGAAGGTAAAAAAGAATATATAGAAAAGCAATATTGCACATAATTTCAAATTTAAAAGTTATCACTAATAAGAAATAAAGGCTCGCTAAATTAGCAAGCCCGATTTTTTATTTAAAATTAAACTGTAGATTTTTTCTTCTTGTTGTAAACGCTTATTCCAAGCACTGCTAATGCACTTGATGCAACTAAAGAAGCCCATACGAAAATGTTGATGTTATCTCCAGTTTTAGGATTTTCAAAAATTCCTTCTCTTTTGATTTCAAAATTCGTGTTGACTTCTCCATCTTTGTAAACGAAAGTAATTTTATGTTGGCCTATGGGGAGAGTTTTGAGATATTCGTTTTTCAAAGTTACAATCGTAGAACCTGAATCAGCTGTATAATTTTCTTTATCAACCCACTCACCGTCAATTTTAATACCTACAAACTTTGAGAAATCTCCGTCTATGCGGAAAGTCAACGCCTCATTGACCTCATTTGCCCAAGAACTATTTGCGCCTTCAATTACTCTGTAATTATGGTTAGATATTGTACCAGGGGCCTCTGGTGTCATGGTTAGAACATTGTAGAACCAAATAGTCTCTCCGCTATCATCCAAACTTATCTGCTCGGGTGTTAGGGTGATTTCCTGACCGTTGATATAGAGCTTTGTGTTCTTATCGAAGCAGTAGCCTTCTTCTATGCCCAAATCGGAAATTTTGAAATATACGCCATAGGTATAGCTCTTGCCGGATTCAAATTCCGTAATAAGTTTTCCGTTATAGCGTTCGTTCCAGTAATCCCTCGATGTGATACCATAACCGCTGTCTTGATTGGAATCCCACCGTTGATGGTCAATTTCAATGTAAGGGCTAACGACGCCTCCACTAAAGCTAGGTTTATCTCCCGCATTAAAGTTTATGACGGCTCCGTCAAGTCTAATTTCTTCAATAGCCTGACCAGGACGTATTTCTGTTCCATAGTTTATGAGGCAGGTCTTGCCCTCATCCATCACATTGACAAAGGTGCCGAAAGGCAAACTTGCTCCGTTTAATGTAACATTTTGATTATTCAAGTTGCTGTCGAAGGTATAGCCGTCCTTTGCTTCAAGTTTCACGGAATATTTATATCTTCCACCCTTCTCAAATGTACTGAATCGACTATCGTTGTTCGAATAACAGTTTTCATCGGAATACCAGTAACCAACGGTGGTCACGGTGTCGTTGGCATCTTTCTCACGCTTTTGCCAGCACTCGTAAAGAATATCATATTTGTCCTGATTGACGCCTGTTCGTTTGGCTGTTGCCTGTGGTGCATCGCCCGGCTGATAATAAAATTTCACATTCTCAATAGCGGCAGAAGCGATAGTACCTGGTTGGCTCTCGTCGGGAAGGTCAACAGCGTAAATACCGTAAATGTTAAGTTCCATGTTCATTTCTTTTATTGCAAGATTCGTATGATTTCCGGGTGTACCCCATTCATGTTCACCTACGGAAACAACAGTTTTATCCTCACCGAAAAAATAACCATTGTTTGCGGCAAGGACAATATTATAGGAGTAATGGTGACCGGCTTCAAACTGTGTGATACGTTTATCCGCCGAAAGAGAATTCATTTTTTCTGAATCGGAATACCAATAGCGCCCCGTGCCACTCCACACACTACCTTCTTGCTCCTGGTGAAGCTCACGCCAGTACTCATAAGCGATGGTACAGTTACCTTCTGTCACTGATGCTGTTGCCTGAGGTGTGTCACCAGCTTTGTAGTCGATATTCGTATATGCCACATTAACTTTTGGCATGTAGTTAACCCCTTCTGCAAATGTAGGGATTGGCACAACCGAAATTATCAGGCAGAGCGTAAAAAACACCGACATGAGTTTTCTTGCAAGTTTAGTTTTCATAACTTCCTCTCCTTTTTTATTTGGATATTTTGTGAATTTTACTTATAAATGATTATATGTCAAAAAAAAATATGCAAGTAAATTCGCATTAAAAATTAGAGACTTTACGGTTGGATAATTAAGTCTGTGGAATATCAAAAGGTACAAAGTCGTAATGATCATTTTTTAAACCTATATTTTTAAATAACGTTTGATTCGTTTCTTTTACAAGTGTACTAGTAATATGTATCATATTAGTATATTTGCAAATATAGGGAAGCAAAAAGCTCTTCATGTAGGTGGAAGTAAAATTTATCTTTTAAAGTAACTTGAAAAAAGTTTCTTATGAGGACAAAAACGCTGTTCCATACATTAAGGCAACAGCATTTAAAAAAGTTTAATGTATTACTTGTTTTTATGTTTGACCGTTTCACTTATTGTTTTTTGAATTAGAGTCTATACCATCAAACTGGTATTTTATTAAATTAAATAAATAAATAAATCAAGTAAAAATATTTATTTATAGGACATTCCCTTATATGTAAAACGATTTACTAGAGAATGCAATTTCCTTCACCTTTTTATAAAAAAATAGCAACCAAGTCTATCCAAAACTCAAGTCGCTATTCCAAGTTGATATTTTTATTTTTCAGATTTTGTAGGATTAATACATTCTGTGTTATGTTTTATTTCGTCTAAATTAATTGCTTTATTACTTCTCACTTGATCAACTGCACTTCCAATACAAGCGAATGCTCCTTTTATACCTTCACCTGACGCCTCAAAATTTCTTGTGTATTTTGCACTTATTCCAATACTCCCACCTTCTTTAACAGAATCAATATTTGCTCCGAGAAAAATGAATTGCCAATTTTCTTTTGTTTTTTCGTCAATCAATTTCTTTACGTCATCTTTTTTGAATTCTTTACTTGAATTTTCATAACCATCAGTAATCACTACAAACATCACTTTGTTTTTCTTAACAGATTCATTTCCAGACAATTCGGTGATAGTGTTTCCAACGGCATCAAGAAGGGCTGTGCAACCGCTAGGACAATATTTTTCTTTAGTTATCTTTTCAACATCTTTAATATCCTTACGTTCATGAACTTTTTCACTATTTTGATTGAACATTACTGTTGTAACATAAACATTACCTTCTTTATCTGGCTTTTTCTGTTCTTCAATGACTGAATTGAAACTTCCGATTGTATCATCAGCTAAATGGTGCATAGAGCCACTTTTATCAACTACAAAAACGAGCTCAGTATCTTGTTTAGATTCAGTGGCACTGGCTTCAATAGCCTTCGGTGAAACAGTAAATACTGATGAAAATAGAGTACAAGCTAATAAACCACTAAAAAATTTGGATTTGTTGTTCATAACACTTCTCCTTCAAATTAAATTTCAATCATAATTGTAATACTATTTAAGTAAGATGTCAAGCTATTTTTAAAATTATTTGTTGTATTTTAATTTTATATTTGTAATAAAAAGTATTCCTACTTCTGCGTGCTTAAGCAATGAACAAAAAATCTAATGTACTAAACTAAAAAGTAGCTTAATTATGTTTCGAAGATTGGGAAACATGAAATTTGCATACAGAAATCAAGAATTTTAGTGTAAAGGATATTTTGTAAGCAAGGTAGCAAAAATACAAGGGTAGTAGTGTAGTAAATAAATATGAAATCATTTGAAATAAGACATAGAAAATGACTAGCACGATTTAGGTGATACACGAAACTGAAATTCCCCTGCTATGCGTATGGATGCTTTTTGATAAAAAATCCGCTGTATTCATAATAATGCATAGTTAATTAAAATGTTAGATATTAAAATTATTGTATGTTGACAAAATATAAACCAACTCGTATAATGAGCGTTGTAGGCTTAACGTTACCAAAGTTGAGCAGACTAGCTTTGAAATTGGTTAATACTGAATTTTAATTTGAGGGGGGTATGCGAATGCGAAATATAAAACAGGAGGTCTATCGTTACTTGAAAGGATCCTTTGATTATTTCAACGATACTACTTTTTATTATTCTGAAGATAAAAAAGTAATGGCTCAATGTCCTTGGGGTCGGGGTTCCATGGAACACTTCGTTAATAACCTTAAAGAAATTTACACTAGAAATAAAGATACGGAAATTAAAGACTTATACGAAAAAAACGAAAATTATCTCGTGAGAGTTGTATGTAATAATTTTTCGAAAATGTACGATACAAATGGAGTTCCCCACGCCGATTTTGAAGGGCTCAAAAAGGAAATCAATCATTCTTTGAAGCAAGTAGCTACTCAAACAATGGCTGAAAAAGACCCTCTAACCAATCTGTACACTATCAAGCTAATTAGTAAATTCAGAATTGAACTTAAGAAAAAAGTTATAAAATATAATGAAAAAAATCAATTTGATAAAGTAGCTTCTTACTATGAGGAAAAATACAAAGACTACAAGGAGCGAAACAAAGCTGTGCCTAAAAGCAGAGAAGAATTGGTTAATAAATTGATTAGTCTGAGTGAAGTGTTCATAATAGACAATTTGCCTGAAGTGAACGAAGTAAAAGAAGCGTTGGGTTCAAGCATTGCTAAATTGAGAGGTTATAGGGCTAAGTTATCCCCGAAAGAGCTTTCAACTTCGAATGAACAAAACAAAATCAACATAAACAAAATATATAAACGGTGTTGTAAGATTATGAACATAGTATAGAAAAAGCCTTAATGAGAATAAATACGCAAGTAGCTCTGGTTGATGATACAGCGGCCAATTACAGGGAGTGCGCTCAGAGTATTAGTGAAACTCTTCAAGAGTTGATAAATGATTTAAAAAATATAGTTGGTGATAAGACGTTTGAAAAGGATGGCTATTATAAAATTTTTAGTGAAATAATTTCTTGCTGTAAAAAATTCAATCAAGAAGATGCAATTAATGAATTTAACAAACTTGGGGAGTTATTTGATAAGTTGTGGGAACATTCTACGAAGGACCATAAAATCAACACTCATGTTGCAGTCTATGCTAGCACTATTGGAGACAAATTATCTTTTAAAAAATAAATTATGAAATGAGGTATTTTAAAATGGGTATGATGAATCAGATGAAAGAGGTTAATAAAAACAGAGAAAAAGTACATGAAAGTTTGCGGAGCGAAACCCTTCACTACAAAATGGCAAATATCAATGGGAATGCATGGATAGCT
>CAKVBG010000065.1 GCA_934725345.1 uncultured Eubacteriales bacterium
TCCTTATTATTTTTTCGCAAAAAGAATGGATAGTAGAGGCTTCAAATAGATTGTACATTTCTATTTGTTTTCTAATTATTTTTGGGTATTAATAAAGACTTCCCATCAATAAAATATCTTCCGGACTTAGAAGCCCATACAGAGCAATTTTTAAATTTTAAAGGTTGAAAAATTGTAGCTTCAAGCAATAACCTTTCTTATGGAAAAACGGGACGTGCATCGCTACACATATAGTTAATTTTACTTTTGCATATAGGACAAAGATTATAAATATTATTTTTTATCTTATATTCTTTACACCAATAAATACCGGTTTGTTTTTCATTGTTCATAGTATTCTGCTTTCTGTAAAGTGTATTTTTATAGGTGTTGTTCTCTTAATATACAGATTGTCCTATTTCATGCAAAAATAGGACATAAAATTTTTGTGATTTTATATTTTCGAATAAAATAATATAGTGTTTGTTGTATTATCCTTAATCAAACATATCGATGTATTTTTGATTATATTTCTACTAGTAAGTTTATTAGGTATTCTTTCCACTCAATTGCTATCCCTATAACCGTATAAGACAGAAGAAAAATCTATAAATCTATCAAGTAAAAGTATCCTTTTATTGCATAAAATCAAATTGATAGGTTTGAATTAAAATTGGGACTACATTTTATCATTTTAAAAGACCCATTACCTTAAAAGATATGGGCCTTTTTTAGCAATCACCTATAAATGGCAACTATGTTGTGATTAATTACCTTAATTGATTTTTATTTTATGCGCACAAACTATAAAATTCTTTCAAGTTGATCTATTATGTTAATCATAAGACCATCGAAGAACATTCTATTTTCGTCTTGATGGAAAATAAAAAATTGCATGTTAAATTCAGATCCAATAATATAAAACAGTTCCGTAGAGGGAACATCATCAGGAAAATTTGATATAAGTTGATATATATCATTATTTATAAATTTGCTCATGTTTATTATGCTATCTACAGGTGCTTGATTGGCACCAAAAAGAGATGGATTGACACGTGAATACAAAAGCAATAAACAATTTAGTAGTCTAACATAACTAAAAAATGATATATTTACTTCCCCAAGCCATGGATTGAAAAACGCATCTTGGTGTTCACCTTGTGAATTCATAAAGCTAGGATAATCAACTAAACAACATAAAGCATGCAATGTTTCAAGTCTTAACATTTTACGTAACACAACTGGTCTTATATTAATTAATTTTGCTTTGAGTTCAGGGGCAACAAGAAGAGCACCGTCTCCAAAAAAAGCATCCTCAAAACTTTGATCATCAAAACTATTATCAGTGATAGTAATATAATTGCAAGATTCCAAAAACTGATTAATCTCCTCTAAAGCCAATTCAACACGTTCATTTCCTTTGTGTTCAGCCAACAATCTTTTATACGTGGTTCGATATGTGTTGTTCTCATCATCTGGTTCAGTTAAAGATAATATCTCTGCTTCAAAAAGTTGATTAAATAATTGAGTGCTTAAACCACGGTTTTCATATTTTGCTAAATGGGATATACAAAAATTACTATTGAAAAAATCATGATTAAATCCTATCGTTCTAATTAGACCTTTTTCCGTAATTTTTTCACTTGTGCTTTTCCAACCATTAAAATTCCTAGATGCTCTTACAAGGTTACTCACATGTCCGGGGGGTAAAAGTGGAGCCGCATTTACATTGCAAGCCATACAACTAGATAGCATTACAACTGATAGTGCTCCTGACATAATTTTCTTCAACATTCTAATACTTCCTCCAAATTTTATTATCTTCAAAAACTCATTACCTCATTGGAAAGATATAAGTCCTTATTCTAGCAATATTGCAGTGTTACTATTATATTTGTTTCATTAAATATCGTCAATATGATTTTGGTTTTTTAGTTTTAACAACATAAATTATAAACATTTTTATTTGTTTAAGTTTTGTTGTAACAAAATCATTATTTGATTTGGGTCGATCCTGACATTATCATAGTTGTAATTGTTTTAGTCATGTGATTATTAAGTAATACCCTGCTTGAAATATTTCTTTTTGAACCATTAAATTATGGTTTTGCTATTTGACTTATGGTTTTTATCTCCTATAGTTTTAAAGGCTGTGGCGAAGATGTAGTGATTAAACCTATTATATTCCACCTCAGGGCTTCAAAATTTTTCCCTTAAAGCTTAGTTTATAATCTCAACTTAACAACTTAAAATGTGTCTCTCAGACATTCATTATCTTTCTTAGTTTCTACCAAAGCTACGTCCTCAATAACTACTATATTTGCACTGAGGGCTCCCGAACATTTCTCACAAAAATGGATATATGAGGAGATATTTAGAGGGAGTAAGTATCAAAAAAATTATTTCTAAAAATATAAAAAATTGACAAAAAACAAAAGATATGTATAATTAATTAGGGGATTTATATAATCCCAATTTTTTAATTAAGGAGGAACAGATTATGTCTAAATCTAAAACTATGATAGAAGAATATAACAAATGGATGAGAAAAAGAGCTCATAACCAGTTAAGAATAAAAAAGTGGGAAGATTTTTTAACACCGTTATCTTCAGGGCAAAAATATAACAACAAAACTCTTGGTGAGCTGATTTACTATGGTAAAATAAATAGGGATGAATTAGAAGAGCGACCACCCTCTGATAAAGATATAAACCAAGGGGGTAGGATATTTTCGATAAGAAATAAATATACTCAATTTGGCTCATGCGCTTGTCTTGCTGTGCTTATGGGAATGGCAAGGCAAAATTCAGAAAGCATCCGTGAGCTTATTGAACCTGATCTGAGAGATCCTGGTGTGGTTTGGGTGAATTTAAGAGATGTTAAATTCAGCTATCACGTGAAGAAACGTAAAAATGATAAGGACGAACCATATAGTTGTGATCTAGTTTTTGATTTTGAACCTAGGGGTATTTTAAGAAAAAAAGTGACTGCTAAAGAATTACTTAACTCGTGTAAGGCAACACACCATCGACGTTTATGGCCATTAGTGGTAGAAATTGCACTTGCTAAGGCAATGAAAAATAACTTCATATCCTTTACAGATAGCTGGAATGTTGAGTTTAAAGACTATGAAAGTTCTATCCGAGAAAATTACGCTAAAAGAATTGCTGATTTTTTTATAAAAACGGAGTCATCATCGGACATTTCTGAAGAGGATATACGTGAAGTTTGTTTAACGGGAGGATTAACAATACAAGAAATCGAGAATAGGGTTAAAGAATATCCTGAAGAAAAAAGAGCCGCTGCTAGAGAAATGTTCCAAAAATTAAATGAGATATGTGAAAAGGCTGAAAAAAATTTTGAAGATGGTAAAGAAGAGTTTGAAGATGATATTATAGATCAAATAACAAAACAGTTTAATAGTAAAGAAGGCTACTGTTTTTTGTTCACTACTGCGCTGACAGGAAAAAAATCCAGATTAAGATTTCCGCTCGATCTTGAGGCCTGCGAGAAATATGAACGTAAAGTTAAAGATACTCAAAGAAGGATTAATACATCTTGTAGTAAAAAAGGGTATTTTAAAGCCTTAAGCGGTGAACATATCTCAAATAAAATAGGTAAATTTTCTAGCAGGGATGGTCAAAAAGATAAATATGCTCCACAAGAAATGAGATTATTTGAAAAAATTGAAAAAAAACTAAATAAAGGGGAAGTTGTCACAGCGACCTTTAGTAGTAATCTTATTCATAATTCAATAGAATCTCAACAAACTGTTGAAAATATCGTTAATAGAATGTTTGATAAATTCAGCTTAGAACCTATAACAAAAGATGGAGAACATCTTTTTAAACATAAAGATGATAAATTGACATATACAAAAGAAGAGGCAAAAGAGTATATAGAGGATATGTTGAGAATAGAACGGGATCCTTTTGGAAGATCAAGCATTAAAACAGTAAAAAAGAAGGAAGGTATACTTAGTAGCCACGCCTATAGTGTTGTTGGTGCATTTTCAGTAGAGGCGGGAGATGAAGTAAATGCAGAAGAAAAACCAACCTATAAATTTATAGTAATTGAAAATCCTCACGATATGCATACTAGCATTAACTATAGGGATTATTCAAAACATTGCTCAGAAACCGCAAAGCAATTTCTTAAAGAAAACAAAAAATTTGAAGAAAAGGAAAAATTTTATATAAATAATAATAGAACCTGCATTATGGAGCTAAATCATTTTGCAAAATTATTAAGCAGTATAGCTTATTCAAGAAAAGGTAAATAAGCCTAAGAAAGGATAAAAACTTTTCAATTTAAGATATTTTAGGAACGCACCATTTGTAAGGTGCGTTTTTGATGTTTGTTATTTAGCTTCAGTAATTTTTATTTTATTTGCAGGAATATCGGATTGCCCAGTGACTGCGTCGCGTATAATCACAACTGAATTTTCATTTAAGCTCCCCGGATTAACGACTATCGTGCATCCTTCGTTATTGATAGAAACCAGACATTCGCTAAAACCTTTAGCTTTAATTAGGTTTTCAATATCCGATTCTTGTTTAATACTTTTTGAAATCATATCTAGGGATCGTGAGATTTCTTCTTTAGATTCTTGAGTGATATTAGGGTTTGAAATCAAGTTTTTAAGTTTTTCTTGGGCTTCATCATGGGCCTTTTGACGGGCTATTTGAGCTTCAGCAAAATATTTTTTTGTTTCTTCAGAAACATTTGTGGATGGAGCTTTAGGAGTATCTTGCTTTTCTGAAAAGTTGGAAGTATTAACATATCTAGCTTCTCCGAGCTCACTTGTGGACTCTAGAACATTGCTGACCTCCAAACCTTTATTTTCTGATAATTGCCAGTTTAAATATACAGCGGTCCCCAGAGCTAAAACTAAAGATGCTAAAATCAATTGACGTTTACGAATTTTCATTTTTATTCCTCCAAGATTCTTTAAATTTGTGGATTTCTTGTAATTTTAGATTTACGGTCTTATCCGGACCTAGTAACGCACACACGAGTCGAGGCGATATTCAAAGCGGTTGTAGTTGCTTCTACTATTCTTTTTTTTACTATAGCATCATCTCCTCCAGGGCAAATTACCACCACTCCTTTTATTTTAGGTTCAATTTCAGTGACCGCTAAAGCATGTTCGGTACCGGCGGAATCTTTTACTGTTATGAATTTTTTTTCACAGTCATTGGATTCCTTTTTACGAGTTATTTCTCCACTGGATTTATCTTCGCTTGCTTCTTTGTTCTTACGTTCTTCCGTAGCATAAACTGTTTCCGTGCTACTTTCGAAAGTAACTAATACTTTAGAATTTCCGGCACCTTTGATATTGGAAATTATATTTTCTAAGTTTTTTTCTAGCAGTTCTCTTCTTTGTTCAGAGGCAAATTTTGAATCTTTTTTAAGTTCAGGTTGTTTTGAATCAACTTTAACGAATCCCGA
>CAKVBG010000066.1 GCA_934725345.1 uncultured Eubacteriales bacterium
GCTAAAGGGAGTGATATTATTAACATTATGGATATTATTAGAAACAGACTACAAGACTTCTTGAACATTCAACCAGCTACACGACAGAGTATAAACATCATAGAACCGTATACTTTTGAAACTAACTGTTTAAAAAATCTATTGTGGTATCGTGGAGATAGTTCTGAATTGGAACAGTTTTACAAGCAAATCCAATCGACTTCTGCCGATAGCTTGAAGTTTTGGGCAAGCCAATGCACTACTGGACTTGAAATTAGAAAAATTCACACAGGATTGCCGTCCTTAATAGTTGATACACTTACTTCTTTAGTAGTTAGAGACTTTAATTCGATAGACTTTGATAATCCACAACTTGAAAGTATCTGGAATGACATAGACGAGGAAAATCATTTCAAGGATATTCTATCAAAGGCTATAACTGACGTTCTGACACAGGGTGACGGGGCTTTTAAGCTGTCTTTTGATGCCGACTTTACTATGCCGATTATCGAATTTTACCCCTCAAATAGTGTTGATTTCAGCTATAATAGAGGCAGAATTAAGGAGATTATCTTTAAAACGCCATATGTCTACAAGGATATTGAGTATACACTTTTGGAGCATTATGGCTATGGGTATGTATTCTATGAACTCTACAAAAGCGATAAACTTATTCCAATTGACAGTATTCCGCCCACAAGACATTTACAGTCCGCCGAATTTGATAGCTCATTAATAATGGCTGTTCCTTTTATGGTGTTTAAATCTTGCAAGTTTCAGGGCAGAGGACAATCGATATTGGAAAAGAAATCCGACAGTTTTGATAGTTTTGATGAAGTCTATTCGCAATGGATAGACGCTCTTCGTAAAGGTAGAACTAAAACGTATATTCCAGAAAACTTAATCCCGCGAGATGTTAATACTGGCGAACTTATGCGTTCCAATGCTTTTGATAACACTTTTATTGCAGTTGGCAATGATTTACAAGAAAATGCTAAAAATCAAATACTACTTGACCAACCACAAATTCCACACGATAGCTATTTAGCTACATATATCACTGCTTTGGATTTATGCTTACAAGGATTGATATCACCCAGCACTTTGGGTATTGATACTAAAAAACTTGATAATGCGGAAGCTCAAAGAGAAAAAGAAAAAGTAACTCTCTACACTCGCAATAAAATTGTAGAAACTATACAAAATACAGTGCCTAAATTTATTCAAATTGCAATAAATTCATACTTGATGAGTATAAACAAGCCTATTCAAGAGGTTAAATGTTCCATAAACTTTGGTGATTATGCTAATCCAAGTTTCGAAAGTCAAATTGAAACGATAGGCAAGGCAAAAACTCAAGGAATTATGTCTATTGAGCGTTGTGTGGAGGAACTCTATGGCGATACCCTAACCGATGAGGAAAAAACTCTTGAAGTTAAACGCTTACAGAGTGAACAAGGTATCACTACTTTGGAAGATAATATAGTATTAGGTGACTTAAATGTATGATATCACCAAAATATTCCAAGAGATTGAAAATCAATTGGTGTCTTCTATGTGTAGAAATCTTTCAAGACACGTTCATGAGGAACAGGAAGCAGACGCAAACTATCCACAATGGCAGACCAAACAACTTCAAGCACTCGAACGCTATCGCAAAGAAAATTTAAAAAAGTTTTCAAAACAATTTGAAGATATCAATAATGGCTTGAAAAAGTATCTTGAAATGACCTATAATAACTCTAAAACTGCTACCGAACACGATATTATTACTAATCTTTTAGAAGATAATGCCCCTGCTAATGCTCTTGGAGTAAATCAAGAGAAGTTGAACGCCTTAATTAAATCTGTTACGAACGATTTCCAAAAGGCTGAATATTCCCTTTTAAGACGCTCTAACGACTTATATAGACAGACTATATACAAGGCTCAAATTGGGCTTAATACAGGCTCTATAACGCTAAATCAGGCAATAGATATGGCTACCAAAGACTTTTTATCTAATGGAATAAACTCCATACGATACAAAAATGGCAACTTAGTGAACATTGCAAGCTATTCCGAAATGGCTCTAAGGACTGCCGAAAAGCGTGCTACTATGTATGGCGACGGCGAAAAGCGTCAAGAATGGGATATCGATACTGTCGTAGTGTATGGTCATAATGGAGCCTGTCCTCTATGCTCACAGTGGCAAAACAGAGTATATATCGATGACGTTTATAGCAATGGAAAGCCTAACAATAAATATCCATTACTTTCGGTAGCCATTCAGGGTGGATTATACCACCCAAACTGCAAATGCCCACCACCTCAAACTTACATAGAGGGCATTACAGACCATCCAACACAAAAAACTCCACAAGAACTTGAAAAAGATATCCAAAATTATAACCTTGAACAGGTTCAACGCTACCATGAAAGGCAAATCCGAAAGTATAAAAGGTTAGAGGCTAACTCTCTTGACGATGCAAATAAAAAGAGATACTCTTTAAAAGTCAAAGAATGGCAATCTAAACAAAGAGATTTCATTAATGCACACCCTGAAACACTTAGAAGAGACTATTCAAGAGAAAAGGTCAGAGTTCTTAATATCACTGAACCTCCTAAAAATGCTATTGAAGTTACTCGAATTATAAAACAAGAAGATAAGGCATTACCAAATATTTCAAGAAAACTTGACAAAAATGGAAATTATGTTATAATTAAAGATAGCAGATTTGATGATTGTGCCACTATTGAACATCTTGAGAATTATGCTACTGAAAACTGGTTTATTCCTAAGGTAGATTTAAAAGACGTTAATTTTAAGGCTTGTAAAGAAACATTTATTGGTATGCAACAAGTTTTAGATGATTTTCCTTTTCTAACCGATTACATTAAATCTTTAAGCTATACTAATAGAGATGCTCTAATGACTACCAGAGTTAATATGTCTAAACAAGCAGATTTATTTTTCGATTTACCTACTTATTCAACTTTAAAAAATGCTCGAAATGATAGTAATAGCGTAACAGGGTATTATCCTAAGAATACCAGTATTTCTGCAAATGGTATGCATGAGTTGGGTCATGTTATGGAGTTATATTTAGCTAATCAAAGAAGTTCAAAACAAACCACACAAGATATATGTAACTTATATCACTCACATACAATATCCAAAGATATTGTATATAAGGTTTGTGGAAAACTTTTAAATATTCCTCACCCAACTTTTAAACAAACTCAAAATTTGCTTGAAATAGAAGTTAGCACTTTATCCGAATATGCCTATAAAGAAATGAGAAAACAAAATTTTTGTGAGATAATAGCTGAATCATTTGGAGACTATTATACTAATAAGGAAAATTCCCAAAATATATCAAAAACTATTATTGAAATTATAAAGGAAGAAGTTGGTAAATATGAGAGCTACTAAGAAAGAATTTGATGAATACAATAAGTGTTATCCATATTTGGTAAAGAAAGCAAATGGTACTCCTTGTCATCCATATAAATTAATTAAAAACACCCCATCAGAAATAGTAGAGATTTTCAAAACTTCTTCATGTTTTAATTTTGAGGAAACTGATTCATGGGTTCATGCATTGTTCAAAGATAATTTATAAAAATAGTGATATAACCCCCTAAAATGCCCCACAATCGCTTTTAGTAGGCTTAGTAGTGAAACTATACTACCAACAATTAAAAGCCGTTTAAAAGGCATTTAAACGCTAATTAAAGAATATTTTAAGCACCTATTTTTTAGGTGCTATTTTTATACCTAAAATAGAAAGGAAGATTAAACGTGGAAGAAAAAGAAATTCAAAAGGTTGAAGAAAATCCACCAGTAGGGGAAGCCCCAAAGGATAAACCAGAGGAACAGTCCAAAAAAGAGGATAGTCCAACTGAAGAAGTTAAACCAACAGAACCTCAAAAAGAAGACAATTCTAAGCAGATTGAGGAACTTAAAACTCAAATTAAAGAGTTAGAAACTCAAAATATAGGCTTAATGGTTGCTCTTGAGATAGGCTTAGATATTAAAAATGCTGACGCCGTTCTAAAACTTGCCGACTTATCCACTGCTTATGATAAGAACGGAAAAATCAATAAGAACTCTTTAAGAACGGCTATCAACAAAGTTTTAGAAGAGTATCCAATCTTCAAACCACAGAATAATCAACATAGTGGGATTGTAATTGGTGGTAATGGTACTACTTTACCAACTCAACATATAGAACAGAAAGAGAAACCACTCGCACAAAAGCGTTGGAACAGATTTAATAATTAGAAAGGAAGTTTTTAACTATGGCTTTAAACTATGCAGAATCTTGGAGCAATGAACTCCTTGAAATTAGAAGACAGAACAGTATAACCAGTCCATTTATAACACAAAATGTCAAATGGCTAAACAGTAAGACGTTCCACTTTACTCTAATGAGTACCAGTGGCTATAAGAACCACTCCAGAGCAGGTGGCTGGAACAGAGGAACATATTCTCAAACAGATAAGACTTTCACATTAGAACACGACAGAGATATTGAGTTCTTAGTAGATAAGGCAGACGTAGACGAAACTAATGCGACTGCATCTATACAGAACATATCTAAAGTTTTTGAGCAAACACAGGCTTCCCCAGAAACAGACGCTCTATTCTTCAGTAAGATAACCGCCCAAGCAAAGACCAGTGAACTCTATACTAATACTGCTTTGAGTTCTTATACTAAGTCGAACGTCTTTGAAAAGTTAAAGGGAATGCTAAAGCAAGGCAGATTAAGAGCTTATAAGGGTAATGGTTCTTTAATTATGTATGTAAACTCTACTATCATGGACTTATTAGAGCAATCCACAGCATTTACTCGCAAGATTGAGATGACACAAATATCCGAAAGTGGTATTGGACTTGAAACCCGTGTAACAGATATCGACGGTATGACAGTAATGGAAGTCATCGATGATGATGTATTCTACGATGCCTTCAACTTCAACGGTACTAATGGCGGTTATGAACCTATAGCCAACACTTCGCACAAGCTGAATGTTTGTATAGCTTCTCTTGAAACTTGTAAGATAGTTCCTAAGATTGCGAGTATCTATTACTTTGCTCCTGGTTCGCATACTCAAGGTGACGGTTATTTGTATCAAAATAGAGAACTTTCTGATGTGTTTGTGTTCCCTAATGGATTAAACGGTAAGGTTGATAGTATCTTTGTGGATATTGATACTACTGCTTACACTACCGAATAGCCATGATATACACTACCTATGAATATTATAAGTCTAATGGCGGTACTCTTAATGAAGATATCGCCATTAAGTATATTAAAAAAGCCAGTCACAAAGTGGATAGCTTAACTTTTAATCGCATAGTAGGGCTAGGCTTTGATAATCTTACTGAATTTCAACAGAGTATTATAAAAGAAGTTATTTGTTTAATCGCTGATTTTGATTACAAT
>CAKVBG010000067.1 GCA_934725345.1 uncultured Eubacteriales bacterium
TCCCAGTGGCCGATGATGGTATCTTTCCCTTTGGATTTTTCAGTCATCCTAGCAAAATTTCCGATAGGGCTCTCGCATTTATCAGCAGCATTTACTCCTTCTATGTTGAAAAGTCCAAGTTTTTTCATATTTGGAACTTCCAAAAAAGGACTACCGCAGCAAGCCTTAAGCGTATTGCTGCCGGCATCACCATAGGAGCTGGCGTCTGGCATTTCTCCTATTCCAAAGCTATCTAAAACTATTAAAAATACTCTTTTCATTTTTTACCTCCAAATTTATTCTAGCGTCATTTGCTCACAGATAGATTTTAAGTTCTGAGGCAACTTGCCGGTGGATGGAATTTTCTTGACCTTATAAATTTCTTCTTGTTCAATACTTCCCTGTGCGTAAACTTTAGCTTCCGTAAGTTTACAGCCCTTTTTTTGTTTCATAACAATAATTCCTTGCGTATTTTTGGTTTGTTTTAAGCTTAGCTCTGAGGTATTAAATATAACTATTTTTCCTGATGAAGATTTTAAAACTATATCTTCATCTTTTTGTAAATACTCACACCCCACTAGCGGTTCATCCTCGAAATACGCCTTGATTAATTTTTTTCTGTTCGTTTTAGTAAAATACGATTTCATATCAACTTTTGCTACTCTTCCGGATTCGAATGCAAAAACCATAAATCCGGAGTAATTGTCAGTAGCAGCTAAATAAACTATTTTCTCATTTTTATCAAAATTAAACAGTGCAGGTATATATTCCCCCATAGAGCTTGCTTTCATATCGTTAAAATTAGAGGCTTTGGACTTATAAACTTGAGATTTATTAGTGAAGAAAAGTAAATCCCAGCGGTTAGACCCCACAATATGTTGCGAAATTTCGTCTTCGTTTTTTAATTTTTGCTCAGAATTCATTTTAAGTGATTGAGGAGTTATTTTCTTGAAGTATCCTTCTTTGCTCAAAAACAAATTCACTGGATAGTCCGGAATTTCTATTTCCTCTTCTTCATACTCCTCTTGAGATGCTAACTCAGTTTTACGAGGTTTGCCATACTTTTTAGAAACTTCCCTAAGTTCACTTATTATTATCTCATCTATTTTGGAAGTATCAGAGATAACAGCTTCTAGGTAATCTATGTTATTTTTAAGCTCTTCAATTTCTGAGGTCCTTTTTAGGATATACTCTTTATTCAAATGGCGCAGTTTTATATTTGCAACGTACTCCGCTTGAATTTCATCCATCTCAAAGCCACTCATAAGGTTGGGAACAACTTCTGTTTCTTGAGGCGTATTTCTTATTATGTGAATAGCTTTATCAATATCTACAAGTATTTTGGAAAGTCCTTCTAAAAGATGCAATTTCTCTTTATCTCTGTTTAAATCGAACTCAACTCGTTTTTTTATACACTCTTCTCTAAACGCTATCCACTGGTGGAGGATTTCTCTAACTCCCATTACTTTCGGAGACCCTGCAATCAAGATATTAAAGTTGCAAGAAAATGTGTCTTCTAAAGGTGTTAGTTTAAATAGCTTTCTCATTAGCTTATCGGGGTCCGTGCCGCGTTTAAGGTCTAAAGTTATTTTAAGTCCTTCGAGACCAGTTTCATCACGAACATCTGAAAGTTCCCTCAATTTACCGTTTTTCATCAGCTCAGCTATTTTTTCTATTATGGCTTCGCTTGTGGTCGTAGGTGGGATATTGAATATATCTATGCAGTTATAGCTAGCATCGTAACTATACTTTGCACGCACCTTTATTCCTCCGCGCCCGGTATTATATATATCCTGAAGTTTTTCTTTGTTGTAAACTATTTCTCCTGAGCCCGGAAAATCCGGAGCGGGAAGAGTAGAAAGAATGTTGTGGTTAGGATTTTTAATAAGCTTTATCGTTGTTTCGCATACCTCTGCTAAATTAAACGGGCATATCGAACTCGCCATTCCAACGGCGATACCCGTATTAGAGTTTACAAGTACTGAAGGAAAGCTGCATGGCAGTAAAGAAGGCTCTTTGAGAGTATTATCGTAGTTGTCCACGAATTCTACAGTGTTTTTATCAATATCCTTGAAAAATTCTTTGCAGATATCTTCTAGTTTTGCTTCTGTATATCTCGAAGCGGCACAGGCCATGTCACGCGAATAAAATTTACCAAAGTTTCCTTTTGAATCCACATAAGGATGAAGTAATGCCTCGTATCCTCGGCTAAGTCGAACCATTGTCTCGTAAATTGCACTATCGCCATGAGGATTAAGTTTCATAGTTTGGCCAACTATATTTGCCGACTTAGTGCGTTTTTCCCCTAAAAGCCCCATTTTAAACATCGTGTAAAGTAACTTCCGGTGAGAGGGTTTAAAACCATCTATTTCAGGAATTGCCCTTGACATGATCACGCTCATTGCATACGGCATATAATTGTTCTTAAGGGTATCAACTATTTTTTCTTCTATAATTTCTCCAGCTCCGTAAATGAAGCCTTTTACTTTAGATGAGCTTACGCTACTTCTGTTTTTTTTCTTAAGTGCCACTTTATCCCCCTCAGCTTACGTCTAAATTTTCAGTGTATAAGTGTCCGTTTTGGACTATATATTCTTTTCTTCCAGCCAAGTCGTCTCCTAGTAAAATGTCAAACATTTCAGAAGTCTTTTGTGCGTCCTGCGGCATAACCTTTATCAGACGCCTTGTTTTAGGATTCATGGTTGTGAAGTTCATCATTTCGGGTTCGTTTTCACCTAATCCTTTTGACCGCTGGATACTGAAGCGTTTACCAGAAATTTTTTTCAAAAATTGTTCTTTCTCGTTTTCGTTGTAGGCAAAATAAGTTTCGTTTCCAGAAGTTATCTCATATAGCGGAGACTCAGCTATAAAAACCTTTCCGAGTTCAATTAATTTTGGAGTCAATCGATATAACATTGTTAGTAACAGTGTCCGAATTTGAAATCCGTCAACATCAGCGTCTGTACAGAGTATAACTTTACTCCAACGAAGAAAATCGATATTAAATGAGGAAAGTTCTTTGCTAGCTTTTGAATGTTTAACTTCTATTCCGCAACCTAAAACCTTTATTAGGTCAAGAATAATCTCGCTTTTGAATATCCTATTGTAATCAGACTTCAAACAGTTTAATATTTTTCCTCTAATCGGTATAATCGCCTGAAATTCAGGGTCTCTTGCCTGTTTGCACGCCCCGAGTGCTGAGTCACCTTCAACTATGAAAAGTTCACGAACATGAACATCTTTATTCCGGCAGTCCACAAATTTAGAAACTCTGCTTGCAACGTCCATGTTGCTTGTAAGTTTTTTCTTCAGGTTAAGTCTGGTTTTCTCAGCATCTTCCCGACTGCGTTTATTTACCAAAATTTGATTGCATATTATCTCTGCATCTTTAGGATTTTCAATAAAATATACTTCAATATAGTGTTTAATCGCATTGGTCAGTGATTCTTGAATACCTTTATTTGTAATTGATTTTTTAGTTTGATTTTCATAAGAAGTCATTGTTGAGAAAGAAGATATAACCATAACTAAAGAGTCTTCTATATCTGCAAAGGAAATTTTATTTTCATTTTTGGTATACTTTCCATTTTGTTTTAAATAGTTATCAATCTGGAAGCAAAGAGCATTCCTAACAGCTTTTTCAGGTGCACCACCGTACTCCAAATAACTTGAATTATGATAGTATTCTGTAAAATTGACCTTGTTTGAAAAAGCAAATGCAATATTTGCCTTGAGTTTATAAACTGGTTTA
Source organism: uncultured Eubacteriales bacterium (assembly GCA_934725345.1). Lineage (GTDB taxonomy): Bacteria > Bacillota > Clostridia > Oscillospirales > Acutalibacteraceae > UMGS1491. The sequence goes on from CAKVBG010000067.1 coordinate 3,731, forward strand.
TCTTCTCTATCTTTTACCTTATCTTCAATATCCCAACTTTGAATAGGTGTTAGATAGTCGTTTCCTAAAACTTCATCTAAGTAGTCTACTATGCCCCTGGAATATTTAAACTCCATCTCTTTGAACGAAGAATCCTCTTGCTGATACTTAAACACAAACTTTATTCCCGAATTTACAATGGCCTGCTTTTTTAAAACATCCAAAAAATACTCTATTGGTATAGAAATATCTGTAAATACGTTTATATCCGGTTTCCAACGAATTTTAGTCCCCGTATCGTATCCGGAGTATGGTTCTTTTTTAAGATCCCCTACGTTGTGACCTTTTTCAAAATGGAGGTTATATTTAAATCCATCTCTCTTAACCTCAACATCCATGTATTCTGAAGCATATTGAGTAGAACATAGTCCCAAACCGTTTAGTCCGAGGGAATATTCATAGTTGCTTTCTCCGGCGTTATTGTACTTACCACCGGCGTAGAGCTCACAAAAAAGAAGCTGCCAATTGTATGTGTTTTCTTTTTTGTTGTAATCCACTGGAACCCCTCGACCGTGGTCTTCAATTTCGATTGAATTATCTTTGAAATAAGTTAAACTTATTAAATTTCCGTGGCCTTCTCTAGCTTCATCTATTGAATTCGAAAGTATCTCAAAAACAGAATGTTGACATCCTTCGATACCATCTGAGCCAAATATTACAGCGGGCCTTTTTCTTACCCTGTCTGCGCCTTTTAGAGAAGATATACTGTCATTATCATACACTTTATTATTCAAGCTTATATCTCCTAACTCTTTTATTTAAAGTAGTTTATTTTAATCAAGCCCATTATATTATCAAAAAGGATGTCCGTCAAATGGATAACTTTCTCAAAATACTTCTATTCTTTCGGCCTTTTCTTGAATTTGAGCAATTATTTCATATCCTATTGTACCGCAGATTTCAGCCATTTCCTCTATTGTAACATTTATATTATCGAAAATAGCTACTTCATCCCCAACTTTTATCTCTCCTGCAATGTCTGTGATATCTATCATAGCGAGGTCCATGCAAATAGTACCTACTATAGGCGCTCTTTGACCATTTACCACAAAACACCCATTCTTTTCGTTTTTTACATCAAATAATTTTCGCGGTATACCATCGGAGTAGCCAATAGAAACGGTTGCTATCCTACTTTTTCTTGAAGTTATAAATTTTCTGCCATAACTGATGGAAGTTCCTTTTTCCACCTCTCTGATTTGTAGAATTTTTGACACAAGCTTTAGAGACGGTTTTAAATCTATATGATGTTTAGTAATTTCTCCGGGATGATATCCATAAAGGAGATATCCGGGTCGTACCATATTAAACCTACACGCCTTCGGATTAAAAATTGCTGCACCTGCACACGCGTGCTTGTATTTAACTGTTCCGTATACTTTTTCAAACTCTTCCACGGCCTGCTTAAAAATATTAGTTTGCTTTTCAGTGAATTGTAAGCTCTCTTCATCTTCGGTGTCTGCGGTGGCGTAGTGCATAAAAATTCCGTCAACTTCAAGATTTTTCATTTCCTTTAGTTTATGTGCAAAATTTGCGGCGTCCTTAGGATTTATACCCAACCTTCCATGGCCT
>CAKVBG010000068.1 GCA_934725345.1 uncultured Eubacteriales bacterium
GTACTGAAGTGGTATCCCAATTTTTAGATTCTTAATTTCCTGGCTAAGTTTTTCCTGGGTATTAAATTTTACCTTCGGATTTGAAGTTGAATCTTTTGGGTCGTACTTAGCAATTGCATCGAATACTATTGAAACATCTTCTGTGGTCTTAGCAATAGGTCCTATTTGGTCTAAACTTGAAGCATAGGCAATCAGTCCATATCGAGATACACTACCATACGTAGGTTTAAGACCAACCACACCGCAAAAACTCGCAGGCTGACGCACCGATCCACCAGTATCCGAGCCTAGACCATAAGGAGCTATATTTCCACCAACCGCTGAAGCAACTCCCCCTGAACTTCCTCCGGAAACATGATTTAAATTATGAGGATTTTTAGCTCCACCTATACAAGAGGTTTCACAAGAAGACCCCATAGCAAACTCGTCCATGTTGGTTTTACCTAAAAGAACCGCATTTTCGCTTTGAAGTGTATCCCATACACTGGCATTGTATATTGGCACATAACCCTTAAGAATTTTAGAACAACAGGTGGTTTCAATGTTTTTAGTTGAGATATTATCTTTAAGTGTCATGGGAATTCCTTCGAGAAGCCCCAAATCACTCCCTGAACTTATTTTTCCATCTACTTTATCCGCAGTTTTTAAAGCCGCCTCTTTACAAACTGTAACATAAGCATTCAAAGGGCTTTTTTCTATCTCGTTTAAATAGTTTTGAGTAAGTTCCCGGCAGGAAAATTCTTTTTCTGAAAGAGACTTATTTAAGCGTTTTATAACGGATTTACTCATGCTCATTTACATACACTCCTTGGTTTGAACATTTGTTGTAATTTACTTGGATTTTTCTACGTAGAAGAAGCCATCCTTGCCTCCATGGGCGTTTTTTAAAATTTCTTCTCGTGGGAAAGACTCTACAACTTCATCAACATGAAAGGCATTAGATAGATCATTTATTTCGTTTTGGCAAAACTCCGAAGGTACTTCTACTGAATTAATTTGGCTTACAAACTCTACCATTGATGACATATCTTTTATGGAAGTTTCTATTTCAGAATCATCTAGATACAGCTTGGAAAGATTTGAAATGTTAATAACATCTTTTTTAGTAATCACGCAAAACCCTCCGTATTTTATTTTTGTTGTCCTCTGAGCTTTATATGAACTTCTCTTAGTTGCTGCTCGCTAACTTCACTCGGAGATCCCAGCATTACGTCCTGAGCATTACTATTCATCGGGAAAGCAATAATTTCACGTATATTTTCCTCTTCAGATAAAATCATTATCATCCTATCAAGACCCGGTGCCATTCCTGCATGAGGAGGTGCTCCGTATTGGAAAGCATTGTAAAGAGCAGAGAATTTTTCTTTGATGTCTTCCTCGGTATATCCTGCAATTTCAAATGCTTTGAGCATTATTTCTCTATCATGATTTCTAACCGCTCCAGAAGAAAGCTCTATTCCATTGCAAACAAGGTCGTACTGATAAGCTAGAATATCCAAAGGATTTTTATTCACTAGTGCATCCAGCCCACCTTGAGGCATCGAAAATGGATTATGAGTGAATATTATGGTGTTGGTTTCTTCATCTAGCTCATACATGGGGAAATCTACCACAAAGCAAAATTCTATTCTATCTGTATCAATTAAATTTAAACGGTTAGCGAGTTCAGTTCTGATTTGTCCGGCAAACTTTGCAGCAGCTTTTTTTGTATCTGCAATGAAATATACAACCGCTCCACTTGAAATTTTGCAAATCTTTGCAAGAACTTCACGTTTATCTTCAGGGATAAACTTGTTTATTGGACCGCTTAGTTCCAAATTTTCTCCTACTTTAACATACCCAAGGCCCTTCATACCAATGCTTAGAGCAAAATCCTGCATTTTATCAAAGAATTTTCTGGGCTGTGAAGCGCAGTCAGGAACGCATATAGCTCTTATTGTTTTGCCCTCAAATGCTGCAAATCCTGAACCTTCAAAAACTTCAGTTACGTCGACTATTCTCAAAGGGTTACGCAAATCAGGTTTATCCGAACCAAATTCTAACATTGCTTGAGAATAGGAAATTCTAGGGAAAGGTTTAGGTGAAACTTTTTTGTTTGAAAATTTAGTAAATGTGTCGTAGATAATATCTTCTGAAACTTTGAATACGTCCTCTTGAGTTGCAAAGGACATCTCAAAATCCAATTGATAAAATTCTCCAGGAGACCTGTCTGCACGGGCATCTTCGTCGCGGAAACATGGTGCTATCTGAAAATATCTATCAAAGCCAGAAACCATGAGTAATTGCTTAAATATCTGCGGTGCCTGAGGCAAAGCGTAAAATTTACCACTGTGCTTTCTGCTTGGAATCAAATAATCACGAGCACCTTCTGGAGATGACGCTGAAAGTAAAGGAGTTTGAATTTCGGTGAATCCTAAATCATGCATTTTATTTCTTAAGAAGTGAAGTATATCTGAACGAAGTGTAATTCTGTTATGGACTTTCGGATTTCTCAAATCTAAAAAGCGATACTTAAGTCTGAGTTCTTCTTTAGTTTCTAAGGAGTCAGTAACTTCAAAGGGCAACATGGAGTTACATTTCCCAACTATTTCCATGCTCTCACATTTTAGTTCTATCATACCCGTTGCGAGCTTAGGATTGATGTTTTCCTCCGAGCGTTTTGCTACTTCTCCAAAAACAGATACAGCACTCTCTCTAGAAAGATTTTTTACAGCATTTGAATCGTTAAAAACAACCTGTACGCAGCCGTAGTGATCCCTCAAATCAACGAAGGTAATTCCACCGTGGTCGCGAATATTTTCAACCCAACCAGCTAAGCGAATTTTCTTTCCTATCATCTCTTGACTAACTTTTCCACAGTACTCTGTGCGATACTTGTTTTCTAAAACCATAATACTTTGCTTCCTCCATTTAAAAATATTTCCTCAATCGGATAGATTTAACCTCATAGTTTAAAAACTACTTGAATTATAGCATCATAGGACAATATCTTCAACAACTCATTTTAAAAGTGCAATGTCTACATAATTTTATAATGCTAAAAAAATAATAGGTTTATTCTAAACAAACTTGAAACCAACTTGTTGATTGTCTGTAATTTTTTGTTATAATTATTTAAGAAGTGTTCAGATATGTAACTTTTTTTGGAATTGTATGCCCTCTAGAAAACTATAGGAGGATAATTTAAAAGATGTGTTTTCGTTGCAAATCATCAAAATCTGGCGAGACAAAAAATAAAAAATTGATAAGTAAAAAAATCTCGGTTCCCCTTTCCACTCTCTTACTATTTATGACTACAGTGGTTTACTGGAATAATCAAAATTACGGTTTAGCACTTGAATATGAAGGTCAAGAAATTGCTACTATCTCAAATGAAAAAGTATATGAAGAAGCCGAAAATCTCATAAGAAGTCAAATCACACCCCAAGAAAAGTCCAAAATGGAAAAAGTTAACACTAAAATAAAACTTACTACCGTCAACAAAGAAGAATGTTGTAAACACCCTGAAGTAGTGAAAGAAAAAATCATAGAGAAATCAAATGATATCGTAAACTCAGCGTGGGGAGTATATATCGAGGGTAAACTTATCGCAGTTGGAGAATCCGAGGAAAGCATACACACCGTACTAAATCAAATTCTGGAAGAAAGTCAGTCCAATTACAAAGACAAAAATGCTATAGCTGAATTCGAAGATAAAATAGAAATAAAAAAGGGCATTTTTTCATCTGAAAAAATTTGTGACTCAAAAAAATTGAAAGATATTCTGTGTAGTTCCAAACAAAAAACTACTAATTACACAGTAACCGAAAATGATTCTGTCGTGAGCATTGCCGAAAAATTTGGTATGCAGCCTGCAGCTCTACTTGGACTTAATAACAAAACCAATAAAGATAGCATATGTTGCGGAGACAAGCTACAAGTTCTAGTAACTGAAGATTTACTGCACATCAAAGTTGTTTGCACAGAAAACCAAATAAATAAGCTACCTTTTGAAACTATCGAAACACAAGACCCCGATTCCAAAAAAGGCACTCAAATCACTGTTCAAGAAGGTGTTGACGGTGAGGAATGTGTAAAGTATGAAGTTCAATATCAAAATGGTAGAGAAATTGATAGAAAACAGCTTTCATCTGAAATAACACTAAAGCCCATTTCAAAGATAATTTCCATTGGAACAAAACAAGAAGAATATATCTGGCCTGTACCATTTACTAAAAATATAACTAGTTATTTTGGTCCTAGAGATGGTGGATATCACTATGGCATTGACATCGCGTGGCCGGGTGTTTATAAAAAAGAAATTGTTGCAGCTAAAGCCGGGGCAATTGAGAAAGTTTCTAAGGGAAATAGAGGATATGGTAATCATTTAATAATTCAGCACCATGATGGAACTCAAACTTTGTATGCACACTGTGAAAGTATAAGTGTGAAAGAAAAACAAGAAGTTGGACAAGGTGATGTTATAGCTAAGGTTGGAAGCACTGGACAATCTACCGGACCTCATCTACACTTTGAAATTCGTGTAAATAAAATCAGACAAGACCCCCTTAAGTTTATAAAATAATATAACCACTAGATAGAGTATCTAGTGGATTTTTTGAATAATATCTAATTAATCCGAAAGTTCTGGAGGTGGTAAAACATCCTCTACTGGTGGTCCTCCTGGAGGAGCAGGCAATATACGAGGCTCCGGACATCTAGGGGGCTTCCTATGTGGTTTCTTTATTTTTATTTTGGGAATTTCATCCGGAGATTTTTCAACTAAGTCATAAATTTTAGCATCGTCAGAAATAACAACATATCCGCCGTCCTTGAGTTCAACTGCTCTAAGTCCTCCAGATACGTTATCTAAATCTTCTTTACTTAAATCTCTTTTGTTCTCTTTCATAGTACAACACTCCTAACCCTTTGAATTTTTGGCAACCTTTGAGGTTACCAAGTTTATTATACTATATCTATAAAAAATGTCAACTTATTTTTATAAAAATATTTCAAACGCCAAATATTTATCCAAATTGATGAAATTTACTCTAACTTTTATTGACTCCAATTATCCCTCCCAAACATCCAGAAAGAATAATTGCAATTGCTTTCCACAGTAAAAACAAAGTCATTTCACTGTTTGAAACTATAATTCCTCCTATGAAAATTATTGAAAACATTCCAAGCCCACAAGCTAGACCATATAGTATCCC
>CAKVBG010000069.1 GCA_934725345.1 uncultured Eubacteriales bacterium
GCTACAGAGGGAGAGGGTTAATAAAGTTGTAAATGTATATAATGATGGAGAAAATGCAGAGAGAATTTGGAGAAAGGTAAAGGGTGATTAAATGAATAAGAGAATATCCTGGATCGTAGTAGCAGTGCTTGTGTTCAGCCTGTTGGGAAGTGTACAGACAGTACAGGCAACAGAGGAAACAATATCTGATAATACAGTTGTGACGGATGCGTCAGCGGAAATATCGGCCAATGATGCAGGCACAGAAGATGTGGATGCGGAGGAATTGTCAGATGAGCAGGAAGAACTGGATGCAGAAGAACTTGTGAATGCGACAGCAACCGATGATGGTATGAAACTGTACGCGGTTTATATCGGAGAAAAAAGGGGAGATTGTGTATTGCTGGAATCCAATGGAGAATATCTTCTTATGGATCTTGGTACAAAAGATGCATATCCAAGGATCAAAGCACTTTTAAACAGTCTGGGGGTGACACATCTTTCTCTTTATATCAGTCATACACATTCTGACCACACAGGGGGATTGGAAGATGGTAACGGCTATGAAAGAATCAATAGCGACTTTCAGATCGATCATGTATATCTTCCCGATCAGAATCTCGCGAAACCGGTAGATCATAGCTGGAATTATGAGAAATTTGTCTCTCTTTACGAAAAACACAATACAGAAAAAAGTGCATCGGAAGCCATTCATTATTTGAAGGCAGGTGATACTTTTACGGTTGGTGCAGCAAAGGCAGAGGTGCTTGGACCTGTCAGTACAGAAAAACTGAAACGGCCAAAGAATCCTGCAAATAAAGATGCGGCTGACACGGGAGATTATGAGAATAACAATTCTCTGATCACAAAGTTTACCTGTGCGGGATATACATATCTGACTTGTGGTGATTGTCAGGATGAGGAAGAAGCACTCTTGGTGAAACAATACGGAAATGCATTAAAAGCTGATATTTTTAAATTGTCACATCATGCGTATGCATCCGGTAATACACCTGAATTTCTGGCGTGTGTACAACCGACCTATTCCTTTGGAGAGTCAACGCAGGCAACTAATTATCTGACAGACTCTAATGGAATGCAGTATCGTGTGACCAGAAAGGCAAGAGAGACAGCACAGCAATATGGTATCTGTTATCTGACTGGTGATGAGGGGCAGACGCTGCTTTATCATGTGACAACTTCTGGTATTACGATGCAGAAACTAAATGAGAATAATCAGGCGGGAGAAGTGTTTACAGGCTGGGTAAAGTTGTATGGAGCAGACGGTGTATATGAAAAATATGATTATTATTATTTGGGAAAAGATGGAAAGCCTGTAACCGGACTGCAGGAAATAGATGGAAAGAAATATTATTTTGGAAATGGTGGTTGTCTGGAAAAGGGAAATTATATAAAACAGGGTAATAAAGTTGTCTATAATGGCTGGGTCAAATATATGACTGGTAAAACCAGTTATGGAATGCGTTATTACGAGGAAAAAACCGGAGAAATGTATACAGGTATCCATAAGATAAACGGAACCACTTTCTATCTGGATCCGCAGACAGGATACCGTTCAAGTGGAATCCAGTATGTAGATGGTAAATACTATCAGTTTGGAAACGGTGGCGATCTGAAAAAGAATACATGGTTTTTTGATCCACAGAAAAAGAAACATTATGCGGGTAAGGACGGTGTTCTTTATACCGGATTTAAAACGATCGCCAAAGAGAAATACTATTTTGATGATACTTCTTGTCTGGTTGTGGGTACTGCAAAGAACCCAATCTGTGAAATTAACGGAAAATATTATTATGTCACAAAGACAGGTAAGATCCAGACAAATAAAACCTACGTAAAAAATGGCAAGAAGTATAAATTTAATAAAAAAGGTGTTATGACAAATGCACCCAAAGTAGCAAAAACAAAGATCAAAAAGGCAACAGCAACAACAGGCGGGATGAAACTGCAGTGGAAAAAGAACAAATCCGTGGCAGGATATGAGATTGCAATTGCAACAGGAAGAAAAGGACCTTATACAAAAGTAAAGACTATCAAAAAAAATAAAACTGTTTCTGCCAAAATCAAAAATCTAAAAAGCGGGCAAACGTATTATGTAAAAATGAGAAGCTATAAGAAAGTAAATGGAATCTGCTTTTATTCCGGCTATAGTTCTGTTAAAACGGTTGTCGTGAAGTAAATACGGCCAAATGTGCCAAGATTGACAAATAAAAAGCCGACTGCTACACTATATGGGATAATGACGCAGGAAAGGATAAAAAATGGCTAAATTAATAGAAGATGTCAAAAAATATCATAAATATACCGTATATGCAGCCAAGTCTGAATTGAAGTCAGAGGTATCAACCTCTTATCTGAACTGGCTCTGGTGGATATTGGATCCATTGCTTTTTATGTGCGTATACAGTTTTGTATCTATTATAGTATTCGGTAAATCTGAAAAATATTTTGCTGCATTTGTTTTTGTGGGACTATCTGTTTGGAATTTTTTCAGTAAAACAGTAAATGCAAGTGTTAAAATGGTAAAAAGTAACAGTTCTATTGTCAGTAAGGTATATATTCCCAAATACTTTCTGATCTTGCAGAGGATGCTGGTAAACGGATTCAAGATGATGATCAGCTTTGCGCTTGTGCTTGTGATCATGGCATTATACAGAGTTCCGGTCAGCTTTAAGATCCTGTGTTTTTTTCCACTGCTGTTGATCCTTTTGGTGATCACATTTGCAGTTTCCGTCATTGTAATGCACTTTGGTGTATTTGTGGAAGATCTTGCGAATCTTGTAAATGTATTTTTACGACTTGTATTTTATCTTTCCGGTATTTTTTATTCTATTGGAAAGAGAGTCCATGGGATTTATGGGGCTATTCTTTTAAAATGCAACCCGGTAGCACTTATTATCTCCAATATGCGGGATGTCATGCTGTATGATACAAAACCGATGTATCTGCTTTTGCTTGTATGGCTTCTGATCGGACTGGCAGTTTCCTGGATCGGAATCAAAGTGATCTATAAATATGAAAACAGTTACGTAAAGGTGATTTAGTTATGGCAAAGGAATGTGCAATTGCAGTCAATAATCTGCATATCAGATATCGTTGTATCAAGGCTTTCTCTATTAAGAAAAGCCTGTTTTCCCTGAAAAAATCAAAGACAGAAGTGTTTGAAGCTGTAAGAGGTGTTACTTTTGAAGTGGAAAAAGGAGAGATCCTTGGAATTGTCGGGAAAAATGGCAGCGGTAAGTCTACTATGTTGAAGTCGATTGCCGGTATTTTTTCACCGGATGAGGGTACGATTGATCTGAAAGGAAATTCAGTTTCTCTTTTATCAATCGGTGTTGGCTTTCAAAAACAACTGACAGGTCGGGAAAATATTTTGCTGTCAGGTATGCTTCTTGGTTTCACGGAAGAGGAAGTTCGTGCCAAAATGGAAGATATTATTGAATTTGCAGGACTTGGGAAATTTATTGATATGCCTGTTAAAACTTATTCCAGTGGTATGTATTCTAAGTTGGCATTTTCCATTACAGCAAATCTGGAAACGGATATTATGTTGATTGATGAGGTGCTGAGTGTCGGGGATGCTAAGTTTAAAAAGAAAAGCTTTAAAAAGATGAAAGAACTGATTCAGGATGATAACCGGACAGTTATCATTGTTTCTCACAGTAGCGATACGATCCGGAAGCTGTGTAATAAGGTTTTATGGCTGCACGATGGAGAAATCCGTATGTATGGAGAAACAGAGGAAGTCATGGACGCTTATGATGCTTTTATGGACAAATAGATTGGAAAGCAGTAATGGGGTATTTGCAGACACATTTTAAACGAAATGGAATAGGGAAAGGCTGTATCATGCTGGTCGCGAAGGTTATATATGCCTGTGTAAAAAGACCTATTCTGTTCTTCGGCATTTTTGCAGACAGGCAGATCCGGGTGTGATCCTTTTTGAGGGTAAACCGGATTTCTCGGACAATGCCAGAGTGCTTTTTTCCTATATGCAGGAAAAGATGCCTGAAAAGTATAAGATTGTCTGGCTGGTGGAAGATCCTGGGAAATATGAGGCATATGCCGGAAAGACAGTTACCTTTATCAGACGTACTACCCGCTATTCAGAACGTTATACGATGCGGGCAACACTCGCGGCGTGGCGCGCAGGTACGATTTTCTTTACCCACAGCCTGTATCAGATTTTTTATAAGCCACACGGACAGCGCTGGATCAATTTATGGCATGGTTGTGGTTATAAGGCAGCTAAAGGACAAAGTGAGCATATCTGTTTTGACTATTGTCTGGTTCCGGGAAAATTGTTTATAGAGAGCAAAGCTGCTTTCTTTGCATGTGAAAAGGAAAAGCTCCTGACACTGGGATATCCGCGTTATGATCTGCTATTGTCTCCTTGTGATCGTGTAAGGCATTTCCTGACCGAAAAGAAGGCACAGACGAGTACAGACAAGGTTATCATATGGATGCCTACGTATCGAAAAACAGAAGATTCCCGCTTTGCGGAGCATATTGAACTGGGACGTTATGGACTTCCGTTTATCCATGACAGAAAGCAGATGAAACAGTTGAATCATTGGTGCAGACAGCGCCGTATTTTGCTCCTGATCAAACATCATATGATGGAAACAGAAGTGGTAGAGGAACAACTGACATGTGTGCAGTTTATTCAGGAATCGGATCTGGAAATGGCCGGGATTCAGCTTTATGAACTTTTGGGGCAGACAGATGCGCTTGTGACGGATTATTCTTCGGTTGCGGTAGACTATATGCTCTGTGACAAACCTATTGCTTTTCTTTTGGAGGACTACGAGACATATCGGAAAAACAGAGGATTTGTATTTGCCGATCCGCTTCAGTATATGCCGGGATATCATGTCAGAAAAGCAGAAGAACTTTTGAAGTTTTTAGACGATATTGTGCAAGAGTCAGATATCTATAGAGATATGCGCCAGAGTCTGATGAATCTGATGCATAACAGAACGAATGATTATTGTGGGCGGTTGTTAGCCTATTTAAATTTATAGAAACAGAGGGATCAATATGAATGCACTGTATAAAAAGCTGAGAAAAGTCGGTTTTTTGGGTACACTCTTATATTTGTTTTCCAAATTGTGGAATGCAATTGTAACAAAAAATCTTGTGAGGATCGGTAAAAAGAATCAAAAGATCGTGGAAAACAGAATGATATTTG
>CAKVBG010000070.1 GCA_934725345.1 uncultured Eubacteriales bacterium
CCTCTTTACCGTTCATTTTTTGTAAGATTTTTTTATATATTTCAACCTGTTCGGATTCGGTCGGAAAACTTGAGCGGTTCAAGTATATGAATTCACTGCGCACAAGACCTATGCCTTCGGGGTCGTTTTCTAAAAGTGCGTCGATTTCTTGAGGGTTATTCATATTGGCATAGAGTTTTATCCGTTTGCCATCTAAGGTTACGCTTGACTTACCTTTTTGATTATTCAAATCCGAAAGTAAAGTTTGATGTTCTAACAGTTTGTTTTCAAAAATTTTTAAAGTTTGTTCGTCGGGGTCGAGATAGATGGTTCCGCTAAAGCCATCCAAAATGGCAAGTTTTCCTTTAAGCGATTCACCTGATGGATTTTTTATGCCTATCACGCTTGGTATTTTCATAGCTTTTAGAAGGATAGAGGCATGTGAGTAAGCTGAACCTTCTTCTAAAATTACGCCTTTAACATTTTGTTCTTTCAAGAATGAAACTTCACTGGGGACTAAATCTTTAGCCATCAAAATAACTGAATTTAAATCTTGAGCTGTGCTTTTGGTTTCGATATCATTGCTTAGGTATTTAAGAATACAAATTGAGATATCTTTAACGTCACTGGCGCGGCATTGCATGTAGGGGCTATCCATATTTAAAAAAAATTCAGAGAACTTTTCAGCGGTCTTTTCTACAGCACATTCAGCACACAGATTCTCTTGAGATATGAATTGAGTTATAGTTTGGTTGAAATCATTATCGTTTAGCATTAGTTCATGAGATTTAAAAATTTCAGCTTCTTCTTTGCCATATTCAGAATACACCTTTTGATACAGTTCTTTTGTGTATTCAATAGCCTTTTGTTTAGCAGACTGATATCGTTTTAATTCAGTGTTTGAGTCGATTACGCTGTGTTTTTTGAAGTTTTGTTTTTCGGAATTTTTTATTTTAATGGAGCCGATTGATATACCGTCGTATACGCCTATTCCTTTTAAAACTATCATTTATTACTCTCCTTATGAAAGTTTACAGTGAATTTCTTAGACTAAACCAGTTCGTATCACTCAGTTATTTCTTTTGCAAGCTCGTCGACCAACAGCTTTGATATATTTTCTTCTGCCACTTTTTCATCTTGACCGTTTATATTCAAATTAAATTTTGATCCTTCTTTCAGTTTTAGTCCCATCATTGAAAAAATACTTTTAGCATTTGCTGATGACTCTGAAGTTGAAATAGTTATTTCAGACTCATACTTTGATGCTTCAGAAGTTATTTTCCCGGCGGGACGTGCATGCATTCCGTTTTTTTCTATCCATATAAATTTTTTTGTTATCATAATATGAAACCCGTAAGCTACAAATTATTTCGACTCAACATATAATAATCAGAGAAGTAAAGTCGTTTTGTGAGTAGACTTACTTTGTACCTTTCCCAAGATATTTAAGAGTGATGTTATAATGTTTACAGACTTTGACTCAAATATATTCTTCAAAAATGACTTAAACGTTAATTATTCACCAAAACTTATGCCCTCATTATCACTTAGGAGCATAAAATTGTCAATAGTTAAAAAAGCAAGTTTGGAGCATAGTGATTTTTCAAAATAAATGTGATATAATTTTGGGAGCCGAAATTAGACATTAGATTTTAAACATTCAATTTGAGAGGTGCTTAGAAATATAAAGAGCAGCTGTGCTGCGGGGAATCTACATAATTAATTTTAATAAGGAGAGAATTATTTTAATGACCACTAATAAGTATATATTGGACTGGATAGAAAAAATGAAGGAGATTGTTAAACCGGATGCAGTAGTCTGGATTGATGGTTCTGAAAAACAACTTGAACAATTGCGTAAAGAGGCCTGTGAAAACGGTCAAATTATTAAACTGAACCCTGAAATACACCCTGGATGTTATCTTCATAGAAGTGCTCCTAACGATGTTGCTCGTGCTGAAGATAGGACGTATATCTGTACTAACACAAAAGAGGAAGCCGGAAACACTAATAATTGGTGGGAACCTGAATTTGCGTATAAGAAGCTCTATGGCATTGCTAAGGACAGCTACAAAGGCAAAACCATGTATGTTATACCGTATGCTATGGGGATGCTTAATTCTGAGTTTTCAAAATTTGGGGTAGAGTTAACAGACTCTATTTATACAGTTTTGAATATGGCAATCATGACGAGAGTGACTAAGGAAGTGTTTAATCATATCGGCAACAGTGATAATTGGGTTAGAGGACTTCACTGCTCCTGCGATATTGATGAAGAGCAAAGGTATGTGTGCCATTTTCCGCAAGATAAGACTATAATTTCGGTCAATTCGGGGTATGGTGGAAATGTTTTGCTTGGCAAGAAATGTTTTGCTTTAAGGATAGCTTCTTTCATGGGCAGAAATGAAAAATGGCTAGCTGAACATATGCTCATACTTGGAATTGAGCGTCCAGGCAAAGAAACCAAATATATTTGTGCAGCATTTCCATCGGCGTGCGGTAAAACCAACCTTGCAATGTTAATTCCACCAGAAATTTACAGAAAAAAAGGATACAAAGTTTGGTGTGTAGGTGATGATATCGCTTGGCTTCGTATAGGTGACGACGGGCGCCTTTGGGCAATCAATCCTGAAAATGGATTTTTCGGAGTAGCACCCGGAACCAGCAAAAAATCAAATCCGAATGCATTTGCCTCTATTTCCAAAAATACTATTTTCACTAATGTTGTTCACAATTTAGATAATAACACTGTTTGGTGGGAGGGAATGGATAATAATCCTCCTGAGCACGCAGTAGATTGGAAGGGCAATCCTTGGAATGGAAAGACTTCAAAAGAAAAAGGTGCGCATGGAAACAGCAGATTTACAGCTCCTGCTAAAAATTGCCCATATCTAAGCCCTGAGTTTGATAACCCGATCGGAGTGCCGATTTCTGCAATTATCTTCGGTGGACGCCGTGCCGGAACAGTTCCGCTTGTTTATGAGACTAGAGACTGGAATCATGGTGTGTTCGTAGGTGCTTCGATTTCTTCCGAGAGCACTGCTGCCTCAACTGGAGCTCTGGGCGTGCTTACGCATAATCCGATGGCGATGAAGCCTTTCTGCGGATACAATATCTGCGATTATTTCAAGCATTGGATAGAAATGGGTAGTCTACTTAGCGATAATGCACCCAAAATATTCGGAGTAAACTGGTTTAGAGTCAATGAACAAGGAGAATTTATTTGGCCGGGATTCGGGGATAATATTAGGATTTTGGACTGGATTTTAAAACGTTGTGAGAATGAAGTAGAAGCCAAAGAAACTGCTATCGGACTTTTGCCTTATGAAAAAGATATAAATCTTGATGAAACAGATGTTTCTTTGGAAGATTTAAAATCCACTTTAAGCATTGATACTTCAGAATGGCAAACAGAAGTGAAAGATATCAAACAATTCTTTAGCGGTCTTGGAGAACGCTTCCCATCCGAGTTAACGGATGAAATAAATAAATTAGAGCAAAAATTGAAAAATTAAACTTAAAAAGACAGACCCCGTGTTGAAATGGGGTCTGTTAAAATTTAGACTCTATAATCTAAATTATCTGAAATTAGTCATGAGTATATGGTAAAAGGGCCAAGCAGCGAGCACGCTTAATAGCCGTTGTTAAATAACGCTGGTGCTTTGTGCAAGTTCCAGTTATTCTGCGAGGAAGAATTTTTGCACGTTCTGATATGAAACGTCTTAATTTTGCATAATCTTTGTAGTCGATTGGGGCATGAGATTTATCCATACAGAAGCTGCAAACTTTTCTTCTTGTTCTTCTAGGTTTAGAATCGCGTCTTTCTGTTCTTTCGGTTTTTTCGATTTTCTCAGGCATTCATTTCACTCCTTTTTCAATTAAAATATTTTTTTAAAATGGTAAGTCTTCGTCGGATTCAACAGTTTGGAAGTCATCAGCAGAACCATTCACGTATGGGGAAAATTCCATTTTGGTTTCTTCAGCTGGTGCCTTAGGAGTCTCAGAAACTAAAGGAGCGCCTCCACTTTTTTTGGACTCTGTAAAATAGGCATTATTTGCCACAACTTCAAAAGCTGTCCGCTTATTTCCGTCCTTATCTTGATAGCTACGTGTCTGTATTGAACCATCGATTGCGATCATTTGGCCTTTTTTGAAGAATTTACATATGAAATCAGCGGTATTTCTCCAAGCCACTATGTTAATGAAATCAGCCTGTCGCTCTTCGCCTGGTTTAGCAAATCTTCTGTTTACAGCAATGGAAAAGGACGTAACTGAGATATCATTTGGAGTATGTTTTAATTCAGGGTCAGCAGTTAATCTGCCCATTAAAGCCACAACGTTCAATAGCTCACAACACCTTTCCTTAAGCTGATTTTTTAACTATCAATGATCTCAAAACGCCGTCTGTTATGCGGCTGATCCTGTCTAATTCATTGGGGAACTTTGAATCGCTTTCAAATGTGAATAAAACGTATTCTCCTTCAGTTTCTTTTGCTACGGGATAAGCAAATTTTTTCTTTCCCCATCTTGAAACGTCAGTGAGTTTAGCATTGGATTCAATCAAACTTTTGAATTTCTCAATGATTTCTTCAGTTTTTTCTCCCAATTTCACAGACACTGCTAAAACGAATTCATATGAACTCATAGCTTCTGTCATGATTGTAACACCTCCTCTTGGACTGATGGCCTCAATTTAAATTAAGTATTGAGGCAAGGATTAGTTTAAAATAAACCTATTAAATTTTATCATTAATTTATATTGTAGTCAATCTGATTATTTTCCGGATTAAAGATGAAAAATCGTATAATATTGATAAAAAAAATCTAAAATTATTTTCTATTTCTTCTTGACCTTTACATTATATAGTGATACAATACAAGCATTGAGCGCCCGTAGCTCAGCTGGATAGAGTGTTTGGCTACGAACCAAAAGGTCGGGGGTTCGAATCCCTCCGGGCGTACCA
>CAKVBG010000071.1 GCA_934725345.1 uncultured Eubacteriales bacterium
ATTTAATTCACGTGCTGCAGGAAAATGGTATCCAAAATATTGAGGTAAGAGATTCTCAATTTGAGTTAGGCTTTTCAAAGCAGTTAGTAAAAAATCTAAAATGTTGTGCGAACTCAAATTTAAGTGGTATAACTATTGTATCCCATGAAAAAGGGATATGGTTTTTGGAGTACCCTGTTGCAACAGTTCAGTTTCTTAAGGATATACTAAATTATTTGAAAGACAGTAATGTTTCAGTAGAAGGATGTGCTTATTGCTATTTTCAAGGAGTAAAAATGACGTTCCTAACTGACATACATAGGGTTTTTCCTAATTTGCGGATATTCGAGTTTAATGAAAATAATATAGAGTTTCTTGAAAATAGTATAAAACAATCTTTTAAAAATAAGAAAAATAGACCCTTTTGTTTGATAGCCTTAAAATACACTCGTGCTTTTAAATAGCATGTAAGTCATCTTTTTAAATTAATTCCAATTTTATACTTGAGTTTGGTTTAAATGATATACCAGGATCTTATAGAAAACCGAAACTGTGAAAATACATTAATAAATGAAATCTTAGTTTATAATTTATTGACATCAAAAAGTTTGAAATATATTTTTTTATGTGATTTAATATAAATTAGCATTAGAAGGCGAAAATGGTCAGTAAATTTTTAGATGTAAAGGGGAAATTTATTTGTTTAATTTGCTTTTGGTTTGCGGGGGACCATCTTTGGAAAGGGGTATCTCCCTTAATTCTGTAAGATCTTTTTACGATAACGTAGGTAGTTCAAAAGAGGTTGACATAAAAGTTATATTCATCGATATAAACTTAGACAAATACTTTGTGGACAAAACTTTTCTTTATTCGAATACCACCAGTGATTTCGATTTTAAACTAACCACTGAGAGTAAAAAACTCACAGACAATGAATTTTTAAGTGCACTTAAAGAAGCGGATTTAGTCGTACCGGTAATTCATGGTGTTTACGGGGAAGACGGGACTATTCAAAAAATTTTCGAGGAAAATAATATTCCTTTTGTGGCATCTGGTTCAGAGGCCTGTGAGAAGATGTACAACAAAGCGAATGCTGAAAACTTGATTCTTCAGAAGTATGGGTTTAAGTCTATACCGAAGTTAATTTTAAATGAGCACGAAAACGAACTTGAGAGCAAAATTAATGAATTTTATTCCGTTAATAAGCTCAAAAAAACTGTTATCAAACCGATAAAGGGTGGATCTTCATTCGGAGTGGTTTGCGCAGGAGACGTTGAGGATTGCCTGAGCAAGTGCCGCTTGCAGCTTGAGACTTATGGTGAAGTTCTAATAGAGGCTTTTTGTGAGGGTAGGGAATTTACAGTTTTAATTTTACAAAATCCCGAGGGCAAACCCGTAGCATTGATTCCAACTGAAATAGAAGTTAAAGGTCAAAGCGAAGTTTTATCAAGAGATGTGGTTCAGGAAAATCACAAGAAGGCTTCTGATGAAAACTGTTTCTTTACGACTCGTCGCAAGTATCTTCCAACCAATGAAACTCATTACTATAATCCTCCAAGGTTTTCTAGAGAATTAATTCAAAAAATTCGTGGAGAGTCTGAGCAACTGTTTAAACTTATTGGCGCAAAAGATTTCGTTAGGATTGACGGTTGGGTTCTTAAAAACGGTGATGTTTATTTTTCAGACTTCAATCCCATTTCCGGTATGGAGCAAAACAGTTTTTTATTCCAACAGGGGGCTAAGGTTGGATTTACGCATAAAAGTATTTTGAATTACATACTTTCAAGTTCAGCTAAACGCCAAGGTTTGAATTTGCCGGATGATTTAAGTAAGGAAAAATCTCAGAAGAAACGTGTTAACATACTTCTTGGAGGAATAACCTCGGAGCGTCAAATTTCTTTGATGAGCGGCTCGAATGTTTGGCTTAAGCTTTTGAATTCCAATTTATATGAACCGCATCCGTATCTGCTAACGGCTCAAGATAATGAATTTAAAGTTTTACCGCTTTCATACGATATTATTTTAAATCACACTGTAGAAGAAATAATCTATCAAGACAAAACCCGTAAAGAACTTAAAAATGAAAAAAGTTTAGTGCAAATCGTGAGAGAAGAATTGGGCCTTGACTTAAATTCTACTCCTGATTACGTTACACTGGCTGAATTCATTAAAGATTCTAAGAATCAAGATGCTTATGTATTCTTGGGCCTCCATGGAGGATTTGGAGAAAATGGAAGTATCCAAAAAATCCTAGAGGATAATGAACTTTTGTTTAACGGTTCAGGCTCAGCTGCTTCAAAGTTGTGTATGGATAAATACAAAACCGGAGAAGTGGTAGACTCTTTGCAGTTACCTAATTTTAGAACTGCTCGTAAGTTGACTTTTTCTGTAAGGGAGCTTATTGAAACTATCCAAAGAGAAGATGTAAAAGTATATTGGAAGAACTTAGTTAATACTTTGAAATGCGATAGAATTGTTGTTAAACCCAGGCAGGACGGCTGCTCTACAGGAGTTGTGATTCTAACAGACGAACAGGAACTAAAAAAATATCTGGACTTTTTCATAAACAAAATAGATACTGCTCCAGAAGGCACTTTTAAAATGCATAGCGGTCCGGTGACGCTTGGAGTTCATAATACGCACCTCATATTTGAGGAGTACATAGAAGTAGATAAGATTTCAATTTCAAATGGTAAACTTGTTTATTCTAAACCCGTAGGATGGGTAGAACTAACAATCGGAGTTCTTGAAAAAAAGGGAGTTTATCATGCACTTAACCCTAGTATCACTATAGCAGACTCCGGTGTGCTTAGCTTAGAGGAAAAATTCCAAGGCGGAACAGGAGTTAATATTACGCCTCCTCCGGAATACATAATAAGTTCCGAATTAGTAGAAAATTTAAAGAGAGATACGGAAAAGTTGTGTGAAAGGATTGGAATCAAGGACTATTGCCGTATTGATGTTTTTGTTAACAGCACAACAGGGGAAATAATTATAATTGAAATAAATACTTTGCCCGCACTCACGCCTTCAACTGTTTTATTCCAACAAGTAGGTAAAGAAACACCTGCTATGAGCCCTCTTGAATTTTTAGAAAAAATAATTTCACGGTAAAGCAAAGCTTTCAAACACTTTCTGATACTTTTGAGAAGGTGTTTGTTTAATTTATTTATGAAAAAAATATAAGAAAGAGGTAAATTTAAATGCAACCAATGAAATTAAAAGAAATAATCAAAGCAATAAACGCAATATCTAACTATCAAGATGAAACTCAAGTTTCAACAGTTAGCACCGATACAAGAACTATCCAAAAAGGCGATTTATATTTTGCTTTGAAAGGCAAAAATTTTGACGGTCATGATTTTATTCCTGTAGCTGTTAAAAAAGGGGCGTGTGCAGTTGTTTGCTCTGAAGAAGTTGAAAACTGCAGTATCCCTATTTTGAAGGTAGACAACACCTTAACCGCTTTTCAAAATTTGGCTTCCTATTACCGAAACAGTTTGAAAACTAAAATCATAGGAGTGACGGGCAGCAATGGCAAAACCACTACTAAAAATATGATAGCTACTGTGCTTTCAAGCAAATACAAGGTGTTTTTTACTGACAAAAACTATAACAATGAAATTGGTCTTCCGAAAAGTATCCTCGAAATAAATGATAGTTTTGATTTTGCAGTTTTAGAGATGGGTATGAATAATCTTGAAGAAATAAGCCAACTTTCAAAAATAGCTAAACCAGATATAGCGGTCATAACGAACATAGGTAAAGCTCATATAGGAAATTTAGGTTCTCAGGAAAATATACTCTCTGCAAAACTTGAAATTTTGGATGGTTTAAAACCCACAGGAACTTTGATTTTAAACGGAGAAGACTCATTTTTAAAAAATTTAAACTTTCCTAATTTCAAAACCATATTTGTTGGAAAGCAAGAATATCTGCATGCTTGCGATATAAAGCAAATGGGTGGAGTCACATATTTCACTGTAAAATATAAAGATTATGAATACAAATCAATGTTACCCGTAGGAGGAACTCAAAACGTTCAAGATGCACTATTCGCAATTGCTTGCGGTTTGGAATTAGGAATTGAAATTGATAAAAGTTTGGAAAGACTCAGTAAATTCACCCCTTCTCCAATGAGAATGGAAATTGTTAATATAAACGGGATAACAGTCATTAAGGATTACTATAATTCAAGTCCGGATTCCTGCAAAAAAGCCATAGAGACACTATCTCAATATAACGATAATGGAAATAAAATAGCAGTGTTGGGTCAGATTTTAGAGTTAGGAGAATTTAGCAAAAAAGAACACCATGAGTTGGGGCGCTTTTGTGCGCTTCAGCAGCTTGATTATGTGTTTTTTGCAGGAGAGAATTATGAAGATTTTAAAGCAGGTATGCCCCGGCACTGCGCTTGTTCAAAGACTAAAAATGAATTGATACAGAATTTAAAAAATTATATTTCTTTAGGAAAAATAAAAAAAGGGGATGTTATCCTCATAAAAGGTTCCAGGGGAATGAAAATGGAAACTGTGTATGAGTTTTTGAAATCCTACGGTGATTTAAGCGCTCAAACAGGAGATAAACTCCATCAGTATAGCCACACTAAGCTTTACGTTGATGTCAATGCGGTGAAATACAATTATTTTCAAATTATGAAAGCGGTTGGTAGTGAAATTGAAGTGATGCCAATGGTGAAAGCTAATGCTTACGGTGCAGGTTCCGAAATTATCTCAAATGTGTTTCAAAGTAGTAAATATTTAGCAGTAGCAGATGTTGCAGAAGCTTCTGTTTTACGCAGTATGTTGCCTCAAAAAAATATAGTTATTATATATCAACCAGCATTCGAGGAA
>CAKVBG010000072.1 GCA_934725345.1 uncultured Eubacteriales bacterium
ATTATATACTACTGCAAACTTCGGATATTCACTTAAAAACTTTTTTTGTTTCTGCGCTTTACGAGCCTTTTCTTCTTTTTGTCTTTTTGCATTCTCCTGCGCTTTCTCAATATCCCGCTTGCGTTTTCTCTCTTCTTGTTGTTCCCTTTCTTCCTGTAGACGCCGTTCTCTCTCCTCATTTACTTTTCTTATTTGTTCTTGCCGTTCTAGTTCTTCTTTCGCTGCTCGTTCTTTCTCTATTCTTATCTGCTCTAGTATATCCTCTTGTTCCTTTTGATATTTGTTTTTTGTTTCCTGTACAAGATCAATAAGCTTTCTCCCATCAAAAAGAATATTACACTTCCGATCTATCTCATATTGATCCAGTCTTCCTTCACAAACCGGTACGCTCTTCCAATACCTTTTATAATTCTGTATATAAATACATACTCTAGCCCGTATTTCCTGATAAAGCATATCCGGTTCCATATCCAAATAAAAACAATAACCTTGTCTCTCCTGAATTTTCATCAAATGCTCTGGATATTGATCATCGTTATACTCATTTTCAGCAGCAGTAACATACAAAATCTTAGTTTCTAAATACTCCGTTTGCAGTTTAATTTTTTCGTCCACTATATTACTTGATAATCTGTAATATACAATCCCGAAATTATAATCTCTGGAATAAATAGATATTTCATATCTTCTATTATTATCTGTTAATTCATTTATTGGCACACGATATGTTACTTCATTTCTAACTTGAGGCAAATTCTTAGACATCCAACATTTAAGTGCTATTTTTGATTTAATAGATAATTCATTTTCCTCTTCATATTTGCAATTTGTATTTTCAAATCTTTTTAACAATCGAAAATGTTGTCTGCGTACCGATCCAGCCACCAAAACTACTATTTCTCCGCATCCACATGGGCACTTAAGGTCTCTATGAGTATCACTCAACTTTCGGTATTCTTTTAGTTTCTCAGGTATATTAATTTGTTTACCATCTATAACCTCATAAATATCTGCTATATCCAGATATTTTTCATTATACAAGCAGTAACTTCTCATAGCATTTCTCCATACCTGTGTCTATTCTGTAGTACATAAACTCCAAAATCTCCATAAATTTTATTGTTTTTATTAGGCACAACTATATTAGAAATGCCCATTTTCAGATCTAGTTCTTTCTTCCTCTGCCTCAACAATATAACGTCTATACATACTATAAAATATTTCAGCAGTTTTGGGATATCTAAATTTAAAACAATCGGCAGTATTCTTATACCTTTCGGCTATTGCTCTTTCCTCTCTACCAGCGGAAGGACTAAATATACCTCTCTCATTAAACATTGACACCTTATATTCTGAAACCATACTCTCATCGTCATATTTTTCTATTATTTCTCTTACAGCCTCACACGGGTAAAGATTATCTTTTCCTACAGGAGAATATGCCCATAATCGTCCCAGCAAATAGCCAAATAAACTCAACTGATGATTTCTCGATAAAAGTTTTCTGAAATCATTCACCCAGCTATCTAAATCCATTAAATCAACCGTACCATTTATTTCTGCTGGGCAGAAATGAGCCATGTCATATAGACGATAAATAGCATTTACAAATTTGTTTTGCTCTTCCGTACGTTCTTCTATTTTTTCGGCATCATCCTTCTTAAAAATGATTGAAGCTATTTCTGCATATGTCTCTGGTGTTCTCTTAATCTCATTTTGAAAACACTTCATATCCTCCCAATTCAATATACTAAAGAAATTAATTTCTATTTCAACCAATTTCTGAGCTTTTTCAGGAATAATAATATACTCCTCTTGCAGCGGTCTTAACAACTCTGATAGATAGAATTGGATGTTCTCAGCCTGACTATCATATGGCATTTTGTGAATGTCAATCATATAACTATATAAAGACTCATTATTGAATTTGCAATTTCTATAGGCCCGGTATAGCAACTCAATATAATTTGGAACTGTACCATATTTTTTACACTCTGCCAAAGCCCACTCAAAATTATTTGCAATATATACACTTTTGTCCCTCCAAAAAAGGGTTTTGATTTTGTCATTTGCGGAATCAATCAGCGGAATATCCTTCGAATTTTCGGCCTGAATACGATATAGTGCTACAATGAATTTATCATCAAATGCTAATTCTTCTTTTCTGGACATAACTTTTTCAAATACATTATTATCTTTTAAATACATTCCTTGGCAATAGTCCATTGCCATTCGCTTAGAATTTTGCACCTCAAAAAGGATTTCAAAAACTTTTTGATTGAAATCTTGCTCATTATCATATATAGCCAAGTATCTACCCAAATTGGAATTACTATCTAGCGAACATTCTTTTGCCAGAATGGTTAAATCCAACCTTTTTTCTTTAAATTCTGCAATCTCACGCCTTAATATTTCTTCCTTCTTGTCTTCATTTATATTTCGTTTCCCTTCATTATCATAAGGGACAGGATTTAATAGTATTGTATCTCTATTAAGTTCAAATAAATATGCATACTCGTATTCAGGAATAGCTATAGCTATTTCATCTAGCAGTATCTCATAGCGTTTTACTTTTTCTTCACTCATCGCCCATGAAGCCGAGGCAAAATATCGGTGTTTGTAGATTAAATGACGAATCTGCTTCTTTAATTCCGCCTGTTCATGATCAGACATTTGTGACACTTGATATAACAACGAAGAAAATATTTTTTCAAAAAGTTTATCTGGTAATTCATCCGCTATCTCTAGCAATTTTCCCCATCTTTCTGGTCTAAAATCGGCCCATTCTATAAGTAGCAAAACATATTGTTCAACATTTTCCTTCATTTCTTGAACAGTAACCCTACTCGTCTCAATATGTGAACGATATTTGGGTTTGTGAATTTCTCCCAATATGCTTCTATTGTTTGTCGGTAATGCTTCAAAAACATAATTCCAAGCATTTCGATCAATTTCAAGCGCTTTTTTTGCGGCAAAAACTTTTTCCTCAACCGATTTATATACAGAAAAATTACACCAAGTACACAATACTTTCTCTATAGTATCTTTAGGGGAGTTACTTTTATATTCAAATGATTGATCATCAAGTTTCAATAACCACTCAAATCCTTTGGCTACATATTCATCCTGAACAAGAAATTCATCTACTCCAAAAAGTATATCAATATAATAATTCTTTCCCAGTATGAAATCCGACGTTTGTGTATTAAACAATTTCATCAGACCTGTTGGCTCGTCAAATTCCTTAAACAATCTATTTATTATTGTTTTAGGTGCAACTTCACACAAATCCACAAAAAAATTAGATAAATATTTCCACTGATCCTCATTCTGTACATAGCTCAATAATCTATCTACTAATTCATCCAAAGATACCTGAAAATTATAATCATTCTTATAGTATGCTTTCATAATCAAACTTCGAATCATGCCATTTCGGATCGTAGAAGACCAGAAAAGACGTTCTCCTTTAAACTGAGCAATCATGCGTTCCTGAGGTGTATATATAAATAATCTTTCAGATTCATTTAACACCTCCACAAATAATTTTTTGAACAATTCCCATATGTTATCATCATATGGCACATCTATATATTCCCACGTGTTTTCAACACTCGCTAGATAAAAAGCTCTGTTCCCATTACTTTTTACGATATGGATAAATGGATCCTCACCATCTGAAAATGGTATAATAGCATCAACGAAATCCTCATATTTCATTTTGCTTAAATTTGAAATAATTTCTTGATCTCCCTCCAAATCCGTCCACTGCCCAACAAGCAACGCAGTTTGTTTGATTTCTCTAGGCAGTTTATTAATCCACTCTGGTTTTTTTAAAACCTGCCCATTGAATATTTTCTTTTTCATTGGGATATACAATCCATGTGTTTCATTTACAAGTTCACTTGCTTCATTTAGTCCCATCCCTGCCCGTGCTAAAGCATTACAAATAGTTTCAAAAGTTCTTGATCTTAAAATAATCTCTTTCCGTGAAAAAGAAGGGAGTCCATCAGTAAATATAAAAATATTTGTATTCTTTTCTATTGCACATATTTCTTCAGCCCAAAACCAAGGAATATAAATATTGCCCGTCGAAGAAGATTGCGATAATTTATCCCAATCTTCTAAGCTTTTAACAACGAATATAGCTCTTTTTTCAGCATTTCTCCAAAGTTCGTTAACAATACAATATATTGCTTCTTCCCTACACTTTGCACGTACGCATATTATCTCTTCATCTTTTTGAGCATTAAAAGCTTCTTTAAAATTCTCATCATCGATATCAAAAAATTCTATTCCAATACGTGGACTAATCGTTTGCTTTCTAATTCTTATGTCCAATTGGTCTGCTGATTCAATAGAAATTGATTTACTTTTATAAAGTGTTAGTTCATTATTTACCTTATCTATTTTTTGTTTGATCTCGTTTAATGTCTTTTCCTGCTCTTCTCTCCATTCGCTTTGAAAATATCTATCATATTTTTTAGGCGCCACTTCCGGCAACTGGTTTAAAATAGTGAATAAAATTTTATTGGCATATAATACTGTATATTCTCTAGGAATATCATAACGATCCATGAGTTCGATAAGTGAATCAAGTAAACGTTTTTTTAGTGTATATCCTGAATCATCTTTAATTTCATTTGCTAATCGAATCATATTCTCTCTCGAAAGCACTAAGGTCATATCTT
>CAKVBG010000073.1 GCA_934725345.1 uncultured Eubacteriales bacterium
CTAGTCCTCCAAAAATAGCGCCCGCAGCCACGCCAGATAAAATCACCAGGGGAATTTGCACTACAGGTGGAAAATCACAGACAATACCTACTATAGTTGCAAAAACCGTGGAAACTATGTACTGCCCCTCAGCTCCAATGTTGAACAGCCCTGCTTTGAAAGCAAATGCAACACTAAGAGAAGTTAAGATGATGGGCGTACTTTTGAGAATTACATTCACTATAAATTTCGGCCTTGAAAATATAGAATTTACCATTATCGCTAACGACTGGCTTGCACTGTATCCGGTGATAAGTAAAATACCACAAGCCACCATAAACCCACATATTACAGCAATTAATGTGCATGCAAAAGGAGTCTTTAAAAACTTAGCTATTTTTTGAATCATTACTTTTTCCTCCTGCCATTAAAAGACCAACATTATGCTCGTTTGCTTCGTCTTGACTAAACTCCCCTACCAATGAACCATCATAAATAACGCCAATTTTATCGGAAAGGTCGAGTATTTCATCTAACTCTAAAGATATTAAGAATATTGCTTTTCCTTGGTCACGTAGCTTAACCAGTATTTTGTGTACATACTCAATTGCTCCAACATCTAGTCCTCTAGTAGGTTGAACGGCAATTAGTAAATCGGGATTATTGGAAATTTCGCGTCCGATTATTAATTTTTGCTGGTTACCACCCGAAAGATTCCTTATTTTCGTATGCTTGCAATCCACAGGTCTTACATCGTATTCTTTTATGAGAAAATCCGTGAATTTATCTCTTTCTTCGTAGTTCAAGAAACCATTAACGCACATTGGCTTTCTTCTGTAGTTATCCAAGATAGCATTATCCGCTACGGACATAGATAAAACCGAACCATCTTTATGTCTATCCTCGTGTATTATTGAAATTTTACTGTCCAAAACATTTCTTACAGTAGTGTTTTGAATCTCTTTACCATTAATTATAATTTTTCCGGAATCAGCAGTCTTTTTGCTCAAGATGGCCTCTAAGAGCTCTTTTTGACCATTGCCTTCTATGCCTGCAAGACCATATATCTCGCCACGGCGAAGAGAAACACTAAAATTCTTAACAGCCTCTAATCCACGTTCGGATTTAGCACATAGATTTTCTATCTTGAAAACAACGTCACCCGGAACAGCAGGAGTCTTCTCTACTGATAACTTAACTTTTCTACCCACCATTTTCTCCGCAAGACTTTGTTCGCTTTCTTCCTGAACACTAACTCTATCCACAAATTTGCCTTTTCGAATGATAGTACAGTCTTTGGAAGATTTTTTAATTTCTTTGAGCTTATGAGTAATTATAATTATAGTTTTTCCGTCTTTTTTTAGACTTTCAATTATATTCATAAGTTCGTCTATCTCATAAGGAGTAAGCACAGCGGTTGGTTCGTCTAAAATTAAAACTTCTGCACCTCTATACAAAGCTTTTAAAATTTCAACTTTTTGTTGCATCCCAACAGATATATTTCTAACTCTTTTTTTCAAATCTACTTTCATGCCATATCTAGAAATTATTTCTAAAATTTTCTTTTTAGCTTTTCTAGTGTTTATAATTCCAAATTTATCTGTTGTCTCGTTACCTAGAATGATATTTTGCATAACAGTAAATTTTTCAATCAACATAAAATGCTGATGAACCATTCCTATTCCGTGCTGGATAGCAGAACTAGGCTTTGTAATATTAACAAGCTCACCGTTTAAATACACTTCTCCTGCATCTGCTGAATAAAGTCCATACAGTATGTTCATTAAAGTACTCTTCCCAGCACCGTTTTCACCGAGTATAGCATGAGTTTCACCTTTTTTAACATCCAAATCCACTGCATCTAATGCTTTGCGGTTATTAAAAATTTTAGTAATTCCTCGCATTTGCACCGCATAATCTTTACTAATTTCCAAGAGTATCCTCCTTCCAAATAATTAATTTATTTTATTGATAAATTCTTCATAAGTTGATGGGTTGTGAGGCGGGGTGATGTTTCCCTCTTTAATTTTATTCTCAATTTTTCTAACCGCTTTCAAAACGTTTTCTGAAACATTAGGATTATCCTCCGGTATTCCAACGCATCCTTCCTTGATACCATAAGAATAGTTGCTTCCCCCAATATTTTCACCATTTGCTAAGCGTGTGGAAATCATTTCAACTGCTTTTCCAACGTCTTTTACCGCAGATGTTAAAACGTTCTTGGGAGCTAAAAATGATTGATCCATATCGGCGCCAATAGCATATGTACCTTTTTCTTTTGCTGCTTCAATAACTCCAACTCCTGCACCTCCAGCAGCATGGAAGATAACATCACATTCATCAAACATTTTCATTGCAATTGCTTTTCCTTTTGCGGAATCACTAAAGCTTTCTGCATACTGCACTTTGACTGAAATATTCTTACCAAGTTCTTTTGCTGCATACGCAACACCTGCTTTGTATCCATACTCGAATTGGTCAATTACTAAACCTCTCATACCACCAATAAATCCAACTTGATTTGTTTTAGTTGTCATACCGGCTATGTATCCTACTAGGAACGAAGATTCTTCTGCACGAAACGTCACAGAAGTAACATTGCTCGGGGCATTTTCTCCAAATGAATAATCTGCAATGGCATAATTCAATTCCGGGTTTATTTTAGATGCTAATTCCACAGGGTCTGCTAATTTGTATCCGATACCCCACATTAAATTTGCATTTTCATCGGCGAGTTTATCGAAGTTAACACCGTAATCTGAAGCTTGTTGGCATTCAACGTATCCTACTTTCGCTCCAGTGTTTTTAGAAAATTTCTGAAGTCCTTTCCACGCTGACTCCTGAAATGATTGGTCGTTTATTCCACCGCCATCCGTAACCATTGCCACGAAAAATCTATTATCATTCACAGCGCCTTTGGCTATTAGCATGCCTGTTTTAACAATTAAAGCAATAAAACACACCCCTATAGCGCAACCCAGCAGTAAAAATATCCTAGAAATTACTTTTTTCATGATTTCCTCCAATTTAGAACGTGAATCTCACGTAGTTAATAAATACTAACTCACACTGGTTTCCAATGCAATTTCAACCATTTTGTTGAATCCTTTTTCTCTTTCACTTGAAGATAAGGACTCTCCTTTTAATGGGAGATCCGAAATAGTTAACATACATAAAGCATTTTTGCCAAGCTTAGCAGCATTCATATACAGTGCTGCAGCTTCCATTTCAACCGCTAAAACCCCCATTTTCTTCCAAGTATGTAATACATCTAGTTCACTATAAAATACGTCTGTGGAGTAAATGTTGCCCACAAAAGCATTTATATCTAATTTTTCAGCGCACTCTTTAGCACGTTTTAACATATCAAAATTGGCGATGGGTGCAAAACTTCCGTTTAGCCTATACTGAATACCGTAATTCGAATCCGTACAAGCTCCCATCGCCATAACTATATCTCTTAAATTAATTTTGTCTGATATTGCCCCTGCACTACCAATCCTGATGATATTATCAACATCATAGAAACTAAAAAGTTCATAGGAATAAATGCCTATTGATGCCATGCCCATTCCACTACCCATCACGGATACGGTCTTGCCTTTATACTTTCCAGTAAAACCAAGCATATTTCTAACTTTATTCACGCACACGGCGTCTTGGAGAAAATTTTCAGCAATATACTTTGCTCGCAACGGATCTCCAGGCATTAAAACATTTTTTGCAATTTCGCCCTCTTTGGCGGAAATGTGAGGAGTGGGTAAATTTGCCATAAATTAAAAGGTCGAACAATCCTAGTTGCAATTTGTACGACCTTTAATCACCACCTTCTAATAAAATAATTTTGAATTTTTCATGTTTCAACAAATAAACCTAATTTTTCGCCAAAATCAATCAAAAATTATAACTTTATCACCTACCGTGCTTCGTTATTCTTTAACTTGATCTTTATACATGGATTTTATCATGTTTTGAATGACCTTGTCAAGAAGTTCTGAAATTTTTTGAATTGCAGGCCCACCTAAAACTGCACAAATTATGGTTATTATTCCAAACTTTCCACCCATTAGGATACCAACTACTAGAGTTAAAACGTCCATCACGACTTTTACAATATCAAATTTTTTGTTAAGCTTTTCACTAGTGATGATTGCTAGCGCCGTCCAAGGGTCTATTCCGATTTTTGCAACTATGAACAAACTTATTCCGAAAAACGCCAGCACACATCCTCCCAGTGATACTATCAGTCTACTGAAAAAATCTTCAGGAAATCCACACAAATTATATATGCTTATTCCCAAATTCACAAACGGTCCTAATGTTGCTAAATATATTATGGTTCCTAAATTTATATATTTACGATCTAGAAAGAGTACTGCAATTATCAAGAAAAAATTCAAAACATTAATTGTCCAACCAATATTGAGTTTTAGGCAACTGCTTAGTCCTTCATAGAAAACAGTTATCGGGTCCGCACCAAGAGCTGCTTTCATATTGAACGCAGCCGCCACTCCCAGGAAAAAAAGACTTACCACGCACATTATAATTTTATTTAACCATATAC
>CAKVBG010000074.1 GCA_934725345.1 uncultured Eubacteriales bacterium
CCTACAAAGTTATTAGGGCTATTTGCAAAATCCCATAATTTTTTAGTAGCTTCATGAGAAAATACAACATCTCCTTCATTCATAAGTCTGTATCTTCCCGGAGCGGATTTATCTAAAATAATTTCCTTTCCGTTTTCATCAACGGTTGCTAAACCTTTTTTTGACGAAAGAGTACCGCTTGTATAACCTCTTAAATCGTATAATTTGCGTCTATAATAGCCAAGAGAAGGTTCTGCACCTCTTTGTGTACTTACTTGTTCTATAAGTCTTTGAAGCCTGGTAATTTCACTTGTTTTCTCCTCATTATTAACGTTTTTATATTCTCTTGCAGATAAATTTAGTGCTTTAGCAGTTTCTCTTGAAGTGTTTCCAAGATTATTCATAGCTTTGTTTGCACTTTCAATTTGAGACGTTATCCCTGATATTTGACCTCAAATTGCTCCTAAAGTATTTGCTACATTTATTTGACCTGAATTAAACCTACTTAAAGCAGAATAAGCATTATTCCAAGCACCAATTACAGTAGAAGTCATACCGTCACCATAATCAATATTATATCGCATAAGATTATTGTAAAATTCTTGCGACTTACCTTCGATTAAGTTCATTGCATCAATACGAATTTGTCCTTCGTGGTGTAAATAATCCTCTTTAAAAGTTCTATTTTCAACTCTTTGAATTTCTAAATCGAAACATATAAATGTGGTTGAATTTACCACAGTATCGGGTACAAAAGCATACGGAAAAATATTTTTATACATCATTTCTTTACCGCTTTTTGGGGATTCTGGCAATAAAATAAGACTTTGTATTTTAGTGTCTAAACAAAGTCTTTTCATAATTTCTATTTTGTATTTTGATAGTTCATCTAGGTACATTAAATCCAACTTTCCGAATTTTCTTGTTTGTAATAATCTGCAACCATTAAGTCTTTATTGTCAGTTTTGCTGTTAAATTGGTTCTCAACAACTGTTATACGAATTACTCCAGCTTTATCATCATAGTTGTATGAAATTGTATCAACTTGTGTAACCTCAAAAGCGGTAGGATTATGAGTGTTTCTATCAATTAAGAATCTTTTTCCATGATTTATTTTAATTGTTTCTTGATTATATGGTATATAAATTAAAAATTTAGATGAACCAATAGTTTCTATTTCTCTTGCACTTTCACCCGAATTATATTGAGTTGCATTTTTCATGTAAACCGGGTAATTAACAATTTTTTCGGAAATATCAGAAATGAATCTAAGATTGTAATTGCAATGAAACATTATAGATTTTTCGTAAATTTTATTGTTATCAACAATATCTTTAGTAAGCCAGTAAAAACCGTTGTATTTAACATAATACCCAGCCTTAATACTTCCGATAAGTACTAAAATTTGACGTATAAAATCATTATAATCGCTATCGGTGGTTACATTTTGAATGATTGCTTTTGTAATTTCAGATTTACTAAAATCATTTGTTTTACAGATAGACACATCATTTGAAATGAACGATTCGAGAAGTTCAGAAAAACCGTCTTTTGCATAATTTTCAAATTCCTCCTTTTCGTATCCACTATTAAAAAGAGGTTTTGTCATTAAATACCACTCTTTAGGCATTTTACCTCATACAAAACAATGTTGTTTTTGCTTATGAAGTAATTTTTCTGCGTATAATTTTTAACTTTCCAGTTCTTGAGTCGTTACTCTTTTAGTTGCGTCCATACCCGTTAAAGAAATATCTTTTCCGATAATTCCATTAAGCTTCATAACTCTGCTAAGTTCCTGTGTTAAATAATTTACATACATGAAAAGCCCCAAAGTCCTGATAATTTGACGAGATAAAGTATTCGTAAAAATTTTTTGATTATCCAAATAATCAAGACTTGAAATTTCCAATTCATAGTCTGCAAGAGCATTGAGAAACCATTGATACTCCAATTGTTCATCAATTTCGATTTTAGATTTTAAAAGCGAATGAAAAACTTTTAAAACATCAAGATATGACGTACTCATTAAAAATTACCTAGTTTATATCCAGTATATTTTTCAAGAAATTCAATTTTATCATGGTCGTTTAATTTGATAGTTTTAGCATATTCAATTACTTTAGATTTTTCGGCTTGTGATTTTATTTTTTCTTGAACATTTTTCTTAAATGAAGTAAGTGTTTTAAGACCAAATAATTCTTTTAACTTTTCATCAGTTAAAACATCTTGTCCTTTTTTACTTTGTTTGTTTTCAAATTCCGCTTCAAGTCTTATATCTTCATCTTCAATAAAGATCCTTGCGTGAGAGCCTTTTCCGTCATCACCTACAAATAAACGATTATTGTTATAAATTTGTGACATTACTTCTTCTGCAAGCATGGTGAATTTACCATTTGGGGGAATTATTACATCACCCAAGGAGTTTATGCGTTTAAAAGTTAAATCCCAATTTGTAAGGTTTTTAAGTGTTACTTTTTTATTAATATCTATCACGAGTTAGCCTCCTTTAAGATAAATTGGAATCTTTTATTATTCCTATCTTATATTCGTGACCTTTGGCAACATCAGTGGCAATTTCTAAGTCAAAGCGAGATAAAATTTGCCCTGTTGCGACATCATTTCCGGTAAATGACGTAATACCGCCTCTTGTGAATGATTGAATAGGTGAATTTATTCCGTTTGGAATAACAAATGAAAGTCCTTCAGGGAGAATTGTTGCGAAGTTTTTACCCGAATTTCCGTCCACAATTTGAGTTACATCAAAAGCATTGGGCATCTCCAAAACAACACAACCATTATAGAAATTAAGAAGTCCTGTTTTTCTTATTTCTTCCATGGCTGCGTCTGATAATCCTGTAAAGTTAGGGCTTGTACTTGTAAATGGCGCAAGGTCATTTACTTGCGAAACAACAGAATAATCTCCGACCAAAGATACTTTTCCAAATCTGCGTATATTTTTAATTACGTTATCGAGAGCGGTTTTAGTAATTCCAGAAGCTTCAACAGTATATTTTATTCCTTCAGCTTCTTTGATTCTCTGATAAATTTTTTCGATAACATACTTTACAGCTTTATTTCTTATGTCAACACGAATTTGTTCCATACATTCATTTTCGTGCCTCATATCACCAATACTTAATGCACGATAATCACAAGCAAAACCACCTGATATAACTTGAGAAGTAATTGGGTATTTTTTGCGGACAAGTGCAGGGAATGAAACGTCTCCATTTAAGGCTTGAAATCTGGATTTTTCTCCTTCATGAGAATAAACTTCCATTTCAATACTTTCACCGTAAGCTAAATTTTTATAGCTCCCAAAAAATAGGGCTAAAAAATTTAAGACCGTATTATAGTTTAAACTATTGTCAAAATGACGGATTGTGTTTAGCCCGGTACATAGATTTTGATGAAATAAATTCAGAGCTGAAAAAAATATTTTGCAAAGATTTTATTCTATCAGATTATAAAATATTCAAAAGTTTGAAAGAATATAGCCGGATAGAGTTTAATCACATGGGAAGATATTATCATAAATATTCGGTTGAAATTGGTATTTATATCGACGGTAGTTTTAATAACAAAAAATATAACAATCATAAAAGATTAGCTGATAAATTAATCAAAAATATAAAGGAATGGTATTTTGCAAAGTGTATGGTGAACAGTACTATCGGTTTAAATTGTTTCTGCTTTGCATAGATTTCTGAGTATTTTTACATTCATTGAATCAATTATAATATTGACGTACTCGATTTACTCTCAACTTAATTTACTCATAATTTGAAAGAAGTCACATATAAAATATAACTTTTGAATAATTTAAAAGATGTGATATAATATAATATAATGTATAAAAGGAAGGTAACTAAAATGGGTGGAGCAAAACGTGAGCTGTTAAGCAAAACTAATGATAAAGTTTTCAAAGAAATTTTTACCCGAAACAAAAGTTGTATGGCTGATTTTTTGAAATGTATTTTGAATATCCCGGATGAATAATTTGAGGATTTGGAATTTTTAGATACTCATACAACAAAAGGTTCGCCACTTGGCGGAGAGTACATTTTAGATATAAAGGTCAAAACGAAATCCCATGTAATTGACGTTGAAATGCAAGTTAAACGTTCTCCTATTTTAGAGCAAAGAATTATTGTGTATCTAGCTAATATGATTAAAGATCAGAGCTGTGAAGGATTCAAGTATAAAGATATCAAAAAAAGCGTGAGTATAATAATTGCCGCAGAGCATAACTTAACTAATGATAGCAGATATTTCCATAAGTATAGTATGCGTGATGAGAAAGATAATTCTATGTTCACAGACCTTTTAGAAATTGACTTGCTCGAACTCAAGAAATTACCTAAAGCCGATGATGGAACCAACCTGTGGGATTGGCTTCGCTTCATAAAAACAAACAATCAGGAGGAGATGGAAATGCTTGCACACGAAAATCCTGAAATTGAAAAAGCATACGATGCACTCCAAGA